>JAGRGP010000050.1 GCA_020445415.1 Gammaproteobacteria bacterium | reverse complement strand
TTCACCTATGTGGAAACCTATCTGGCCAGAGGCATGCATATCGACGATTTTGCCCCAAATCTATCCTTTTTCTTCAGCAACGGCATGGATCCTGAGTACACTGTGATGGGCCGGGTGGCAAGGCGCATTTGGTCGGTGGCGATGCGCTTCAACTATCATGGCAACGAACGCAGTCAGAAGCTTAAATACCACATACAGACCTCGGGCCGGTCGTTGCATGCTCAAGAGATGGACTTCAATGACATCCGCACTACCCTGCAGGCTCTGATTGCCATTTACGACAATTGCAATAGCTTGCACACCAACGCCTACGACGAGGCAATCACCACGCCCAGCGAGGAGTCGGTTCGCAGGGCTTTGGCGATTCAGCTCATCATCAATAACGAATGGGGACTGGCGCGCAACGAGAATCCCAATCAAGGCGCCTTTATTATCGACACGCTCACTGAACTTGTGGAGGAGGCCGTACTGTCAGAGTTTGAGCGCATATCCGACCGAGGAGGAGTACTGGGTGCCATGGAGACGGGTTACCAGCGTGGCAAGATCCAGGACGAATCGCTCCACTATGAGCATAAAAAACATGATGGCAGTCTGCCAATCATCGGGGTCAATACCTTTCTAAACCCCAACGGCCGGACAGAAGGTAGCCTGGTCCTTGCTAGATCCACCGATACGGAAAAGCAGAGCCAGATCGCGCGGCTGAGGCACTTTCAGGAAACCCATCGCGGGCACTCTGCCAATGCCTTGGACCGTGTAAGGCAGGCAGCCATCGAAAACCGTAATATCTTTAATGAGTTGGTGGAGGCGGTACGTTACTGCTCGCTGGGCGAGTTGTCTAATGCGTTGTACGAGGTGGGAGGACAATACCGCAGAAATATGTAGGTTGCTGCGCCGTTTGGCGGTGCCGCTCCGGTTCAGGGCTGCGGAAGTTGCCGCTTCCAGACACCGAATGAATGTCTGCGCCAGAAAAAATGGCGCATGGTGAGATTGGTTCCAGCAGACGTCGCACAAACCCCAAATTAATGGTTGTCAGCGACACGCTCTAGGGCTATGGTTCCTGGTTGCTTCAGCAATAACAATCGAACCAGAGGTAATCATGAAAATTAAGTCTGTAGGGGTGGTAGGTGCCGGCACCATGGGCAACGGTATTGCGCAAGTATTCGCTGCATCCGGATTGAACGTTGTACTCCAGGATATAACGCAGGAGGCGCTGGACAACGGCATCTCCACGATCACCACCAGTCTGGACCGCATGCTCAAGAAGGACAAGATCAGCGAACTGCAGAAAAACGATGCGCTAGCCAACATCCAATGCGCCACCGATCTCCAGGCATTGTCCGAAGTCGATCTGGTAGTGGAAGCGGCAACCGAGAACCTGGAGATAAAATGCGAGATATTTCGGACCCTCGACCAGGTCTGCAAGCCGGAAGCTGTCCTTGCCAGCAATACCTCGTCGATCTCGCTTACCCGCATCGCTCGGGAAACCCGGCGTTCCGGCCAGGTCATCGGCATGCACTTCATGAATCCGGTTCCCATGATGAAGCTCGTGGAGATCATCCGCGCACTGCAGACCCGCGACGATGTGTACGCCGTCGTGGAGACCCTTGCCCGGGATATCGGCAAGACCCCCGTGGAGGTCAACGATTCCCCTGGCTTTGTCTCAAACCGGATTCTACTGCCGATGATCAACGAAGCGGTATACACTCTCAACGAAGGAATCGCCAGTGTAGAGGCGATCGATACCGTGATGAAACTGGGCATGGCACATCCCATGGGGCCCTTGGCATTGGCTGATCTGATTGGCCTGGATACCTGCCTGGCGGTAATGGAGGTGCTGCATGAGGGCCTGGGTGATACTAAGTACCGCCCCTGCCCTCTATTGCGTCGCATGGTCGACGCAGGTTATCTGGGCCGCAAAAGCGGCAAAGGTTTTTACGACTATTGATTCGGGTGATATCCGACTATGAGCTACGAAAACATCCTTTTGGAAGAACACGAACCTGGGGTATTTCTGCTGACGATCAACCGTCCCCGCAGTTTCAATGCCCTTAATGGAGCAACCATCGACGAAATAGCGGACGCTATCGGCACTGTGGAGGCCAATGGCAGCGCACGTGCCTTGCTGGTTACCGGGGCCGGTGACAAGGCCTTTGTCGCAGGTGCAGATATCCCCGAGATGCAACAGATCAGTTGCATGCAGGCTCGGGAATTTTCTCAGCGTGGGATCCGCACCTTTAGGCGCCTAGAGATGTTGCCAATTCCCACGATTGCCCTGGTTAACGGATTTTGCCTTGGTGGGGGCTGTGAATTGGCGATGAGCTGTGACTGGATCCTAGCCTCGGAAAACGCGGTATTTGGACAACCGGAGGTGAGTCTCGGTATCACGCCGGGTTTTGGCGGAACCCAGCGCCTACCACGCCTGATAGGCAGAGCACGAGCCATGGAATTGTTGGTTACCGGCCGCCAGGTCAAGGCGGATGAGGCTCGGGAGTGGGGTTTGGTCAATCATGTCTATCCCGCGGATCAACTCATGGAGAAAGCGCTGAAAACCGTCAAGATGATCATGGCCAAGGGCCCAATCGCGATACGGCTTACCAAGGAGGCGGTACAGCGTGGCCAGGATCTGGATTTGGACAATGCCTGTATCCTCGAGAGCGAGGTATTTGGGCTATGTTTCTCGTCTGGCGACCAGAAAGAGGGCATGACGGCCTTCGTCGAAAAACGCGCTGCCGCGTTCAAAGGTGCTTGATTCCAAATATTTTAGGGAGGTACGGTTGAAATTTGCCGTATCTCCCCTCTTCCCGCCCTAACCTTTCGGTATGGGTTTTTGATCCTCAAGCTACTAAACTCTAGTGCTAAGGGAGGCTGGGGATTCTATTTATCCGGAATTACGCTCTGCAAAGATTCCGGATCACGCCGGAATGTGACGACCGTTTCCCCTTCCAGGAACGGCCGCAATAGGGAAAACCTTCAAAAACAGTTTCCGCTGTTGACCCGGGACGTGAATTTCATTAGTGTTTGCATACTAATATTTACGTTTACGTAAACGTAAATATTACAGAAAAACGGTATGATGGAACCCCACAACCGGGATCGGATAATAATAGACCGCAGGGGTCGAGGACTGGAGGACAGAGGCAGTGGCCTTTAGAGATATCCTGGTGCATATAGACCGCACGCCCGATTGCGAGAGACGCGTCAAGCTCGCCTTAGATCTGGCGGCAACTCAGGGTGCCGATCTGACTGGGCTGTTTTCTCAAGCCAACACCTATCTGGAAAGTCGTACCAGCGGGCTGGAGAAACGCCGCGCTACCCATCAGCAGACCAGTAACGAGCTTCGCGACAAGTTTCAACCCATGGCCAAGAAGGCCAAGGTCAAGTTGCACTGGGAAACGGCCCCATTCGACCGCTCGGACGACGTAGTCACCAACCATTTGGTATTTTATTCGCAGCACGCCGATCTCATCCTGGTAGGCCAGCACAATCCCGATAAGTTCGATGGCAGTATTCCGGCCGATATGGCCGGGCATCTGGTGCTGGAAACGGGGCGTCCGGTGCTGGTGGTCCCCTACGCCGGTACGTTTCCTACGCTCGGTAAACGGGTGGTAATTGCCTGGAACACGGCTCGGGAGTCGGTGCGTGCGGTCAATGACGCCATTCCCCTGATGGGAAACGCTAAGAAAGTGAAGGTTGTCGCTATCAACCCCCATCAGAAGGGGAAGCGACACGGCGATACTCCTTCTGCCGATATCGTCAGACACCTGCAACGGCATGGGATTCCCGCCGAAGCGGACCATTTCTCCACTCAGGGTGTCGATGAGGGTAATCTGTTATTGAATATTGTCTCGGACGAACGCGCCGACCTGTTGGTCATGGGGGCTTACGGGCATCAGCGGTTCCGGGAGCTCGTGTTGGGCGGAGTAACCCGGGAGATCCTAGCGCACATGACGACACCCGTGTTGATGTCGCATTAATAACTTCCCTGAGGTATTGCTCGTATCTCGGGATTATAACAAGAGTTACAGGCGCACCCGGCTGCACGAGAAACACGGGGCGCGGCAAAGGCGCTGTAAGAACGCCACGACCGGAAGAGAGAGGAAATTTGGAATGTCATCGGATCATTCCGTACCAGGGAGCGATCAGCTCCTCGATACCTTTCCCAAGCTGTTGTTAAACCACGCCAAGGTGCGGGGAGACAAAACCGCGATGCGGGAAAAGGATCTGGGCATCTGGCAATCTTGGAGCTGGCGCCAGGTAGCCGACGAAGTCAAGGCCATCGCATGCGGGCTGGCATCACTGGGTTTTCGGCATGGTGACAAGCTAGCAATCGTCGGTGACAACCGGCCGCGTCTGTACTGGAGCATGGCTGCCGCCCAGTGCCTTGGCGGAATCCCGGTCCCCCTGTACCAGGATTCAGTGGCGGAAGAGATGAGTTTCGTGCTCGAAAACGCCGATGTTAGGTTTGCTGTTGTTGAAGACCAAGAGCAAGTCGATAAGCTCCTGGAGGCTCGCAAACAGTCTCCTGGTATCGAGCACATTCTCTTCGACGATCCTCGGGGTTTGCGGCACTACGACTATCCCTTCCTATCCAGTATCGACCATATCCAGTACGAAGGACGCCGCTTCGACAGCGGAAGCCCGGAATACTTCGAGCAGGCTGCCAACGCCGTAACCGGCCAAGACATCGCTATCATGCTCTACACCTCGGGGACAACCGGCCAACCCAAAGGGGTGGTTCTCACCCACGACAATGTCATTATTACCGCCCGCAATGGAATTATCCGCGAAAGATTGACCGATCAGGAGGAGGTGCTGGCGTACCTGCCCATGGCCTGGGTGGGAGACAACTTGTTTTCCTATGCCCAGTCCCTGGTTGCGGGTTTCACCGTGAGCTGTCCGGAAAGTGGGGCCACGGTACTCACCGATCTTCGGGAAATCGGGCCAACCTACTATTTCGCTCCCCCCCGGGTTTACGAAAACATGCTAACCCAGGTAATGATCCGGATGGAGGATGCCAGCCGGCCTAAGCAATGGATGTTCCACTATTTCATGGACCATGCCAAACGGGTGGGAACCCGTATCTTGGACGATAAACCGGTCACCGTTATCGAGCGACTGATCTACCGTTTGGGCAACTTCTTCGTTTACGGACCGCTGCGGGATGTTCTAGGACTTGGCAGGATCCGCTTGGCCTACACCGCCGGTGAAGCCATTGGTCCGGAAATCTTCGACTTCTACCGATCACTGGGTATCAATATCAAGCAGTTGTACGGTCAGACCGAGGGGATGGTATTCATCTGCGTGCAACCCGACGGTGAGATCTATCCCGACACCGTGGGAACCCCCGCCATCGACGTGGAGATCAGGATCGATGACCATGGTGAGGTCCTCTACCGCAGCCCAGGCGTATTTCATTCTTACTACAAGAATCCCGAGGCTACCGCTAGCACCAAGACCGAGGATGGTTGGGTGTTTACCGGTGATGCAGGCTACTTCGCCGAAAATGGCCATCTGAAGATTATCGACCGGGCAAAGGACGTGGGAAAACTCCGGGATGGCACCATGTTCGCGCCAAAGTATATTGAAAATAAGCTGAAGTTCTTTCCGTTCATCAAAGAGGCCGTGGCCTTCGGCGATCAACGCGAGCACACCGCCGTGTTCATCAACATTGATTTGGAGGCTGTCGGCAACTGGGCAGAGCGCCGGCACATCGCCTACTCGGGATATACCGACCTTGCTGCGCAGGCAACCGTCTACGACATGATCCAGGAGTGCGTGGAGAAGGTGAACGAAGACCTCTCCGCCGACCCCCTCCTTGGCAACTCCCAGATCAAGCGGTTCTTGGTGCTGCACAAGGAACTGGATGCGGATGACGGCGAGTTGACCCGCACTCGCAAGGTTCGCCGAAGCTTTATCGCGGAGCGTTATGGAGAGTTGGTGGAGGCACTTTATTCCGATGTCGACAGCTGTCATGTCGAGACCCAGGTGACCTTCGAGGACGGCCGTACCGGGATGCTGGCCGCCGACGTCCATGTCCGTGATGCTCGCCAGTTTCCGCCCGTCAAGCAACCGCATTGAAATCCGGAGACAGACATGTTCCAACGTAACATCGGAGATGTGATCCTAGAGGTGCAGGGAATCTCCCTTTCATTCGGCGCGATGCGGGTGTTGAACAACATCAGCTTCGATATCCGTCAGGGAGAAATCCGCTCTATTATCGGCCCCAACGGGGCGGGTAAGAGTTCCATGCTAAACGTCATCAATGGCGTCTACCATCCTCAGGAGGGCACTATCATCTTCCAGGGTGAGCGCCGGGCCGAAATGAAGGTGCACGAGGCGGCTGCCCAAGGTATTGCCCGCACCTTCCAGAATATCGCGCTTTTCAAGGGAATGAGCACCTTAGACAACATCATGACCGGGCGCAATCAGATGATGAAGTCCAATCTGCTGCAACAAGCGATTTATTGGGGCAAGGCGCAAAAAGAAGAATTAAAACACCGCAAAGTTGTGGAGGAGATCATCGATTTTTTGGAGATCCAGGCAATTCGTAAGACTCCCGTGGGCAGGCTTCCCTATGGTATGCAAAAACGGGTTGAGCTAGGCCGGGCGCTGGCGGCCGAGCCGGAGATACTGTTGCTGGATGAGCCCATGGCGGGAATGAATGTGGAAGAGAAAGAGGACATGTCCCGCTTTGTCCTGGACATCAATGACGAGTTTGGCACCACTATTGTACTGATTGAGCATGATATGGGCGTGGTGATGGATCTCTCGGATCGGGTGGTGGTATTGGATTACGGCGTTCAACTTGCCGATGGCTCCCCGGACGAGGTACGTAACAACCAAGCGGTGATCGACGCCTATCTCGGCGTTGCTCATTGAACTCGGGGGATACCTATGCACATCGAACGCGACGTTTTTTACATCATTCTCGCCTCGCTGGCGCTGATGGTTGCCATTCCCTGGGCCGCTGGCATGTTATCCGAAGACATCTTTTTTGAGTGGCCCTTTTTCTTTGAAGTGGCCATCGGCGGCCTGTTGGCCGGTGTGATGTATTCGCTGGTCGCGCTGGGTTTCGTACTCATCTTTAAGGCATCGGGAGTATTTAACTTTGCCCAAGGCGCGATGGTGCTGTTTTCCGCATTGACCTTGGTGGGACTCCAGGAAAAGGGGTTGCCTATCTGGCTGGCTATTCTTGCCACCTTGGCGATCATGGCCCTGCTCGCCTATTTAATCGAACGCCTGGTGCTGCGGCCATTGGTGAATCAGGAGCACATCATTCTGTTTATGGCCACCATCGGGATCACCTATTTTCTGGATGGATTCGGCCAGACACTCTGGGGTTCGGAGGTCAAGATCCTAGACATCGGTTTCTCCAACCAACCGGGCTTTTACTTTGGCGGCAAGATACTGATCAATGACTTCGATTTGATTGCCGCGCTCATCGCCGGGGTACTCGTGGTGTCGCTGGCGCTGTTCTTTCAGTACACCCGCATTGGCCGTGCACTTCGCGCGGTAGCCGACGACAACCAGGCAGCCCTGAGTGTCGGGATACCTCTCAAACATATTTGGGTCATCGTATGGACCGTGGCCGGCGTCGTCGCCCTGGTCGCGGGCATCATGTGGGGCAGCAAGCTGGGCGTGCAGTTTTCTCTTGCCCTAATCGCACTCAAGGCATTACCAGTATTGATACTGGGAGGATTCACCTCGGTACCGGGAGCCATTGTTGGGGGCTTGATCATCGGCGCGGGAGAGAAGTTGGCGGAGGTCTTTATCGCTCCCCTGATCGGCGGGGGGATAGAGGACTGGTTTGCCTACATGCTGGCGCTGGCCTTTCTGGTTTTCCGGCCCCAGGGGTTGTTCGGCGAAAAGATCATCGAGAGGGTTTAATCACATGATTTACCGCGAAGCAGGCGAGTTCAAATCCTCTTACCAGGCAGACCAAGCGATCCTGACCATTCGTCAGGACCGGTGGTTTATTTGGGGACTGATGGCATTTGCCTTCCTGGTCATTCCGGCCATCTCCAGCGAGTACTGGCTCACTACGATTATGCTCCCCTTCCTGATCCTCGGGCTGGCCGCGCTCGGGCTGAACATTCTCACCGGTTATGCTGGTCAGTTGAGCCTGGGTACCGGGGGATTCATGGCCACCGGAGCATTTGCGGCCTACAAGTTGGCCACCGCCTTTCCGGAGTTGAATATCGTTATCGTTATCCTTGCTTCCGGACTGATTACCTCAGGCGTAGGGATTTTGTTCGGTGTGCCCTCACTGCGCATCAAGGGTTTCTATCTCGCGGTAGCCACCCTCGCCTCCCAGTTCTTTTTGATTTGGATGTTCAATAAGTTCGGCTGGTTTACCAACTACAGTGCTTCAGGCGTAATCTCGGCACCACCCATGAGCGTATTCAACGAAATATTGGTCACCGGCCCCCATGCCACACCGGTGGCCAAATACCTGTTTGTCCTCACTCTCGTAGTACTCCTGACCTTGGTTGCCAAGAATTTGGTGCGCTCTAACATCGGCCGTGAATGGATGGCGGTGCGAGACATGGATATTGCAGCAGAGATCATCGGCATTCCCATGCTGTCAACCAAACTCAAGGCCTTTGCGGTCAGCTCCTTTTACTGTGGCGTGGCGGGAGCGCTCTGGGCATTTTTGCACACCGGATCGGTAGAACCGCTGGCGTTTGACGTCAATCGCTCGTTCCAGGTCCTGTTCATGGTCATCATCGGTGGATTGGGATCCATCATGGGGGCATTTCTCGGTGCCGGATTCATCGTCCTGCTTCCCATCTTGCTAACCAATGCCCCTCACTGGTTTGGGCTGAACATTGCGGTAGATACCATCTCACACATCGAGTTCATGGTATTCGGGATACTTATTATCTTCTTCCTGATCGTAGAGCCCCATGGGCTGGCACGGCTTTGGCAGATCACGAAGGAAAAACTGCGGCTCTGGCCTTTCCCTTACTGATCGGGAAGTTCTGACGCTGCCACAAAGGCGGGAATCCACTATGGATGGAACGCCATCGTTAAATACTGGAGGATAGAAAGCGTGAATATAAGAAAATTGAAATTCGGCATTGGCGTCGCCACCCTCGGGGCGGCTACCCTATTAGGGGCCACCGCATCGTTTGCCGCCGATACTCAGTTTATCGGTTCCTTGGTATACCGCACCGGACCCTATGCGCCTGGAGGTATCCCCTGGGCGGACGGATTTTCCGACTACTTCCGCCTTCTTAACGAGCGGGATGGTGGCATCAACGGGGTTATGCTTGAGTTAGAGGAGTGTGACACAGCCTACAATACCGATAAGGGCGTTGAGTGCTATGAGCGGCTGAAGAACAAAGGCAGTACCGGAATGCCCGCGGTTAGCCCCCTTTCTACGGGAATCACCTATGCGCTTCTGGACCGCGTGGTTGCCGATAAGATTCCCTTGATCACTTCCGGTTACGGACGAGCCGATGCGGCCGACGGACGAGTCTTCCCTTATGCCTTCGTGTTGCCCTCCACCTATTGGGGTGGCGCAGACATTGCCATCCACCATATCGCCGACTTGGAGGGCGGCTACGGAAGCCTGAAGGGTAAGAAGATTGCCCTGGTTTATCACGACTCTGCATACGGTAAGGAGCCCATCAAAACTCTGGAGACCCTGGGAGCTCAGCACGGGTTTGAGCTTTCTTTGTTCCCGGTACCCCATCCGGGGCTCGAGCAAAAAGCCACTTGGTTGAAGATCGGCCGGCAGTTACGGCCGGATTATGTATTGATGTGGGGCTGGGGGGTCATGAACGCGACTGCCATCAAAGAGGCTGCTGCAGTGGGTTTCCCCCGGGACAAGATGATCGGCGTCTGGTGGTCGGGTAACGAGCCCGATGTTATTACCGCCGGGCAGGCCGCGTTAGGCTACAAAGCCCTGCAGATGAACCGGGTAGGTGCGGACTTTCCGCTCCATAAGGATATCGTCAAGGTGCTGTACGACAACGGCAAGGGAACCGCCAGCACGCCCAAGGACGTGGGTAGCGCTATCTACAACCGGGGCATTCAAAGTGCCATCTACCTCGCCGAGGCGCTGCGAACGGCGATGAACGAGTTTGGCAACAAACCGGTGACTGGTGAACAGGTACAGTGGGCGCTCGACCGCTTCAGCCTAACCGAAGAACGTATCGCTGAGATTGGTGTGACCGGGCTGTTTGCTCCAGTGGAATTGAGTTGCATCGACCACCAGGGACAGGGGCAGGCCATGGTGACTCAGTGGGATGGTAAGCAGTGGAAGCCGATCACCGAATTGATCGCACCTAACATGGAGATGCTGCGGCCCATGTACGAAGAGTCCGCCGCCCAATATGCCAAAGAGAAGGGTATCACGCCCCGCACCTGCGGATAACAGGACGAGGTACGGGCACACCCCCGCGTCCGGGCGGCGCGGGGGTGTCATCATAGCGTGGGACCCTTAGGGGCACGAAAAGATCATGGCTGAACAAGCGACTGACTTTCTGAAGGTCAACAATATCGAGGTGATCTACGATCACGTGATCCTGGTCCTGAAGGGGGTGTCTCTGGAGGTCTCGAAGGGAGGTGTGGTGGCCCTCTTGGGTGCCAATGGGGCAGGCAAGAGCACCACCCTCAAGGCGATCTCGAACCTGCTCGGGGCAGAAAGAGGTGACGTGACCAAAGGAAGCATCGAGTATAAGCAGGAGATGATCCACAATCTCAATCCCTCCGATCTGGTAAAGCGGGGAGTGGTGCAGGTGATGGAGGGGCGTCACTGTTTCGAACACCTGAGCGTCGAGGAAAATCTGCTTACCGGAGCTTACACCCGTAAGGATGGGCGAAAGGGAATCGCCGACGATTTGGAGATGGTATACGACTATTTCCCCCGGTTGCGTGAGCGCCGCTCTAGCCAGGCAGGATATACCTCCGGCGGAGAGCAGCAGATGTGTGCCATCGGTCGAGCGTTGATGGCCAGACCCGAGATGATTCTCCTCGACGAACCGTCGATGGGACTGGCTCCCCAACTGGTGGAAGAGATCTTTGAGATCATCAGACGCCTGAATCAGGACGAGGGTGTAAGCTTCCTGCTGGCGGAGCAGAATACCAACATCGCCCTGCGCTATTCCGACTACGGTTACATTATGGAAAACGGCCGGGTGGTGATGGAGGGTAACGCCAAAGAACTTGGCGAAAATGAAGACGTGAAGGAGTTTTATTTGGGAATCTCTTCCGAGGGAAAAAAGAGTTTTCGTGACGTCAAACATTATCGCCGTCGCAAGCGATGGCTTGCATGAGCCGGCTGGGCAGCCTGAAAACCGCAGGGGGTAATGGCTAGCAATGAGTGACTACTATGACAATCTGGAAATCCGGGAACCCGAGCGACGCAATCGGGAACTAATCGCGGCGGTTTCCTCCCAGGTAAGATATGCCCAGCACCATTCTCCTGCCTACGCCGCCTTGCTCGAAGGTGTAGAACCGGAGCGGCTCGATAGCCCAGAAGCTATTGCCCGTTTGCCACTAACCCGCAAATCAGAACTGCTGGAGCTGCAGAAGAAGCGCCCGCCGTTCGGTGATTTTTCTCCACTCTCCGGACCTGAACTCGCCTATATCTTTGCTTCTCCGGGGCCAATATATGAGCCGGGGTCCAGGCGGGTGAATGCATGGCGCCTTGCCCGGGCGATGTTCGCAGCGGGATTTCGCAGTGGGGACCTTGTCCATAACAGCTTTTCCTACCATCTAACCCCCGCCGGGGCCATGATGGATAGTGGAGCACTCGCGCTGGGTTGCACGGTAATACCCGCCGGTGTTGGACAAACCGAACTTCAGGCCCGTACTATCGCCGACCTCAAACCTTCGGGTTACACGGGCACTCCCTCTTTTTTAAAGATTATTTTCGACAAAGCGGATGAGCTGAAGATCACGGCTGAAAGCATCAGGAGGGCCTTGGTAAGCGGTGAGGCCTTACCTCCCCCACTTCGGGAGTACTTTGACGCCCGGGGTGTCCAGGTAAGCCAATGCTATGCCACGGCGGATCTGGGGCTGATTGCATATGAAACAGAAGCGCGGGAAGGTTTGATCATCGACGAAAGGATCTATCTGGAGATCGTACGACCGGGCACGCCTGACCTGGTGGCGGACGGCGAGGTTGGCGAGGTCGTGGTAACCAGCCTGAACCCAGACTACCCACTGATCCGTTTCGCCACGGGTGATCTATCCGCCATCCTCGAAGGCACCAGTCCCTGCGGTAGAACCAACCGCCGCATCAAAGGGTGGATGGGGCGCGCCGACCAGACCGCCAAGGTTCGTGGCATGTTCGTGCACCCCAGCCAGGTTAACGAAATTGCTCAGCGTTTCCCTGAGATTGGCCGGGTCCGGTTGGTCGTCGACTGGCAACAACAGCAAGACAGCATGACGTTGGAATGCGAATGCGATCAGGGCACGGATGGGCTGCGAGATGCCGTTGCCACGGCGATTCGGGAAATCTGCAAGGTGCGCGGTGAGGTCCGTTTCAGATCTCCCGGGAGTCTGCCCAATGACGGCAAGGTGATCGATGATATCCGTCGCTACGAATGAGAGCGTAGTGACAACAGGGTTCTGAGTCCCTTTGTTTACCCCAGTTAATGCTAGTGTAATAGATTGAACATTTGCCTTCGGTATCCGGCAATCAAGTCAGCATCGGGAACCAATTCGAAGGCGGCAAGTAAATCGTCCTTGGGGGCACCATCCTCTAATCCGGGGTTAGTCCTCAGCAGCCCGATGAGCAGTTCAAGTGCCCCTTTGTAGTCTCCATCAACCAGTAATCTCGCGGCCTGCTGCCGTGCCCCTCGCGACCCACCGTCTTCGCTCGCCAGCACCTGCCGAAACCGTAATTCCGCCCTTAGTTTTTTTGCCTCGGGACTGTCGCCAGCGCTGATGGGAAGTGTTCCCAGCCCCTGCTCCACCTCCGGATAGTCACCCGCGTCGAGCAGCATCTTTAGTCGTTCAAACACTACCCGGGGATTATCCGGGTCATCCTGTAGTGCCCGTTCCATGGTTGCCAACGCCTGGTCCTGGTCACCTGCCGCGAAGAGGCGCCGCGCGGTAGCGGCAAGCCGGTCGGACTCACGCTCTATATGCGGGTCGATGAATCGCCTGATTTCCGATTCGGGCAGGGCTCCCATGAACTCGTCGACCGGGTCACCGTTACGGAACAACTTGACGGTTGGTAGGCTCCGCACCTGGTAGGTCATGGCGAGTTCCTGCTCGATATCGGTATTGACCTTTGCGAGCAGCCATTTACCTCCCGCTTCATCCGCTAACCGCGCCAGCACTGGCATTAGCATCTTGCAGGGTGCGCACCACTCCGCCCAGAAATCCACCAACACCGGCAACTCATGAGAACGCCCCAGGACCTTGCTGGAAAATTCTTCCGCGGTAACTTGAAACACCCAGTTGTTGGCAGTCATCATATTTCCCGTGGTTAGTTAGCTTCTACTCTGCTGGTTAAGTTGCGACGAAGAAGGGTGAGTTCAAGTGGCTCTCGTAAAAACCTGGCGATTTGCTGAATGTGTTCCCCAGGCGCTTGCCTGGCCAGGCCGGTTCCGATACTTTCTGTGCCATCAATTACCATCCGATAACGGTTCCGCTCAGCATGTCCGAAACGCCTTTCCTTTCTGGTTATCGGGTACTGGACCTCTCTCAGTACATCCCGGGGCCCTATGCCGCTCGGTCGCTTTCCGACCTTGGCGCCGATACGATTAAGCTCGAACCCCCCGGAGGTGATCCCATGCGCCGCCTCACCCCCGGATATGCAGACGAGCCATTGTCGCCATTATACCGCCATCTCAACCGTGGCAAGACCATCGCTTGCCTGGATCTAAAGTCGCCCGAGGGACAAGAGATCCTGAAGGAGCTTCTAGTCACCGCTGACGTGCTGGTAGAATCGTACCGGCCAGGTGTACTGGCTCGGCTGGGTTTTGATCGAGAGCGGATACTGCTGTTAAACCCGGCACTTGTGCATTGCGCCATATCGGGTTTCGGTCAGACCGGACCCTACCGTGAGCGTGCCGGGCATGATCTTACCTACTGTGCCGTCAGCGGGGCGCTGAGTGCCTCGGGTACCCGGCGACGCCCGGTAATGACCTTTCCTCCCATTGCCGATCACGCCGGCGCCTTACAGGCCGTGAATACCATACTGGCGGCGTTGCTGGCGAGAACACACACCGGGCGGGGCTGTTATCTCGATATTAGTCTCAGTGAATCCCTGCTGGCCTGGCAGTATCCCGCCCTGTTTGAAGCCCGACAGGGCACGGATCCGGAGCGTGAATCCCTGCTACTCAATGGTGGCGCCGCCTGTTACCAGATCTACACCACCGCTGATCAGCGGTTTGTTGCCCTCGCGGCACTCGAGGAAAAGTTCTGGCGACGTTTCTGCGAAGCCGTCGACCGGCGGGAGTGGATTGACCGACAGTTCGAGGAACTGCCACAGAATGAATTGATCGAGGATCTGCAACAGTTGTTCGGCCGCAAGTCCCTGCGGGAGTGGGTCGGGCTGCTCGGGTCCGTCGATTGCTGTTTTGAACCGATACCTTTGGTGAGTGAAGTGACCGCGCATCCCCAGGTGCGTGAGCGTGCCGTGATTGCAGGGTTCCAACCCCGCTATCCCGCCTGGATCAATGGCCAACCCGCCAAGCACACTGATGAGATTGTACTGCTCGGCCAGGGTCACAGACCTGCCTGGCGATGAGTCAATTCAATAGTCCCAGCTTCCTCATGTGCTGGCGGATATTCTGCCTTGCCAATGGCAATAATTTTGCCTCCAGCCCCGGATAGAGGACCGATAGCATCTCATCTTGGGTCTTTCCCGCATGGTGCAGAAACAGGATGTTGTCTTCGCGATCAAGCCGGTGCTCCAGCACTTGTTCCAGCAACCAGGTTCCTCCGGCCGGTATCCCGTGAGCCGGAATGATCACTCTTGGCTGCATGGCGATGACGCGTTGCAAGGTATCCAAATAGGCCTGCATGTCACCTTCGGGCTCGGGAATAACCACGCTGCCCATGGTTTGAATAAGATCGCTGATCAAAAACCATGACAGACTGTCGGGCGCTAGCCCCACCATACCATCATCATGGCCCGGCAGTTCGATGCAACGCACCGGTTCACCGAGCCAGCGGGTGATAACCGTACCCTCCCCTATGGGCCGTACCGTAACCGATTCCAGATACTGGTGGCCATAGGTTGCCTCCAACCGGCGCGCCGTCGTCTCCGTACATAGCAGCGGCAGATTCAACTGCCGCGCCAAGCGTGGGGCATATTGATGATGATCCGGGTGGTGATGGGTGATCAACAGCATTGCTGGCGGATACGTGCTCAATGTTTCCAGCAGCTTGCGGTATACATCTTCACTCTCGGGTGAAGGATCGACCAGGCACAACGGGCTGCCCGGATCGCCGATCAATACCGCATTGGTGTAGCGCGCCGGCGGCAACGTCATGGAGGGTACCGGGATGATACCGATGCCCTTGATCAATTCAATGAAAGGAAGCTCACGGTCTTCCACATAACTCAAGCCTAGGGGTGTCACGAGTTCGCTGTTGATATCCCTGGCCAACGTCTTAAGTATGTTGCGGGTGGGAATGACCATCAGCTCCTGGCCGCGCTCAAATCTTTCGATGAGTGCCTTTCCCGATGCCCAGCCGTGCCAGGCAATTTCATTATGATCAGCCTCGATAACGGGACGCCGCTTTAGCATGATCTTGAAATGATGAACCCGGAACCGGTATCGATCGAAAATAGGCGTTATCGAGGTCCCCATCAGGGCGAGCGATGACACCTCGCCTTGAGCGAGTGCCTGCTTGAGGTCAAATCCCAATTCTTCTGCCAGTTCCCGGCACAGGGCCTGCACATGGCTGGTGGGAAACGGATCCACTAAGGGGTGGGAAAAATTCCCGGCTACATCAGCCTGGTCGATTTTGCCCCCGGGAAACGCGAGAAAGCCCGGGAATACGGGGAGGTAGGGTTGACGGCGCACCACCAGGATTTCTCCACCCTGCACCAGTGCACCAGTCACCGCTTCTAGCATGGAAGACTTCCCATGCCGGTGCGCGGTGCTGGGACAGGACATGTTGATTGGGTAAGCATCCCTGATGCAGTATCAGATGCGGTAATCATCATAAACGACCAGTGATCAAACAACTGGCGGAGTGTATCCTGTCTTGGGGGCGATGTCACAACGATAGACAAGCGGAAGTTTTCCGGCCCTCAGGTGGCAGCACGCGCCGCTTCACCCCAGACACGAAGAAAAAATCATGAGGAGGCGATATGTCCGAAACCCCGATTACCGGGACCTGTCTTTGCAAAGGCGTTCAGTTCCAGCTAACCGGCCATCTTGGCATCTTCCAATATTGCCACTGCTCGCGCTGCCGGAAATTTACCGGTAGTACCTTTTCCAGCAACTTACTGGTCTTGCCCGAGCAGTTTAGCTGGTTGAGGGGTGAGGCGTTGGTAGGCCGGTATGAACTGGCAGAGGCAAAGTACTTCGCAACCGGTTTCTGCACCCGCTGCGGGTCATCCCTGCCCTGGCTCTCCCAGAGCGGCAAGGTGGTAATTGTACCCGCCGGCACACTAGATTCCGACCCAGGTATCAGACCGTCGCAAAACATCTTCTGTGGATCGCGCGCGGTTTGGTACCAAAGTCCGGAAACACTGGCGACCTATGAGGATATGCCGCCGCGTACCCGTTGACGCGGCCGAGGTGGCGTAAAAAACCCCCGTTACCGGGGGGGTAACGGGGATTTTTGCAGCACAGGTCTGAGGGATTACTTGTAAGCACCAACCCCGCAGAAAAAGCCTTTGTCATTTTTTATGATATAGCTGGTCTTGTCCTTGACCTCGTCAGAACCCGGGTAGGGCCACTTATAGTCTACCCAGCCCTCTCCACTGTCGCTTGCCACTTTAATCATGTCTTGGAACAGATGATCTCCGTATTTATTAAAATCCTTCAAATTTTTTCCGACCAGATCGGGTTTGACAGCATGCGACAACATATTGCCTTCGAGGTCCATGCAAAACACATACAAATCCTTTTCGATGAAACCACCGTCCTTTGCCGCGAAAACACCGAAGGCCTCCTCGCCCTTTTCATTCACCAGGGCCGCTGCCTTCTGGCTCATCGCCTGAGCTTCTTCGGGAGTACCCATTTCCGCCGCGATAACGCCCCAGCTAACCGCCAACAGCAGGATTCCAAGAACTGAAATACATTTTTTCACTTTATTGAGTCTCCTCTGGTTTCTCTTAGTATCGTTTTACTTCCCCTAAGAACAATACCGACCAGCACTAAACGATTCAATAAATTCCTAAAGCGTTTGTATGAAGTGCCAGCAGCATCACAAATTCTACGCTGGCGGATAATAGGTAAGCTCGACCCGAGTGCCTTCACCAGGTTCGCTTTCAATTCTGATATTGCCGCCGAGACGCCGGGCACGTTCCTCCATAATCGATAACCCGATATGCTCACCCGGATGGCCATCGGGTTTGGCGTTGACAAAGCCTACCCCGTCGTCTTCCACCAGTAACATGTACTCTCCCCCGGGACTGCAGGTGAGCAGTATCCGCACCGTTTGGGCTTGAGCATGTTTACGAATGTTGGCTAGACATTCCTGCACAATCCTCACCATCTGCATCTCTTTGCTGGCCCCCAGGTTTGCCTGTCGGCAGTGACTCTGGAAAAAAATGGAAATGCCGGTCTCTTGGCGGAATCGATTTGCCAGTTTCTCCAGGGCCGGCTCCAATCCTCGCTCGTCTAGGGGGGCGCGAAAGCTATTCAGAAGCTCTCGCAGTTCGGTGTGGGCCTCGTCCAGACCGTTTCGAATCCGACGGATCTCTCGGCGGGCCATGCCGTCACCGCCCACCTCCTGCTCCAGGGTCTCCTCAAGCATGCGTACCTGGTAGCGCAGGCTGGCGAGGGTCTGCGCCAACGAATCATGTAATTCGTTAGCCAGCCCGGTACGCTCCTCGATAATCGAAAGCCGGTGGGCTTCCTCGTCTGATCGTTGCTTGGCAATCGCGATACCCAGATGGTTGCCAATGGTGGCAAACAGATCGATCAGATCTTCTCGCCCGGAAAGTGCACGAACCGGCACATAGATCCGGAACATCCCTAGGATATCGCCATGAAAGCCAAGGGGCACGGTCACGACTTCCAAATCGTCCGAGCCAAACATCAACCGGCCCCCGCCCTGCAAGCACCCCTGAGACCCCCTCGTGCAGAGGATGTCTCCCTGGGACAAGGCGTTGCCGCATGCGCACAGGCGGATGGGTAACTGCTCCTTTTGGGTGAGTAGCCGACCATCCGGTCCAATACTTCCCACCAAGCGCATTCGCCCGCTTGGTGAAGTCAGTTGCACGGTCGCCGAGCGTCCGTGCAGCATCTCTTTAACTACCCGCATCAGGCGCAGCAACAGCTCATCCATGTCATCGACTTGGTTGATGTTCGCGGCGACGTCGTAAAGGATCTTCAAGGATGCGGTCTGTTGCCCCAGATGGCGGGTCTGGCGTGCTACCCTGTCATCCATATCCTCATAGATATCGATAAGCTCGCCGCTCAGGCTATCCAAATCCCGAGTCACCGGCCCCAGCACGCCGACCGTTTCCAGTGGCAGATTTGACCAGGGTTCACCTTGGCACACGTCTGCCACCGCCCTTTCCAGTTCCGCTAAAGGTTTTAACAGCTGACTATGAAGTCGACCAAGGCCCACCAGAATCGCCACCACCGCGAGTATTCCACTGGCCAGAAAGAGTGGTGCCAGATGATCTCCCCCAGAACCCGTGTAGAATAAAACCGCGAGTACCAGTATGACCAGCAATGTGACTACCAGGGCACTCAGCGGCCCCAGGAGATGTCCCACTACGAGGATACGGAGCACTGGCGACTCGGCGATCAAAGGTGTTAACAAGCCCTCTCGGGAGGTCTTCATCTTGCCGATGCTCGCTTAAGGAGTAAGGACATGGGTCAGGTCTCTACTCAAAGATTCTTTCTATGGCAGCTAGACGCTGCCCGGTCAGGGATAGCTTCAATGCTTTTCCGGACAGCCCCTGTTTAATCAATGGCGTACCCGAGATCGACTTGACCGCGGCGACTGCCCTCATCAGCTTGGTGGTGAAGCGATCACCGTGTACCGGCCACAAAGCCTGGCAAGCGGCGAGAAATGCGTGAAACCGCCCGGGCTGATGCGTGGCTCGTCCTTGGTCGATTAGTCGCAAGATCGCTTCAGGATTTGTAGCATCCAGGCTTTGATATAAGGGTGCGCCTTGAATAACCCGCTCAAGCAGATCCGCATACTCCCGCTCCACCCGCAACCGGTAGGCCAACGCCCCCGGTTTAGCGGTAAGGAGGGCGGCATCGTACATGGCCACCGCAAATCTTACCACCGAATCAGGCGTCTGGATTGCTGCACGCTTCAGCGCCGAAATCATCGTGGATGAAGGCTGATTAGTGTGAGCTGTCGAACAGCCCATAACCGGAACCAGTTCTGGGATCAGTATGGAAAGTGCCCCGCACCGGTGCATTACCTCGAAAAAGCGCCACGGTTGGTCTTCCGCCAAGGCTTGTTTCATTTCCAGCCACAGACGTTCTGTCTGCAATGCCTCCAGCTCACCGGATGAAGCCATGTGTTTCATTAGCTCGTGAGTTCCATGACTGATCCGAAACCCCCAGCGTCCCAACCGGGCAGCGAAACGGGCAGCACGCAGCAATCTTACCGGATCCTCCACAAACGATGGTGAAATGTGGCGAAGCAATCCCTCCGTCAAATCTCGTCGGCCGTGGAATAGATCGATGATTTCCCCGGTTGTGATATCTTCGGCCAAGGCGTTGATGGTGAGATCGCGGCGCAGCAGATCCTGTTCCAACGTTACCTCCGGCCCAAACTCCACCCGAAATCCCCGGTAACCGGGCGCCGTCTTGATTTCACGCCGGGCCAGTGCGTACTCTTCTCCGGTTTCGGGATGGATATAAACGGGAAATCCCGAGACCACCTTCTTGAAACCCAGCTCCCCCATCTCCCCGTCGGTAGCGCCCACGACCACCCAGTCCCGGTCTCTTACCGGAAGGTTTAACAGCCGATCGCGAACGGCCCCACCCACCAGGTAAGTCTTCATGGTCCAGTCTCGGCGGATTGTTCCTGCTGCAGTTGCCACATATTGCGATATATTCCGCCTGATTCAAGCAATTGCTGGTGAGTTCCCTGCTCTGCGATCCGGCCTTTGTCCATCACCAGGATGCGGTCGGCATCCACTACCGTGGAGAGCCGGTGGGCGATGACCAAGGTGGTGTGATTCTCCGCCACCTCGCCGAGGGTTGCCTGGATTGCCTGTTCTGTCTTGGTATCCAAGGATGAGGTGGCTTCGTCGAATACCAAGATCCGTGGTCGCTTCAGAATGGCTCGGGCGATGGCGATACGCTGCTTCTCGCCCCCCGAGAGCTTCAGCCCGCGCTCTCCCACCAGCGTCTCATATCCCTGGGGGAGCCCTTCGATAAACTCCCGGATGCAGGCGACTCCGGCGGCCGACTCGACCTCCTCGCGGTTGGCGCCGGGGCGTCCGTAGACCAGGTTGTAATAAATGGTATTGTTAAACAACACGGTATCCTGTGGGACGATGCCGATGCCGCCGCGCAGGCTCTCCTGGGTGACCTCTCGGATATCCTGGCCATCGATTAGGATGCGCCCAGCCGAGACGTCGTAGAAACGGAACAACAATTTTGAGAGAGTCGACTTGCCTGCCCCACTGTGGCCCACAACGGCCAGTTTCTCCCCAGGGTGAATCGTGAAATCGACCTGAAAAAGGATCTGACGATCCGCTTGATAAGCAAAATCGACCTGCTCGAAGCGGACTTCTCCACGAGCTTGGCGCAGCGGACCAGCCGATTCAGTGTCCTGAATTTCCGGACTGCGCTCCAACAGCTTAAAGATCAGGTCCATGTCCGCCAGCGAATATTTGATCTGCCGATAGACAACGCCCAGAAAATTGAGCGGGATAAACAGCTGCAGCATGAAGGCGTTCACCAGTACCAGGTCGCCGATCGACATCTCGCCCCGCACCACACCCTGCGAGGCGAGGAGCATCACCAGGGTGACGCCTACCGCGATGATGGAACCCTGACCGAAGTTGAGCAGGGACATAGAAGTCTGGCTCTTGACTGCCGTCCCTTCCCACTGACTCAGGGTATTGTCGAAACGCTCGAGTTCCAATTGCTCGTTACCGAAGTATTTCACCGTTTCGTAGTTGATCAGGCTGTCAAAAGCCTGGGCATTGGCCTCGGACTCCAGCCGGTTCATGGCATGCCGGTAGTCCATCCGCCATTCGGTAACGGCAAAGGTAAAGCCGATATAGACCACAACCGTGGAAAAGGTTACCAGGGCGAACAGTGGATCATAATCGTGCAACAGAATAGTGGCCACCAGCGAGAATTCCACCAACATGGGAAGGATGCTGAATACCATGTAATTGAGAATCGAACTGACACTGCGGGTGCCTCGTTCCAGATCACGGCTAATGGCCCCAGTCTGTCGTTCCAGATGAAAACGCAGGGACAGTTTGTGCAGGTGGGACATAACCCGGGTAGAAAGACGCCGCATGGCGTGATAGCGAACCCTGGCGAAAACGACGTCGCGTAACTCATTAAACAGTGAGCTGCTTAACCGCAACACCCCGTAGGCCACCAATAGAGCGACGGGCAGTACCAAAACCCCTTGCCCGGTGTCTTCCAGCTTATCGACGATTTCCTTGAGGACCATCGGTACGCCTACATTGGCAATCTTCGCCAACACCAAACAAAGCAGCGCGAACAAAGCCCGACCACGGTATTCCCACAGAAACGGGATCATACCCCGCAGATTGTGCCAATCTCGGCGATCCGGGTGGGGACGGGTTAGGGCTTGGCGGCGTTGTACCATGCTAGAATAATCAACTGCTTTTAGATGTCTGGATTTTATAGGAAATCAGTGGATAAGGAACGCCGGCGTTCCCCATGCCCGTTTTCGGAGGTGTGCATGACTCAAGATTGCAGCTACAACGAACTCCATGCCCTACGGGTTCTCGACGACAGCATGGAACCGGAGTTTCCTAAGCACTGCATCATCGTTATCGAGCCATCCCAGGTATGCGCCGATGGCGCCTATGTGATCGTTTCGGTCGCCGGCGAACGCTGGTTTCGGCAATTTCTCCGAGATCCTGACGGCCAGAGTCGCCTGGTTGCGATTAACGGAACTTATCCCGACATCCCATTGCCTAACGATGGTTTTCAAATTGAGGGCGTCATCGTTCAGCGCAATATCAAGCGCCAAATTAAGCATTATCGACCCTACCTGCCAAATAACGGGATCCCGCTGCAGTAGATGATTCAGAAACCGCCAGTATCTTCGCTCGCAATCGGCTGCCTCATCCTGATATTGGTGGGGTGCAATGGCAATCCTCCGGGTGCCGGCGGGCAACCGAATAAACCAAGGGTACGCGACCATTTAGTAGAAGTGGAACGGATCGGACGGGCGGCGATAAGTACCGCGCACGAACGCTCGGGAACGCTGCGGGCACGACGCCAGGTACGCATACACAGTCAGGAGGAAGGCCAGGTCAAGCAGGTACCCTTCTTCGAGGGTGACCGAGTTAAACAGGGAGATATTGTAGTTCAGTTGGACGACGAACTATTGGGCGCCCAGTTAGAGAAAGCCGTGGCCACAAGCCGTCTTGCTCGGGTAAATCTTAGTCGCCTACGAGACCTGGTTAAGAAACGTGCAGCCTCGGACGATGAGTTGGCGCGCGCGGAAACCGCGCTGGAGGTGGCGCTCGCCGAGCAAAAACTACTGGAGGCACGCGTTCGGTTTACCCGCATTGAGGCTCCCATCGACGGGGTTGTCAGTGAACGCAATGTGGAACCCGGAGATGTGGCCGCGAAACTGAGCCATCTGATGACCCTGGTGGATCCCGAATCCTTGTTGACCGAGATTCACGTGTCGGAGTTGCTGTTACCCCGGATCAAGGTCGGTGACCCCGTAACCGTCCGCATCGATGCTTTAAAACAGGGCAGTTTTGCGGGCCGCATCAAGCGTATTCATCCGGCACTGGATCCGGTCACCCGACAGGGGGTGGTCGAGGTGGAACTCAATCCCGTTCCCGCGGGAGCACGCCCGGGCCAGTTCGCCAGAGTTAGGCTGGAGAGTGCGCTCAGCGAACGGATTCTTGTCCCATTTGAATCCGTCAAGCGTGATCGTGCCGGAGAATATGTCTTTCTGCTGAATGATCAAAACCACGCCATCCGGGCTCCGGTAAAGACCGGTATCCGGGTCGGCGACAAGATAGAACTTCTGGACGGTGTGACTCCGGGCCAGCAAGTGATCAGCCGCGGATTCCTTGGGCTAACCGAGGGGCAACAAGTGAAACCGGTAAACGACAATATCCCTGGCAACTGAATCGCCCCTTGTACAAGCGCACGGACACCCGTGATAAAGCCTGCTACTATCACGGACGCCAGCGTGTAATCCGGCGGTAATATGGGGCCGGTATGTTGGTCAATGGGTCCCTTTAATACAAACAGTAACGAACAGGTTCGATAAGGAGCGAGAAAAATGGCTGGAGTATTGGATATCGTAAAACCGGGTGTCGTCAGTGGCGACGATGTGCAGGCATTACTGAAACATGCCAAGGAAAACGGCTACGCGCTTCCTGCCGTCAATGTGGTGGGAACCAACTCCGTCAATGCGGTTCTGGAAGCGGCATCTCTGATGCGCTCTCCAGTCATTATTCAATTCTCCAACGGTGGCGCCGGGTTTTTTGCCGGCCAGGGTTGCCCCGCCGAAAATGCGCTAATCGCAGGCGCGGTTTCTGGCGCGCAACATGTACATGCCATGGCCGCCGCTTATGGTGTGGCGGTAATCCTGCACACCGATCACGCGGCTAAAAAGCTGCTACCTTGGATCGACGGTATGCTCGATGCGGGAGAATCACATTTTGCACAAACCGGCCGTCCCCTCTTCAGCTCTCACATGCTCGATCTGTCCGCCGAATCATTGGAGGAAAATATCAGTATCTGCGAAAAATACCTCGCCCGCATGAGCAAAATCGGCATGACTTTGGAGATCGAACTGGGGGTTACCGGCGGCGAAGAGGATGGTGTAGACAATACCGGTATCGATAATTCCGCCCTCTACACCCAACCGGAAGATGTGGCATTGGCTTACGAACGTTTATTGGCGGTAAGCGATAAATTCACGGTAGCAGCCTCTTTTGGTAATGTCCACGGGGTATACAAGCCTGGCAATGTAAAACTCACCCCCAAGATCTTGGATAACTCTCAACGCCACATCCAGGAAAAATTCGGTACCGGGGAACGTCCTGTCAGCTTTGTATTTCACGGTGGATCCGGTTCCGCCCGGGAAGAGATTCGCGAGGCTATTTCCTACGGTGTGATCAAGATGAACATCGACACCGATACCCAATGGGCCACCTGGGACGGAGTACGGCGATACGAGGCCCAATACCACGATTACCTCCAGGGGCAGATTGGCAACCCGACCGGTGAAGACAGTCCAAACAAGAAGTACTACGACCCACGCAAATGGTTACGTGAGGGTGAAAAGGCGATGGTCGAACGGCTCAAGACCGCATTCGAAGACCTCAACTGCGTTAACCGCAACTAGTCCGGCGAGCCGCCGCGCCAAGCCGTCGGGGATGACTCCCCGGCGGCCCGGACAGCTTCTTCCCACACCACTGTCACCGACCAGCCGGCTACTTAACGATGCGGTAGCAGGGGCGATAGGCTTGGCCCGGGAGTTTCATCCGTTGTTGATGGATGAACGACTCCAGCAGAGAATCCAGCTGTTCCATGAGTCCGGGTTCACCATGCAGTTCGAAATAACCGTACTGCTCGATCGCCCTGATTCCCTCATCCTTCACGTTACCGGCTACGATACCGGAGAAGGCACGGCGTAGATTGGCGGCCAACAGATAGTCATCCTGGTCACGGGTTAACAGCAATGCCCGCATAGTCTCGTGGCTAGGCAGAAACGGTTGTTGAAATTCTTCGCTAATCTTGAGCAGCCAATTGAAGTAGTAAGCATCGTCCCGCTCCTTGCGAAATTGCCTGACCTGCTGGATTCCGTTGTGCATCTCCCTTGCCACCTGTTCCGGGTCTCCGAGTATGATTTGGTAGCGCCGTCTGGCTGCGGTCCCCAGCGTCGCCCCGACAAAGCGGTCGATCTGCTCGAAATAATCCCCACTGCATTCCGGACCCGACAATATCAATGGAAACGGGATATCGGTGTTAGCCGGATGCAGCAAGATCCCCAGCAGATACAAGACTTCCTCGGCAGTCCCCACCCCGCCGGGAAACACTACGATGCCGTGTCCGGTTCGGACGAAGGCCTCCAACCGCTTTTCGATATCGGGCAGAATCACCAGATCGTTGACGATAGGGTTGGGCGGTTCTGCCGCGATGATTCCAGGCTCGGTAATTCCCAGATACTGACCACCCAGAATCCGTTGTTTCGCATGCCCGATCGCGGCCCCTTTCATTGGCCCCTTCATCGCTCCGGGCCCGCAGCCCGTACAGATATCCAATCCTCTTAGGCCAAGCTGGTACCCTACTTCTTTGGTGTAATCATACTCTTCACGGTTGATGGAATGGCCACCCCAGCACACCACGAGCCGCGGGTTGAGCATGGGTCGGAGGATATTGGCGTTTCTCAGAATATGGAACACCGCATTGGTGATTCCCTCTGAGCTGTCTAAATCGAAGCTGGAGTTGCAGTTGATTTCGTCTCCTACATAGATGATGTCCCTCAGCACCGCGAAGAGATGCTCCTTGATGCCTTTGATCATGATTCCATCAACAAAGGCTCTGGCCGGCGCATTCTTTACTTCGATCTTGATTCCCCGTTCCTCCTGGATCAAGCGGATCTCGAAGCTTTGGTAACGCTCCAACAGTTCCTTGGCGTTATCCATCTGACCGCCACTGTTGAGCACCGCCAGCGAGCAGTTCCGAAACAGTCGGTACAAGCCGCCCTGGCTGGTATCCAGCAGCTTATGCACTTCCATTCTGGAGAGGACATTGAGATGCCTCTCTGGCGCGATTACCGCATTTTGGGTTTCGTGATTCATGAGCAGTCGATGTGGGAGTGGTGGAAGGCGAGAAAAACTACCTCATTCCCGTCGCGGACGAAAGTACGCCAGAGCGAATGTTGCCGGTTGATCCGGTTAGGACCAATAAAACGGTTGTGAAAAAGAACGCAGATGATAGGAAATTCTGACTTGCCTCTCGCCGCTAACATGGGCTTCGAGGGGGAATTCGGATCCATCCAGGATGATCTGCACCAGGCGTGTAATCTCCTCGGCTGGAGCCGTCGCCGCGTTTAGCCTGCTTAGATTTTCTTGACAGTGGTCATAAAGGGAGGGGTCGACCACGATTTCTATCGATACCTCTTCAGTCATATTGAGTCCCGCCGGTTGGTTCAAGTTACCGTGCA
This sequence comes from Gammaproteobacteria bacterium, assembly GCA_020445415.1. Taxonomy (GTDB): domain Bacteria; phylum Pseudomonadota; class Gammaproteobacteria; order Chromatiales; family Chromatiaceae; genus HKST-UBA178. Next base: position 25,540 of record JAGRGP010000050.1, on the reverse strand, counting down.
AACCCTCGAAAAGCGGAACTGCACGATTGGCCTGGGCGCGAGGTGATGAGCGCAACTTCATAGCGCTGTCGCGCGGACCGTCTCCAGTGTAACCGAAGCGCCGCAAAAAAGGATTGAGTAATCTCATGACTCGCCCCAGCGCTTCGCGGGTGCAGGCAACCGGGAACGCCACCAGTTACCCGCTTAGTTTCGCAGCGGTTTACCCGTCTTAAGCATGTGTTGCAGACGGGCTAAGGTACCCGGATGCCGGATCAACCCCATGAAGACGCGTCGCTCCAGGTCCAGCAGATGCTGTTCGGAGAGCGTTTCGGTGATATCCGTATTGCCACCGCTCAGAACCTCAGCCAGCGCCAGCGCGACGACCTGATCATGGTGGGTTGCCTTGCCCGCCCTGCGAAATCGGCCAATCGCCAGTTCCAATGCCACCCGGGCACTTGGACCGGGCAGGCTTATCTCCGGGAACACCGGCGGAACATAATCTACTGCCATAGCCAGCGCTCTATGCTTGGCGTCCGCCAGCAGTCGGTCGCTGTTCATGGTAATCCCGTCTCCTGAGCGCAGCATCAAATAGTCACCAGCCTCGGCAGCAGACTGGGTGACCGCCGCCATGCTTATCAACTCAAAGCAACGAGTTACCCCGGGCATCGGACCACCCGGGCGACTGGTGCTGCCGATCCAGCGCACCAGCATCTCCTTACAGCCACCCCAGGCAGGAATCAAGCCAACGCCGGCCTCGACCAGCCCCATATAGGTCTCGGCATGGGCTTGCAGGGCATCACAATGAAGCAACGTTTCGCAACCCCCACCGAGGGCCATCCCGATTGGTGCTCCCACTACGGGGAAGGGCGCATACTTCATTGCCAAAAAGGTCTGCTGACCTTCCGCTATTAGCGCTTCGATCGCTTCCCAGCCACCCTCTTCGGCGGCAGCCAATAACAAGCCCAAGTTGGCGCCAACCGAGTAGTTGCCCCCCTCGTTGTAGAGTACCAGGGCACGATATCCAAGGGGCACCAAGACAACCGCTTCGCGGATCATCGAGAGAATATCCGGATCCAGTGAATTCATCTTGCTATGAAATTCCAGGCAAACCACCCCATCGCCAATGTCCCACAGGCTGGCCGATGGATTCCGGGCCAGGGGCTCGTTACCCCGTTTGACGTCCGCGAGCAGCAGTACACCTTCAGTCCGTTCTCGATCCCGATAGTGCCCGTCAAACCCAAGATACTGACCCTTCGTGCCGATCGTGCGGTAAAACGGGCATTTGCCCGCCTGGCGCAGCAAGGGAGGAACCGGAATGGCCTCCCGGTCCAGGCGCGCGACCAACGGCCCGCCCCCCAGTTGGTCGATGAGCGCGAACGGCCCGAGCTTCCAGCCGTATCCCAGCTGCATTGCCCGATCAATCGCGCTTACATCATCGGCGATTGCCGGGGCTAGCTGGGCGGCATAACACAATACCCGGGACATTACCCTCCAAGCATAGCGACCTCCTTTATCCGAATGCGCGAACAAAGCAGTCAACCCGCCATGGCGCGCCGCGGCGACACTTTCTAACTCGACCTTGGCAAGGGGCCGGTACTCACCGCTCACCAGATCGATCGCCTCTTTGGCCACTTCACCCGCGTGTCGATTAAGCCGGTAAAACCCGCCATTGGCCTTACGGCCCGTTTGTCCCGCCTTGATCATCGTACCGATTACCGGCGGAAGATCCGCCATGTTCCGCAGCGGGTCGTCCACGGGTAGTGTCCGGGTCAGGCTCGCAATCAAGTGTGGCATGATATCGAGCCCGACCAGATCCGACAGTCCGAAAACCCCGGTTTTGGGTATTCCTATCGGGGGCCCGATGACAGCGTCCGCCTCCTCCACGGTCAACCTTCCGTCGATTGCCTCGCGAATCGCTACCTGAATCCAAAAAACACCGATTCGATTAGCGATAAAGCCCGGAGTGTCCTTGCATTCCACCACTCCCTTGCCGAGGAGGCGGTCCGCAAACTCCCGAATAGCCGCGACTGCTTCAGGATTAGTCGCCGGTCCGTGGACAATCTCAAGCAGCCGCATATAGCGGGGCGGATTGAAGAAATGGGTAATCAGAAAGCGCCGGACAAATGCCTCTGGCATATCCTCCGTTAACGCTTGAAGGGGAATACTGGAGGTGTTGGACGAGATAATCGCCCCCGCCGCGCCGCACATCTGTAGCTGTCGATAGAGATCGCGTTTGACCGCTAGCTGTTCGACCACCGCTTCGACGATCCAGTCGCAGTCTCCAATCTGTTGCAGATGATCTTCAATGTTTCCCGGTGTCACCAAGCGCGCGTTTCGCCGGTGCATAAAGGCCGCCGGCCGGCTTGTATGTAAGCTGGCCAAGGCCGCTTCGGCAAGGACGTTTCGGTTACCGGCCCCCTTGGGGATGATATCCATCAACCACACCGGGATCCCGGCATTGGCAATCTGGGCAGCAATCCCGCTCCCCATCACCCCGGCGCCGATTACCGCCGCCTTGCGGATCTTCATCAAACCGCCTCCAGAACAGTGGCAATGCCTTGGCCACCGCCGATACACTGTGTGGCCAGCGCCAATAACTTACCTTCCCGCTTGAGCAACGCGGCCGCTTTGCCGGTAATGCGTGCACCGGTGGCGCCCAACGGGTGCCCCAGGGCGATGGCGCCACCGTCCAGATTCAACCGAGTCTCGTCGATCTGGAGTTCACGCACGCAGGCGATCGCCTGGGCGCAGAAGGCCTCGTTGAGCTCGACGATGTCGATATCCCCCATCGCTAAACCGGCCCGGGCAAGTGCCTTGCGGCTGGCGGCTACCGGTCCGATGCCCATCATTTCCGGGGCGCAACCGGATACGGCGACGCTGCGGATACGGGCCAGGGGCTCCAGGCCGTTTACCTGGGCGTAGTCTTCGCTGCACACCAACACCGCGGACGCACCGTCGGTTAGCGGTGACGAGGTAGCGGCTGTAACCGTACCCTGATGATCGAACACGGGAGCTAGAGCCGCCAATCCCTCCAGGGTAGTGTCCGGCCGCAGACAGCTATCGGCATCCACACCGGCCAGGGGCACGAGCTCGTCGTTGAGCAGGCCGAGACGCTGTGCCCGGTCGGCCTTATGTTGACTGGCCAAGGCAAAACGCTCCTGCTCCGCTCTCCCAATCTGATAGTGCTTCGCAACAATTTCCGCAGTCTCACCCATGCTGATGTAGGCACCCGGACCGGCCGTCGTTAGTCGTGGATTTGGCAGGGGATTGAACCCCGACATCGGCACCCGGGTCATGGATTCCACTCCCGCGCACAGGAATACCTCGCCAGCTCCCATGAGGATTGCCCCCGCCGCCTGGTGAATGGACTGCATGGACGAACCGCAGAAGCGATTGACAGTCACCCCCGCCACCGAATAAGGCAATCCGGCCAATAAGGCCACCAGCCTACCCATGTTGAGCCCCTGCTCCCCTTCGGGAAATGCGCACCCAAGAATAAGATCCTCGATATCACTCGGATCAATTGCCGTGCGCTCCAGCAATCCTTGAACCGCGGCCGCCGCTAAATCATCGGGCCGAACCTTGGCCAATCCACCTTTGCCGGAGGGGGTAAAAGGTGTTCTGACATATCCTGCTATTACGATATTTTTCATAGAGTTGTCATTCGTTACTATATATTTCCCGATAGAGATGGGTAGCGACCGCCAGTGCGGTGAGCCAGTTTGTCTTTAAAGCTAGTCGGGTATCGCTTCGCCATCAACCTGGATGACACAGCAAAGCATATTTCCACCGGATGGGAGAATCCGTTGGTCACCGGCGCCTGAATCCATGACGCAATTTGTTGTCTTAACTGTTGTTGTCACTGCAAAGTCCCCGGCCACCTCGGATGACTTCCAAGAATTATGGTAGACGGTTGAGACGAATGTGATAATTGGCGGTGCGGGGTAATCCAAATACATCGAGATCTTGGAAATAGCGGAACTAACCGGATGAAGACGTTCGTAACCAAAAGTGGTGGGATCGCATCCTGGTCGATACACCATCCGATCGGGGTAGTGATGATCACCCTCGCGGTTATGGTGCTGGGTCTGTTCGCTCTACAACGACTCAATATCGACCTGCTGCCTCATATTATCTACCCTGACATCCGGGTCAGGGTGCTAGATCCCGGTGTGCCTGCCAGCATCATGGAGGATGAGATTACCCGGCAACTGGAAGAACAGCTGGCGATTACCGAAGATGCGATCCATGTGGAGTCCGAGACAACCGAGGGCCGCAGCAATATCTCGCTGTCGTTCGAGTATGGCAAAGATATCGATTTGGCCCTGCGGGATGCCAGTACCCGGCTTGACCGGGCAAAGCGTTTCCTCCCGGACACGATCGACCCTCCGATTATCTACAAGCGGGATCCGTCGCAAAGACCGGTGGCTGAATATGTGGTCAGCTCGGCGCTGCGAAACCCGGTGGAGTTACGAAGCTTTGTAGACTACACCCTCGGCAAGTGGCTGCTCAACCTGCCCGGGGTTGCGGCTGCAGAAGTGGGCGGTGGACTGGTACGAGAGATTCAGGTTACTGCCGATCAGGAACGGTTGGCGGGGCTGCACATGGACATTCTGGATCTCGCCGATACCTTGAAAGCGGGCAATACCGAAACTCCCGCGGGACGCCTGGTGATGGAAACGGGAGAGATCAGCGGGCGAACCGCAGGCCGATTTCGAAACCTCTCCGAGATCATTGATCTACCGATTCTGATAGAGAACGATCAGAGCGATAACCGCTTGCTTCATCTAGGCGAAATGGCCCAAGTCATCGATGGAGCCGAGGAAGAGCGCCTGCGTATTCGCCTGAATGGGCTGCCCGGAATAAAACTCTCGATTCAAAAGCAACCGCAGGCCAACACCGTCAGTGTGGTGGACGGCGTCGGTGAAAGGCTGGAGTCATTGGTCCGTGATCAATTGATCCCGGAAGATATCGAAATTCACAAGGTGGATGACCAGGCTCGCTACGTGCGCCGCTCCCTTAACAACGCGGTGGCCGCCGCCACCAGTGGCGCCGTGCTGGCCATGCTGGTGGTATATCTGTTCCTCGGCAGTTTTCGGCGCACATTGATTATCGGCAGTGCCATTCCCATCGCCGTCTTGGTTACCTGTATCCTGATGGCGAGTGGTGGACTGACGCTGAATATCATGACGCTGGGTGGTTTGGCGCTGGGCATCGGGATGCTAGTGGATAGCACCATCGTTATGCTCGAGAACATCTATCGGCATCAACTCCGCGGTGAGGAACGGCTGGCCGCCTCCCGGGAAGCGGCCGCGGAAGTCAACAGCGCCATCGTCGCCTCCACCTCCACCAATCTGGCTGCCGTGCTGCCTTTTTTGTTTATCAGCGGGCTTGTGGGATTACTGTTCCGAGAACTGATACTCACTATCTCCGCGGCCATTGTGGCTTCCATGGTGGTCGCATTGACCCTGGTGCCGGCACTTGCGGGCCGCATCCCGGTGGGGCGCGAAGGACTAATGCGGCGACTGGTCAACCGCGGTATGGAACATGTTCAAAATGGCTATTCCTGGCTACTGGAGCGAGTGATCCGGTTTCCGTTGCTGGCCGTGGTCCTGTTTTCCGTCGGCCTCTTCTTCGCGGCCCCGCGTTTTCTTGACAGTAATCAGATTTTCCTGCCAAGCATGGACGAAGGGAATATCCAGGTCAGCATTACCGCCGATCGGGGAATCAACGTTGACAGTATGGACCAAGTTGTCCATCAGGTTGAGGAGATACTCAGCGCCCAGCCCGAAGTAGAGAGCCTCTTCACCATCGTTGGGGGAAGCGTCTTTGGCCGTTCGCAAAACGAGTCCGCCAACCGGGCCAGTATCACGGCACAGCTCAAGTCCCTGGCCGAACGCGGAGGTGTCAGCAGTCAGCAATGGATCAACCGGATGCAGAAGACCATCGAGGCTACTCAGATGGCAGGAGTGAGAGTCCGTCTCTACAGTGTGGGAATCCGGGGCATTCGCTTCAATCGCAGCGACGATGACTTGGCGATGCGGATCAAGGGCCGGGAACTTCGCGTACTTGAAAAGCTCGCCGACCAGGCAGTGGAGCGGCTCAGGGGAATTCCCGGAATCCGCAATTTGCAACACTCGGCTGAAGAACAGAGTCAGGAATTGTCGATTAGAATCGACCGGGAACGAGCCACCAGCCTGGGTATGAATGCCGAGGATATCGGTAAGGCAGTGCAGTTTGCGTTGCAAGGCCGCAAGGTTACCGACTTCATCGTCAACGACCGCGCCATCGATGTAGTGCTGCGCTTAGACCCCAGTCAGGTGACCACGCCCTCCGACCTGGAAAGTATCATTCTATTCAGTAGAAACACGACCCGAACTCCGGTCAGGCTGTCCGAAATTGCGAGCGTGGAAATCATTCCCGTACCCTCGTCCATCTTACGTGACCGACAACAACGCTATGTCGAGGTAACGGCTTCGCTTACCGGCGAGTTGCCCCTGCCGGAAGTCATTCGACGTGCCGAGTCGGCATTGCAGCCTATGGACCTTCCCAAGGGTTACAGCATCTACGAAGCAGGCAGCTTGGAAACCCTGCAAGAAGGCCGTGATCTCAGCTACCAGTTGTTGGGTCTGGCGTTGTTCCTGGTCTTTGTCGTGATGGCGGTACAGTACGAGTCGGTTCGCAACCCGCTAGTAATCATTCTTAGTGTGCCGTTCGCGGCGACCGGTGTGGCGCTGGGATTGAACGTCACCGGCCTGCCTCTGTCCATGCCGGTTTGGTTGGGGATGATTATGCTTGCAGGGATTGTGGTGAACAATGCGATCGTGCTTGTCGAGTATATTGAAATCGCCCGCGGGAGGGGGATGACGGTGTCCGCCGCGGTGGTCGAATCCGCGCGGCTGCGGGTACGTCCTATTCTTATGACAACCCTAACTACCGTAGTGGGTATGCTGCCGTTGGCAATGGCACTGGGAGAAGGCTCCGAGATGCTCCAGCCACTGGCGGTCACCATAGTCTCCGGACTACTCTTTTCAACCCTTGTCAGCCTATTGCTGGTCCCCTCCATTTACCGGCTTTTCTGCCCCGAAACCCCGTCTCAATCCGAGGTGCCGATACTGGGCAAATAGGTCATCTGAAAACCTCAGCACGCCCTGATTCTCTCAGATCAGGCGGGAGAAATTCTTTTGTTGCTCCAACGGTGGCAGATAGGCGTCGAAGTTCATGCAGATGTTGCGAATCAGCAGCCGACCCTTGGGGGCCACCTTGATACCATGCGCGTCCAACTCCAACAATCCGTCGGACTGCATCTCGGCCAGCCGTTCCAGATCATTCCGAAAGTAGTCCTGGAAATCAATTTTCCAGGTGTTGGAAATCGACTGGTAATCCAGTTGGAAATTACATATCAGACGGGTAATCACGTCACGTCTGATGAGATCGTCCTGGGTAAGCGAGAGACCCCGATAGACTGGTAGATGTCCGTTGTCCAAACGCTGGTAGTAGTCCTCCAGGCCACGCACGTTCTGGCTATAGCTGGCACCAACCATGCTAATGGAGGTAACCCCCATGGCCACCAAATCGCAGTCCGCGTGAGTGGAATAGCCCTGAAAGTTTCGGTACAGAGTGCCTTCCCGTTGCGCCCGGGCCAGTTCGTCATCTGGGCGCGCGAAGTGATCCATGCCGATGTAGATATAGCCCGCGTCAACCAGGTGATCAATGGTAGCCTTGAGAATATCCAACTTGACCTGGGGAGGTGGCAAATCGTCTTCGTTAATACGGCGTTGGGGCTTGAATTGTTTGGGTAAGTGCGCGTAGTTGAATATTGACAGTCGGTCCGGGCCCACCTCGATTACCCGATCCAGCGTGCGGAGGAAACTTACCGGGGTCTGAAGCGGTAGCCCATAGATCAAATCGATGCTCACTGAGCGGAAACCCCATGCACGGGCGGCCTCCAATACCGCCATGGTCTCTGCCTCAGTCTGAATCCGGTTAACCGCCCGCTGCACCTTCGGGTCAAGATCCTGCAACCCCAGACTGAGACGGTTAAACCCGATCTCTCTCAGCAGCTTGATGGTTTCCGGAGTAGCCTCTCTGGGATCGATCTCGATAGAGTATTCGCCGGAATCGTCGCCCGCCAGGTTGAAGTGCCTGGCGGTGGTCTCCATCAATGTCTGCATCTGGTCATGGCTGATGAAGGTCGGCGTGCCTCCACCCCAGTGCAACTGATCCACCCGGCGGGCGGAATCGAAGAGTGAACCCTGTAGGGAAATCTCACGGTAGAGGCGGTCCAGATAGTCTCCGGCCATACCGCGGTCTTTGGTGGCAATCTTATTACAGGCACAGTAAAAACAGATGGTGTCACAGAATGGGATGTGAAAATAAAGGGAGATTGGTCTACCACTCTGGTTGCTGCCCCGCGCAACCGAACGGTAATCACGCTCACCGAATCCATTGTGAAACTGGGGGGCCGTCGGATATGAGGTATAACGCGGCCCAGCGTAATCGTACTTGTTGATCAACCCAAGATCGAATACCAGTGACTGATCCATCTAATCGTCCTCTCCGACATCAAGGCCCTTGCGATGAGTCTCGTTGATCTGCCTTAGCAAGATCAGGAACGGAATCTGCTCAGCATATCGCTCCGCAATCTCCATGAAGGGCAAGTCTTCCCGCCCAAATCCATACTCACCTCGGCTCATGGCGTCATATACCTCGTTGATACCGCTTTCAAGCAGATCAAGGAACACTGGGAATCCCCCTCGTTCTCCGGTTTCGTCCATGTCATAGAGCAGACAATTGCGCAAATCCTGCACTTCGAACCTTGCCTGTTTTACCCACTCCGCGTACTCCTGAGCCGTTCTCGCCCGTTGCAGTGCCATTGTCTGATCTTCCTCAACTAAGATTGCGATCCGTATCCAGATAGGTTTGAAACTCGTTCAATTGCTCAGCCGTCAGTAGAAACACACCATCCCCGCCCCGTTCAAAGTCTATCCACAGAAACGGGAGCTGCGGATACCGGTCGATCAACGCTTCGGCACTGCGGCCAACTTCGACCACCAAGATCCCTCCGACTTCCAAATAGTCGGCCGCCTCCTGCAAGATCCTCGATACAAACTCCAAGCCGTCTGGACCGGCCTCCAAGGCCAGGATTGGCTCCTGGTGGTACTCCTTAGGCAACGCCGAATACTCCTCCAGGCTCACATAGGGAGGATTACTGACGATCAGATCGTAGCGGCGCCCTTTGAGCGCCGAAAACAGATCTGATTGGATTGCCTCAACCCGCTCCTCCAAGTGGTGACGGGCGATATTTTTCCTCGCCACCGCCAACGCCGTGGGTGAGATATCCACGGCATCCACGCTGGCATCCGGAAAACTGTAGGCGCAACCAATTCCAATGCAGCCACTTCCGGTACACAAATCCAGTACCCGGGTTACAGAATCTGGATCGACCCACGGCTCGAAACCCGCCTCAATCAGTTCCGCTATCGGCGAACGGGGTACCAACACATGCTCGTTGACATAGAACCGCAAGCCTGCGAATGCTGCCTCCTGGGTCAGGTATGCGGCAGGTACCCGGTGCTCGATCCGTTGTCCGAAGATATCGAGAATACGCGCTCTTTCGGGGCGGGTTACCCGGCTATCGAGATAGTGATCGGGCAGACCGGATGCGAGTGAGAGCGCGCTGAGCACCAATACCAGCGCCTCGTCCAGCGGATTGTCCGTTCCATGCCCATAATACAGCTTTGCATCAACGAAGCGGCTCGCCCCCCAGCGCACGAAATCACGTATTGTCAATAGTGCATCTGTATCCTGTTCCATACCAGGGTCTCAGAAAAAATGCTGGCGGCACCACCCGCCATACGGCGGTATCCCAGTTACCCAGGCGGTTAGCCTTAAGTTCCGGCATAATAGCCGATCTGCGGCACCATTTCCCGGGCTTCTGTCATCCCACCACGGCTTGTCATCGGGAAGAGATTCAGGCAGTCTCGGTTGAGATTTTTGACACAGCCTAATCCATGAGTCTATTCAAGAGCCTCAGATTCCAGATTGCAGCACCGTTACTGATTATCGTGTTGCTGTTTGCCGCGCTATTTGCCGGCAATCTCACCGCACTGGAGGCGCAGCGCAACTACAATACCCTGCTTAATATTACGGCGCGCCTGCAGCACACCGCGCAAAGCCTCGTCCAACTCGCCATGAACTATAGCAGCAATATCCCCCAGGACTCGGCGAGCTATCAACGTGACGTCAAACTCTACTATCAGGAGATCCAATCCCAGGTTGAACTGTTTGATGAGATTACCGAAGGATTTATGAGTGAAAACTTTAGTCCCACATTGACCAGCCGGAAATATCCCTTTACGCCCAGACTCGATCCAGCGATTCAGGCGGCGGTTCGTGCCATCGAGGAGGCTTGGGCGGATTTCAAGGTACGCCTAACCCTATCCATTGGCATGGATGAAAGGGGGCCGCGCATCGGTGAGGCGGCAGCATTTATCAATGGTAATCATCTGCTACTCACTGAATCGGTTGATGCCCTGCGTTCTCAGTTGCTGCACCTCGCCTCGGCCAGACTCGACAATGTTCGCCGCCTTAATTGGATCGCCTTGGCCGCAGTCGTTGGGGTTACATTCGGGCTAATGATCTGGTTCTACCTTTCCATAATTCATCCCCTCCGAAGTTCGGTACGTGGATTTCGTAACGTCGCGCAAGGAGACTTCGGATACCAGGTTCCTTCTTCGGGGAGCAATGAGTTGGCATCACTCACGGCCTCCTTTAACCAGTTGTCCAGTCGCCTCCACGCCATCTTCGAATTGATCGACCGGATTCAGCAAGGATCGGACTTGGGGCAAACACTGTGTTTTGTCGCCGAACAATTTCCCGCGCTGCTGCCACTGGATTGGGTGGGCGCATTGTTTATCGCGGGCGACGAGAAAAGAATAACCCTGGAGAAGAGTTACCGGGATGGCAAAACCGAAGCGAACCGGCATAACACTTTTGAGCTGCGAAAGACATTGCTTGCGAAGGCGTTGGAAACCGACAAGCCGCTCCATATTCCGGATATGAAGCGTACTGCCCAAGATAACCCCAACTACCAGTTCCTCAATCATTTGGTAGCGAATGGTCTACGTGACGCGATATTCCTCCCCATCACCGAGCAAAGTCCTATCCCCGGGGTACTGGTGTTCGCGACCGAAAAGCCCGATTCATACACGCCGGAGCATCTCGAATTACTGGCCAACATAGCCAAACTGATCACCCACAGTTTCGGACGCACGGTAAAATTGACGGAACACGCCCGCCTCGCGGCGATTGGCGGGTTTGCGTCGGGCATCGTGCACGAGATACGGAGCCCGCTGTCGACCATCAACCTGGCGCTCGAGTATCTTAGAAAGGCCGAATTACCGGCTGCCGCAGAAAAACGAGCAGCATTGGCCCATCATGAAACAGAACGGTTGGCACGATTGCTTGACGAGATATTGCTGTTCGCTAAACCGCTCAAGATCGAGATGGGTGAACTGGACATGGGAGGGCTGATCTCCCAGTTTCTGGATACCCACGAGGCAATCGCGGCGCAGCGCGGTCAATTTAATCGGTTACGGATTAACGCAGCGTCCACCGCCATACTGGGAGATCGAGACCGGTTGGAGCAGGTGCTGCTCAATCTCTATAACAACGCCTGTGAAGCTTCACCACCAGGGAGTGAAATTTGCTGGATCCTAGCTGAGGATGCCGACAAGCGGCACCTGTGTCTCGACATCCTCAACCCCGGGGATCCTATTCCGGAAGCGATCCTCGGCCGATTGTTCGACCCGTTTTTCACCACCAAATCGGAGGGCACTGGATTGGGGTTGGGAATCGTTAAACGGATTGTTGATGCCCACGGCGGGGAAATAACGATTCAATCCGACATGTCCCCGGGCACGCGCGTGACGGTCAGTTTACCACTTTTGCGTTAGGGTACTTAGCTGAGGCCCCTAATGCAGGGACCTCAACCTTTCATGGAATTCAAACACTAAGCCTAGGCCGCGCGGGTTCTACGTACTCTGATTATGTCGTCATCTTCGCCTTTTTCCTTCCTGATACAACCCTCTTCCTTCAGGCCACCCCGTTTAACCAGTTCCGCCAAATCGATGTTACTCAGGAAGTTGAAGATTTCCGTACTTAACTCGTCCCAGAGATTATGGGTAAGGCAGCGCTTGCCGTCCTTGCAATCCCGGTTACCACCGCAACGGGTAAACTCAACCCATTCATCCACCGCGCAGATGATGTCGGCTATGGAAATCTCCTCGGGTGGGCGGCCAAGATAATACCCGCCGCCCGGACCTCTGACACCCCGCACCAAATTTTTGCTCCTGAGGCAAGCGAATAATTGCTCAAGGTAAGATAGCGAGATACCTTGCGTCTCCGAGATCTCCGCCAGTGTTACCGGGCCATCCCCCCCTTGCAGGGTCAGATCCAGCATTGCCGTAACAGCGTAACGTCCTTTGGTTGAAAGTCTCATGATCGGTTCTCTAATAATGTTATGAATTTATGCCCCTAGTTAAATAACCTAGTAGCTATCTTGGTTAAAAAATTAGCATTTACCCATCTTTTTTGTCAAGAATTAGTTCGGTAAGTTCCCCACTAAAAAAATATCCCGGGTCAAGTCGAGATCCATGGGAACTGCCCTAATATGCGCTGCAACCCTCCGGTAACAACGTACGGTGATTAAACCGATGTCCTTTGCGAACACTGTAGCTTAACCATTTGGATAGAAAAAGATTGACTCGCCACTTCTGCTTGAGTGTCGGTAGGTGGGGGCCGGTATTGAGGGGTAAAACCCGCTGACGTAGTTCGACGATTTCGGTTTGCCGGGAATCATGATAAATCCGCAATCTTGCATCGGGATCGGGACATGGGTCTGGGGATCGGGGAAAGAGGTAGGTGAGCCTCACCAAAGTGGTATACGGTGTCTGCTCCTGAACCTCCAAATGTAAGTCGGTCATTCCTTCCACACTCGACAGATGATATCCGTTTAACGAGCGAATCTCGGGGGCCAGATAGATAAACAAATGGTAATTTTCTTCGCACAGATCCATGAGTTGACCGACTGTTGGGCGAACGCTCAGCAGCCTGTCCAAATTCCATGGATAGCGAGTCCGGATTACAGGATCGGTGCTCATTTCCACTTCTTGCATTGCCCGGCGGCATCAGCTCGCATACACGTGACCCCGAAGTAATGAGTGACCGCCCTATTATAGCGGCCCAGGAAAACCCTGTGTGTTCTGGTTTCACAACGACGAAATTCTGGGGCGAAGGTGTTGCTAAACAAATCGACCCTAGCACTTCGGTGGCCGGCCGGAAAACCGTGCAATCCCTAGGAAATCAGAGCAATCTCCCAGACGCTTCAGTTACATCCGTGCGGGCCGGGACTGGCGGTTAGCCTTCTTCAGCCTCAGTTTGCAGCTGCTTGTGCACTTCCACCATATCCAGCTCACCCGCCTTCTGGATCAGCTCCCGGAAATGGCCTTCGGGTAGCGCACCCGGCTGATTATAGATGATCACCTTCTCCCTGAAGATCATCAATGTGGGAATCGAACGAATCATGAAGTGGCGGGCGATCTCCTGCTCATCCTCAGTGTTGACCTTAGAAAAAACAATATTCGGATGTTCTTCCGAAAGCTTTTCGAAGGTAGGGGCAAAAGACCTACAGGGACCGCACCAAGGAGCCCAGAAATCAACGATCACAAATTCATTGTTGGTGACAGTGTCTTGAAAACTATCTTTATTTAGCTCGATAACGGCCACGTCAGACCCCTTATTTTCTTGCCAATCGTAACGCGCCGCAGTATATCAAGATTGATCGATCGAGCGATAGCGATCTGACGCCATCTTCAACGGTGGTGATATAAGGTAAAACCGGGCCACGGGTGCCCGGTCAAGTCATTCGCGGTTTCAACCCAGGGCGGCGAAAATTGCGTTCCTTATGCTGTCGACACTCCCAACCCCTGCGATCTTGTGATGCTTGGGAGCCCCGGCCGCGCCCGATTCCGCCCACTTCGAATAGAACGCGATCAACGGTTCAGTCTGATCATGGTATACCTTTAACCTGGCTTTGACGGTGTCTTCCTGATCATCGTCACGCTGGATCAGTGGCTCGCCGGTTACATTATCCTTGCCTTCCACCTGAGGCGGATTAAATACGACGTGGTAGGTGCGACCAGATGCCAGGTGCACCCGGCGCCCTGACATGCGCTTAATAATTTCTTCGTCCGGCACATCGATTTCCACCACGGCGTCGATGGGCACACCTGCATCTCGCAAGGCTTCCGCTTGGGGAATAGTGCGGGGAAAGCCATCGAACAGAAAGCCATTCTTGCAATCATCCTCGGTAATCCGTTCCTTTACCATACCCATGATGATGTCGTCCGAAACCAGCCCTCCTTCATCCATGATCTTCTTGGCGGCAATACCGAGTTCACTCCCCGCCTTGACGTGTGCCCGTAGCATATCACCCGTAGAAATCTGGGGAATGTTGTACCTCTCCTTGATATGGTTGGCTTGAGTGCCTTTTCCGGCGCCGGGACCACCGAGCAGAATTACGCGCATTTGTCGACTCCTCTTGTTTGCAAAAAAACGGGGTTCACGGGAAGTTTAGAAGGGCCGAAGTCTGACACAGCCCCCAGCGCAACGCCAGAGCAGTCTCCGAATGGAGTAATTCAACCGATTTATGGCGCCGGGGGTCAGCGCGCCGGTCCGCCCGGACGAGCAGACCGGCAACGGCACGAGTCATCCCGAGGAAATGTTCAGGATCAACTTATTGAGGCGTTGGACAAAAGCTGCCGGATCATTGAGTTGTCCACCTTCCGCCAAGGTCGCCTGGTCGAACAGAATGCTGGCCAAGTCGGCGAACAATTCCTCATCCGGCTCCTGATCCATCTTCGTCACTAGCGGGTGATCGACATTGATCTCCAGAATGGGTTTGGTATCCGGTGCGGCTTGGCCAAGTTGCTTCAATACGCGTTGCAAATTGGCGCTCATCTCATAATCGCCAACCACCAAGCACGCGGGAGAATCGGTGAGTCGATTGCTGATCCTGACCTCTTTTACGCCCTCACCCAGGGCGCCGCTGATTCTTTCCAGCAACCCTTTGTGCTCTTCCTTGGCCCGTTCCACTTGGTCCTGCTCCGCCTTGTCGTCCAACTCGCCCAGGTCCAGTTGCCCTTTGGCGACAGACTGCAGGTGTTTGCCCTTGAATTCGCTGAGGTGGGAAACCAACCACTCATCCACTCGGTCGGTCATCAGCAACACTTCGACCTGCTTCTTTCGAAATACCTCCAGATGGGGGCTATGCAAGGCCGCTGAGTAGCTGTCCGCGGTGATGTAATAGATCTTCTCCTGTTTTTCCTGCATGCGCCCGATGTAATCGTCCAGGGAAACCGTCTGTTCCGCCCCCTCCGAGGCGGTACTCGAAAAACGCAGCAACGCGGCGATCCGCTCCCGGTTCTGAAAATCCTCGGCAGGGCCTTCCTTCAAAACGGTCCCGAACTCCTTCCAAAACTTCTGATACTTGTCACTTTCCTTGTCCGCCATGTTCTCTAGCAGGCCCAATATTCGCTTGACGTTTGCCGAGCGGATGGCGTCGATTTTCTTGTTGTGCTGAAGTAACTCCCGGGATACGTTCAGGGGCAGATCGTCGGAATCCACCACCCCCTTCACAAACCGCAGGTAGTGGGGCATGAGTTTGTCGGCCTCGTCCATGATGAACACCCGCCGCACATAGAGCTTGACACCATGTTTTTGTTCCCGATCCCACAGATCGAATGGGGCACGGCCCGGAATGTAGAGAAGTGAACTGTATTCGTTGGTGCCCTCGACTCGGTTATGCACATAGGCCAGGGGGTCTTCAAAATCATGGCCGATATGTTTGTAGAAGGCGTGATATTCCTCCTCGTTGATATCGGACTTGTTACGCATCCATAGCGCGGTCCCTTTGTTAACTTGTTCCCAAGTAGGTTCCTTATCCTTTTGTTTTTCCTCTTTATCCTCGACATCTTCATCAAGATGCTCTGCCTGCATCTCCACGGGAATGGACAGGTGATCGGAAAATTTGTGAATAATGTCCCGTATCCGGTAGTTTTCGACAAACTCGGCTTCGTCCTCCCTGAGGTGTAACGTAATCTCCGTACCCCGAGGGGTCCGCTCGATGGTTTCGATGGTGTAGTCCCCTTCTCCGGTGGATTCCCAACGCACCCCGTGCTCCGCGCTTAGACCGGCCCGGCGAGTAGTCAAGGTCACCCGGTCCGCAACAATAAACGCCGAATAAAAGCCTACGCCGAATTGCCCGATGAGCTCACTGGCACTGGCCTGATCACCGCTCATGGATTCCAGGAACTTTTTGGTTCCGGAACTGGCGATGGTGCCGATCATCTCAGCCACTTCCTGACGGCTCATGCCAATCCCATTGTCCGAGATCGTCACCGTGCGACGCTCTTTGTCTAACGAGATCCGAATGTGGAGATTGGGATCCCCCTCATATAAGGCATCATCGGTAAGTGCCTCGAAGCGAAGTTTTTCCGCGGCGTCCGAGGCATTGGAGATCAACTCGCGCAGAAAAATCTCCTTGTTGCTGTACAGAGACCTTATAACCAGATTAAGAACCTGGCTGACCTCGGCTTTGAATTCAGTGGTCTCTTTATGCGCTTCTACTGTCATGATCCGTATTAACCCCCGCCTGTCATCGATGAAATCAAAATCAGAACCGGTCACAAACCCGGAATTTCTTATGGTAGAACCCAACGCTGGGGAAATGGGGATGAATTCTCGATAATCAAGCCCGGCAGTTCCGGAGGATCGGGTGGAGGACCGATCCGATGCCGATGCTCGATTCCCGCTCGCTGCTGTGTTTGAATTGGAACATTCATACCACCTCCCAGATTGCAGAGGCTTTATGACTATCCGTCAAATCAGCACCCGCCCCTTTCCTGGCCAACGTCCGGGCACCTCCGGTCTTCGCAAGAAGGTCAAGGTCTTCCAACAACCCCATTACCTGGAGAATTTCGTTCAATCGATCTTCGATACGCAAAACGATCTGGCAGGAGGAATCCTAGCCCTGGGTGGCGACGGGCGCTTTTATAACCGGTCGGCCATTCAGACCATCCTGCGCATGGCCGCCGCGCATGGCATATCCAAAGTCATTGTGGGACGGGGTGGAATCCTCTCGACTCCCGCCGCCTCGTGTGTCATTCGGAAGTTTCGGACTCAGGGTGGGATTATTCTCTCGGCCAGCCACAATCCCGGAGGACCGGACGATGATTTCGGCATTAAATTCAACGTTCCAAACGGTGGGCCGGCACCAGAAAAAGTCACTGAGGCAATCTATAGGCGCAGCGAAGAAATAACATCCTACCGCATCACCGAGTCGCCCGATGTCGATATCGATCGTCTCGGTACCCGTAACCTGCAGGACATGACCGTCGAGGTGATCGATCCGGTTCAGGACTACACTGACCTGCTTGCCGGGTTATTTGATTTCGAGCTGATCCGGAAGCTACTCCATTCCGGCCGGTTTCGCATGCGGTTCGATGCGATGCATGCAGTGACCGGACCCTACGCAACTCACATTCTGGAAACATTGCTCGGCGCACCTTCTGGGACGGTAATCAACGGGACACCCCGTGAGAATTTTGGCGGTGGTCATCCGGATCCGAATCTGGCCCATGCCACTGAACTTCTGGAGATGACCCGCGGCCAACGGGGTGTGGATTTTGGTGCTGCTTCAGATGGTGATGGCGATCGCAATATGATCCTGGGCAGAGATTTCTTCGTCACCCCCAGCGACAGCCTGGCGGTACTGGCGGCAAACGCCCGCCTGGTGCCCGGCTATCAAGCGGGCATCCCCGGTATCGCACGCTCCATGCCTACCAGCCAAGCTGCCGACAGGGTGGCCCGGCAACTGGGCATCGACTGCTACGAAACTCCCACCGGATGGAAGTTTTTCGGTAATCTGTTAGATGCTGGGAAGATCGCCATCTGCGGTGAAGAGAGTTTTGGCACGGGTTCCCATCACGTCCGCGAGAAGGATGGCCTGTGGGCGGTACTTTTTTGGCTCAACCTCCTGGCTGTCAAACAGCAATCGGTGCAACAGATCTTGATGGACCATTGGCGGCAATTTGGGCGTAACTTCTATACCCGGCACGACTACGAGGGAATAAATTCTCGTATCGCTGGCGAGCTGATCGATGATCTTCGTGGGCAGCTTCCCGGCCTCCCGGGCCGCGAGCTTGAGGGATATACTGTCGAGTATGCCGACGACTTCAGTTATACCGACCCGGTGGATGGTTCGGTCTCGGACAATCAGGGGCTACGCATCGGGTTTACAGACGGCTCCCGAATCGTCTTCCGCCTGTCGGGTACCGGCACCGAAGGAGCGACGTTGCGGGTATATATCGAGGCCTTCGAGCCCGATCCCCAGCGCCATCTCTTGCAAACCGCCTCGGTTCTCGCCCCTTTGGCCAAAGTCGCCGAGCAACTTGCGGGAATCGAAAAAAGAACCGGCCGCGCCGCCCCGGATGTCATCACTTGACACTGGACGGTCGGCTAGTCCGTCGCGCTGGATAGCGCTTCCCGGCGGCAGGCTGATTTTGCCCCCTCCGCGCCTGCGACCCCGATATGTTAGAGGCATCAGCCACGCGCCGCCGTTTCATAATCGAAAAATCCGCTCGCCGGAATCGTTTCGCTAAACTCCGGTACGATAGAACCGTTCGACGCGGGTTTTCCGAAGCCGTTCCGGCAGCTACAATCAACCGAGTATTGCGAGGACCGTTGATGGGCAGCGGCCTCGTCCCACTGAGTCAGGAGTTGTTTCGTGAACGAAAAGCAAGTCGATGTCGCCATCATCGGTTCCGGCAGCGCCGGTCTTTACGCCCTGGGCAAGGTGCGTCCTTCGGGAAAACGCTTTGTGCTGATCAATGGAGGTGAACCCGGTACTACTTGTGCCCGAGTTGGATGCATGCCCTCCAAGGCCTTGATCCAGGTTGCAGAGGACTACCACCGCCGCAACATTCTTCACCGCTATGGGGTCGAAGGCCACGACGAACTGGTCATCGACCGTGAGGAAGCGATGGATCACGTTCGTGATCTCCGGGATACATTCGTCGACCGGGTATTGTCCAATAGCACGGACAATCTCGACCCTGAGCTGTTCATGGAGGGCTACGCTCGCTTTCTCGATCCTCACACCTTGGATGTGGAGGGCCGGCGAGTCCGAGCCGATAAGATTATCATCGCCACCGGCACCCGGCCGCTGGTGCCTCGGGCATGGCAAGCCTTTGGAGAGCGCATCGTCACCACCGATCAAGTCTTCGAGTTGGAGGATTTGCCCAAGACCATGGCCGTGGTGGGTTTGGGTGTTATCGGCCTCGAGATCGGTCAATCGCTGGCACGGATCGGCGTTTCGGTGACCGGGTTTGACATGCTGAATACGGTTGGTGGGATAGAAGATCCCGATGTAGCTGCACTTGCGCTCGAGGCCATTGGCAGGGACTTCCCCATTCATCTCGGAAAGCCCGCGGAAATACGCCAGGAAAACGGGCAACTACGGGTAACCGCTGGAGGCGATACTGTGCTGGTAGATAAGGTATTAGCCAGCTTGGGGCGGATTCCCAACCTGGACAATCTGGATATCGAAAAGGCCGGTGTAAAACTCGATTCCAGGGGCATCCCGGCGTTCAATCCCAATACCATGCAAGTCGGCGACAGCCACATCTTCCTGGCCGGAGATGTGGATGGCGAACGGCAACTTTTGCACGAAGCAGGAGACGAGGGCCGGATCGCCGGCTACAACGCGGTCAGCGAACAGATATCGGCGTTTCGGCGGAAGGTTCCGCTTTCGATCAATTTTTGTGATCCGAACATCTGCCATGTGGGGGCAAGCTCGCGACAACTCGATCCACAAACCACCGCGGTAGGCACGGTAAAATTCGCGCCTGTTGGAAGGGCCATGATCATGGGCAAGAACCGGGGAATCCTGAAGGTCTATGCGGATAAGCGCAGCGGCCGTCTATTGGGCTCGGAAATGGCGTGCGCAAAGGGCGAGAATCTGGCCCATCTGCTGGCCTGGGGCATCCAACGTGGATTGACCGTGGGAGAGATGCTGCAAATGCCGTTTTATCACCCGGTTATCGAAGAGGCCTTGCAAGCGGCACTGTACGATTGTTACAACCAGGTCGAACAGAAAAACCCAGGCGCGATTACCGAGTTGGTTCCCCTAGACTGAGGGTACAAACCCCTTTGAGGGCACGGCGGTTTGAGTGGCTTGGTCCGAAGAGCACCTCGGTGAGGCAGTCCGCCGCCTAATATGCCAAAATACGCGCCGTCCGGCGGCGGGTCTGTCCCGCTTCGGTCACAACAGCCCGTAACACCCCATCTGACAAGCGGATCAACATGGCCCAATACATCTTTACCATGAACCGAGTCGGCAAGATCGTTCCCCCCAAGCGGGTGATCTTGAGAGACATATCCCTATCTTTCTTTCCGGGTGCCAAGATCGGAGTGCTGGGCCTCAACGGCGCCGGAAAGTCTACCTTGTTACGCATCATGGCGGGACTGGATAGCGAGATCGAAGGCGAGGCACGGCCACAGCCCGGCATACAGGTGGGATATCTCCCTCAGGAGCCCCAGCTCGATCCGAGTAAAGACGTCCGGGGAAATGTCGAGGAAGCGGTGGCGGATATCAAGCAAGCGTTGGCCGAACTCGATCAGATCTACGCTGCCTACGCCGAACCTGATGCGGATTTCGATACCTTGGCCGCGCAACAAGCCAAGCTGGAGGATTTGCTTGCCGCCAAGAACGGGCATGATCTCGAGCGCACGCTAGAGATCGCTGCGGATGCCCTGCGCTTGCCCCCCTGGGACGCTGATGTCAGCAAGATATCAGGGGGTGAGCGCCGACGGGTCGCACTGTGCCGACTGCTGCTTTCCAAGCCGGACATGTTGTTGCTGGACGAGCCCACCAATCATCTGGATGCAGAGTCCGTAGCCTGGCTGGAACGCTTTCTCCACGACTACCCCGGGACCGTCGTGGCGGTCACCCATGACCGCTATTTTCTGGATAATGTCGCTGGCTGGATTCTGGAACTGGACCGCGGCCACGGTATCCCCTGGGAAGGCAATTACTCTTCCTGGTTACAGCAGAAGGAGGCCCGGCTTGAACAGGAACAAAAACAAGAGGCCGCACGCATTCGAAGCATGAAGCACGAGTTGGAATGGGTGCGATCCAATCCCAAGGGCCGGCATGCCAAGAGCAAGGCCAGGCTGCAGCGCTTCGAGGAATTGCAGAGCCAGGAATTTCAAAAGCGCAACGAAACCAACGAAATTTACATTCCTCCCGGAGAACGGCTGGGTGAGCTGGTTATCGAGGCCAAGGCTTTGAAGAAGGCATTCGGAGGCAATGTGCTTTACGACAACCTTTGCTTCAACCTTCCCCGGGGAGGCATCGTTGGCATCATCGGCCCAAACGGCGCGGGTAAAACAACCCTGTTCCGGATGATTACCGGTGAAGAGCGCCCGGACGGCGGCGAGATGCGTATTGGCGACACGGTGAAGATCGCCTATGTAGACCAGTCGCGGGATGCTCTGGATGACGCCAAGACCGCCTGGGAAGCGGTTTCTGGGGGCCAAGATATCATCACCATCGGAAAGTATGAATTCAATTCAAGGGCGTGGCTAAGCCGTTTCAACTTCCGGGGTGCCGATCAGCAAAAACGGGTGGGTGATCTCTCAGGCGGCGAACGCAACCGGTTGCACCTGGCAAGGCTATTGCAAAGCGGTGGCAATCTGTTGCTGCTGGACGAACCCACCAATGACTTGGACGTAGAGACCTTGCGAGCATTGGAAGAGGCGTTACTCACCTTTCCGGGATGTGTAGTGGTAATCTCCCACGACCGCTGGTTTCTGGACCGTATCGCCACCCATATCCTGGCCTTCGAAGGAGACTCGCAAACAGTATGGTTCGAGGGTAACTACGCCGACTACGAGGCCGACCGCCAGCGCCGTTTAGGTGCCGAGGCGGATCAACCTCACCGTATCCACTATAAACGGCTGACCCGCTGATCTGGTGTGGGACGATGGATTCAAACGATCAACTCCTGCAACGAGCGGCCCGACTGATTGACCGACTGGAACAACTGATCAATCCCTCCCCTACTCCTACGGATTGGGATCATATTGCCTTTCGCTGGCGGCGTGGCCTGGGCTTGCAGCCGGTCGCCCGGCCTCACGAGATAGCCCTCGGCGATCTTCTTTGCATGGCTCGCCAAAAGGCGGAAATCGTGCGTAACACCCAACAGTTCGTCGCTGGATACAGCGCCAACAATGTGCTGCTCTGGGGGTCGAGGGGAACTGGCAAGTCATCACTGATCAAGGCGGTGCTCAATGAGTTCGCGGATCGTGGATTACGCCTGGTGGAGGTGGAGAAGCACGATCTCATCGATCTGCCGGATATTGTTGAGCAGTTTTACCAGCGTCCGGAGCGTTTCGTCCTGTTCTGTGACGATCTTTCGTTCGAGGCCGACGACGCCAGCTATAAATCGCTCAAAGCGGTACTCGATGGGTCTGTCGCCGCGCCTCCGGAGAATGTACTGATTTACGCCACGTCCAACCGGCGTCACCTGTTGCCAGAGTATCAGCGGGAAAATCTAGAGGCCAGGCTAATCGATGAGGAGATCCATCACGGCGAAGGCGTGGAGGAAAAAATCTCCCTATCCGAGCGCTTCGGCCTGTGGCTCTCTTTTTATCCCTTCAATCAAATGCAGTACTTGCAAATCGTCGACCATTGGCTGGTGGCGTTTGACGTGGCCAAGGTCACGGAAACGGATCAGTCAATCCGAGAGGCCGCCTTGCAGTGGGCTCTGAAACGGGGTTCCCGCAGCGGCCGGGTAGCTTGGCAGTTTGCCAGAGACTGGGCGGGCCGACTACACGCTGGATCTTGATCCCCACCACCTCGGCCACATCTCCAGGCTTTTCACGCAAGCCACCAAAAGGCTGTCACGAAGCGGCTTCAGGGGGCTTTACTGCTTCGATGATCGCCGATACCAAGTAGGCTTCCACCCCCCGACCAGGGGCCCAATCGCGTATGAACTCTCGCGACTCCTCTTTGGGATCAATCCGGATATCCTGGAAACCGGCGTTAGACATGTCGGCATGTAAATCCTCGATCAGGGAGGCATTGCCCATACAACCGGCTACCAATTGGTCGTCGTTACGTATCTCCTCCGGCAGTTCCACGGTGGCCACCACATCGGAAATGGCCAACCGCCCACCGGGCTTTAACACCCGGTAAGCTTCCCGAAAGACCTGGGACTTATCCGGTGAAAGATTGATCACGCAGTTTGAGATGATCACGTCCGCAACCCCATTTGCGAGCGGTAAGTGCTCTATCTCCCCAAGGCGAAATTCGACATTGGTATAGCCACCTCGAGAGGCATTGCTCCGAGCCTTGCTGACCATATCGGGCGTCATATCAACGCCGATAACCCGGCCGCTTTCGCCGACTTCAGGCGCCGCCAGGAAACAGTCGAAGCCACCTCCCGCACCAAGATCCACCACCACTTCTCCCAGGTTCAAAGCGGCAATGGCCTTGGGATTGCCACACCCCAAACCCATGTCAGAACCTTGGGGAACGCTGCCCATATCCTCGCTACTGTATCCAAGGCGGGTTGAAATCAAGGAATTAATTGCCTGCTCGTCCGACACCCCGCAACAACCCGAGGATACGCCACAGGAGTTTCCTGAGCTGTCCGCCTGGGCTACCGCCGCGTAGGCTTGACGTACCTTTTGACGGTGCTGGTCCTGATCCAGCTCCAGGATAGTGCCCGGGGCACAGCAAATATTCCCTAATCGATTCTCGCCTTCTTGGTTCATCCTTATCACCTCCAACGCCTAATCACCTAATGATCTTAGGGACTATCCAGCCAGCAGAATACTCCGAACATGCAGAATACCAACTGAGCTACCCAGAAGATACGGGAGAAGCCAACGAGGTGGGCGAAAAGCTCCCTATTGGAGCTAGAGAACGGGCGTGCGAATGGTGGAAAAGCCTGGGCAAGATTCCGGGCAACCAACACCCGGAATCTCTCTAATCAGCAGGTTATCTGCCGCGATTGGAAGGCCGTGCCGGACCCTTGGATGCGGGTTTAGGTCCCGGATTGCTGGCAGCCGGTTTTGCCGGTGCACTTTTTGCCGCCGGCCGCGCAGCCGCCGGTTTGCTGGAGGAAGTTGGACGTTTGGTAGCCATTAGTAAAACACCTCTATGAAATAAGCGAAACGGCCTCGGATTGTGCAAGGCCTGGATAACTTCACCATCAAGCAGATTGAGCCGGGAAGAGGCGTTGGGTCGCTGGGTCGGCAACGTATGATGCAGACAAACGGCCAGGCACACTCGATGCCCAGACGCTCGCCAAGCTGGCTGCTGTGCGCGTAATTCTTACTCCTTTTTTAGACCGTGCACAATAGTCCGAACAAAATATTTTCTCCTGGAAACTCTGCTCCATTGTGACCGGGCCGATCACAGTTTTCCCCCAGCCTGCCGACTATACTGAGGGCATCCGTCAATAACTTATTCCGGTTTATTCCACCTCGTTAGCGGTGGTGCTAGCGGGCCAGTCACGCCCTAACCGGAGAATGAAATGAAACGCCACGAGACTGGTATTACTGGGACATGAGACAGGGTGTTGCGGCATTCATAACTTACCTGGCATCCACTTGGATCTGGCCATGCATTAGCTATGCTGAAGACTTTACGGCAGCGAGAATAGCCGTCCCGGGTAGGTTCCCGGCAAACGTGCTGGCCGAGCAAGTTTCTCTCGAATATTCCGGGGCTTCCAACAGCGGTTTCCAAATCAAACCGCTCCATGGACTCACCACGTATCGTGAATTCGGCTCGTTTACACGGCAAACCCCGGCCGCTGCTGGTCTGCCAGTGGATAACAACGGCGAGTCTCCTTTGAACGATAATCTCATCCAGTTGATCTGGTTAACCCGAAACGATACCGGTAGCGGTTGGGGCTTGGGACCTCAAGTTTCCCTGCGTACCGAAGCCCCGTCCAGGCAGTCGTCGCCGGTTAGCGGAGCGGGACTGGTGGGAATGGCGTTTGGTAGCAACGATCGGTTTGCTTACGGCGGTATTGCGGGTCATCATTGGGGTGGTGACAGCTACAGTATGACAACCCTGCAACCGATCGTTTTCTACAACATCGACGCTTCGCCGGGTGCCTACGTGGGCTACAGGAATACCATCAGTTACCGTTGGAACGCGAATTCCGGCGACCGCTGGCAAATCCCCTTGGGACTCACCCTGGGGCGGTCGATCTCCCTTGGCAACAACGGCCAAACACTTGACGTCAGCCTAGGCGGCTACGGGGTATTGGATCGATTGGAGGGGGCACCGGACTGGCAGTTGAAGTTTGGAGTTTCTCTCTTCTTCCCTTGAAAATATTCCTCCCCTGAGGGTACTGTCTGTCTGGTCACTTCGGTTTCCCGTATGATCCTCGGGGAGGAAAAACGATGGAGCAGCTGCGCCTGA
>JAGRGP010000049.1 GCA_020445415.1 Gammaproteobacteria bacterium | reverse complement strand
AAAATACCACGGGCTTAATTCGGTAGATTGAGAGCGGATAACGCCCCTAAAACCCTGATGTCATATGTCAGTATTTTTTACACTCTCTAACGGCTATTTTCTCGACTGGATTTAAATTTTTATGAAAATCAATTGGATATATTTTTTGGCATGATGCGTGCTTTAGGTAAGACAGTCGTAATAACAGAGACCTGACATTAAAACATTAAGGTCAAATCAACTCAGTAAGGAGAGAGCAATGAAGATGTTTCAGAAAACAATTATCGCGCTTGCCCTAGCCGGTGGCTGCTCAGGCGCGTTTGCGGGTCAGTTTTACCTTGACCTCACCGGGACCGCCAACGGCGGTGGCAACCTGGGTGTTGGCGACAGCATGACCGGCCTGAAGAACGAGGCTACCGTTCAGTATAACTCCAACACCATCATCGATGCAGGTGGTGATGGCGTCGTCGGCGTGGGTGATGCACTCACCACCACCGGTGGCCTGAATGTGGGCGGCGTATTCAATGTCGCTAATTTCGACTCCAACCATGTTACCGGTTTTGATCCGGGTAGCGATTCCGAAGGTATCACCAATGACTCCACCATCATTGATGACGCTACCGGTGGCGCATGGGGCCTGTCGTTCTCCATGAACCTGGTGGGTGAAGTCGCCGCCATGAGCGGTCTAGCCGTTGAATCCGTTGAGTACACCGGCGGCCTGATCGAAGTTTGGTTGATCCGGGAAGATGGCGCGGGTGGAATCGAGGCCGTCAATGCCTTCGACATGACCGTTACCGGCAGTGATCCGTCCAATCCGGAGAACTTCCTGATCTATGGTAACGTCAGCTTCAGTGGTAACGAGCCTGCAGCCGTAAGGGATCTGTTCCACTACAATGGCAAGACCTGCGGCGGCGCCGGTGACAGCTTCTATGATCTGGCCAACTGTGTGCCTCCGGTTGAGATTGCCTTCGTGATCGACCAGAACCTGAACAACGTGGTTCCTGTTGCAGGTCCGGGTCAGAATGAGTTCACGATTGCTGGCGACCATGATGGCAGTATCGTCTTCGTGGTTCCTGAGCCCGCCACCCTGTTCTTGATGGGCGGTAGCTTGCTCGGACTGGGCCTGTCCCGTCGTCGCTTGAGCAAGTAAGCGCAATCGAAGATAGCTGGTAACAGCAAACGGCCACCTTCACAGGTGGCCGTTTTTTTATGCCCGGAAAAATTCCTGGTGCCGGTAAATGGGACAGGCTTTAAAGTTTCAATCTTGGTGTATCTTCTACAGGCCGCATGCGATCACTGACCCTCCAACAACGGATATAATTGCCGTATCTTTGCACAGATCCCAGCTACGGCATGGGGATTTCATGACTCCAGCCCCACGAATGATTAACCGCACACTCTCGGTTGCGCCAATGCTTGATTGGACAGACCGGTATTTTCGCTATTTCGTTCGGCTAATCAGCCAGCATAC
Source organism: Gammaproteobacteria bacterium (assembly GCA_020445415.1). Taxonomy (GTDB): domain Bacteria; phylum Pseudomonadota; class Gammaproteobacteria; order Chromatiales; family Chromatiaceae; genus HKST-UBA178. The sequence continues at coordinate 34,435 of JAGRGP010000049.1, read as the reverse complement.
GCTGCTTTATACGGAAATGGTGACTACCCATGCACTCTTGCATGGCGATAAAGGCCGGTTTTTGGATTTCGACCCCTCCGAGCATCCGGTTGCGCTGCAGCTTGGGGGTAGCGTGCCAGACCAGCTCGCACATTGTGCCCAGCTTGGCGAAACCTGGGGATATGACGAGATCAATCTTAACCTCGGCTGTCCATCGGATCGGGTGCAATCCGGCCGTTTTGGTGCCTGCTTGATGCACGAACCCCAGCGGGTGGCGGAATGCTATGCCGCCATGGCATCTTCGGTATCCATTCCCGTAACCGTAAAACAGCGAATCGGAGTCGATGACCGGGACAGTTACGATGAGCTGTGCGACTTTGTTGGAACACTTGCCGAGGCAGGCTGCAGAACTTTCATCGTGCACGCCAGGAAGGCTTGGTTGCAGGGATTAAGCCCCCGGCAGAACCGGGAAATCCCCCCACTTTCCTATGCCAGCGTACACGCCCTGAAGCTAGATTTCCCTGAACTTGAGATAGTAATCAATGGTGGTATTACTTCCCTAGCCCAAGCAACCGAGCAGCTCAATCATGTCGATGGTGTCATGATTGGCCGTGAGGCGTACCACAATCCCTGGATCTTGGCCAAGGCAGACCAGCAACTCTTTGGTTGTAAGAACCGAGCACCAACGCGTTCCGAGGTCGTCGAAAAATTAGTCCCCTTCGTAGAAGAACAGCAAGCTAAGGGCATTCCATCAAAACGCATAACCCGGCATATTTTGGGCCTGTTCCATGGCGTACCTGGCGCCCGGAATTGGCGGAGGTTGCTCAGCAGCGGCCATCTATCCACTGGCAATGCCGCCGCGCTGATTCAAAAAGCGGCAAATGCTCTCCATTAAATCCGCTATCCCACCGCCACTACCGATGGTCAAACAACTCGATAAAAAATTTCTATTAACAAATGACACTGAATGGACCATAATAGCTTTTGTGAACCAGTTCACACTATTTGTGTAGCAAGCTCATGGTTATTGAAAGGAGACATGATGTGTCATTACAAACGAAAAGGAAGATGACTGAGGCATTGCTCGTAGTGGTTTTGTTCGCTGCAACGGCGGTTTATTTGGCGTTTTCGCCGTTATTTCCAGGCTGATTGGCAACTCACAGCAGGTTGTAGGCATTATCCTACAACCCGCTGTGGTGTTTACTTATTTTAATAGAAACCGGATTAGCGCATCATCCACCATCCTGGTGGCAAATAACTGAGCGAATGGAGTCAGGCAATATGTCTACGGAAACGAAAAAAAAGCTTACCCAAGTCATCGTAATCATCGGGGTCTTTGCGGCTAACATCGCCTATCTGACGCTGTCTCCGTTATTTCCGTCGTAACGGGTTGAGTCGGGTTGATTTACACTCAAGATCAAATCTTTCGCACCAATAAGATAAGATCCGGCGGGCGGATACTGCCACGGGGGTCTGCATTCCACCAGGCTGTCCGGCCGCGAAAGCGTGTTTTCCAGGCATTGGAGGCCCACTACTTTAGTTTCAGCAAGGCTAGAACCTCCTCGCTGGATGGTTGATGGCTCATCGTGACCGGAAGTGAACACCGGCGCTCGTCCGCCGACAGTGGCTTCCAATTTTGCAACTGTTTCTCCAGGACCTCTATACCTGCTTCGGAGGGGTCTTTATTTTCCCGTTGTCTTTTCAATACTCTGGTTTTCAGTTCACTTTCCGGAACTTGAAAATCAAGGATCAAGAACGGAACTGCCAACTGCGCGGCCAACAAGCGAAAACGCTCGCGTTGCCGCCGATCCAGAAACGCCGCATCAATGATCACATTGTAGCCACACCGAAGCAGAGACCTACTGAGATCCAGTAGCCGATCATATGTCTCTCGAGTGTTTCCTTGCAGATAGATACCGCCCCCGGGGGGAGAGTGACTGCGGTCATCGGGTTTGAGCCCGGCAAGCCGCTTCCTCTCTACATCGCTGCGCAACCTCACCGCGGGTAGCTGCTCGAGCAACTGCCGGCAATACGTGCTCTTTCCCGAAGCTGACAGACCGTGGGTAATCAATAAGGCCACCGCTTGCGCATGAGTGTGCTTCTGAGCGGTTTCCAAATACCTGTGAACGTCGGCAGCTAAGGCCCGCCGTTCCGCCTCACTGGTGTCGGATTGCGCGCTCCGCAACGACGATACCTTGGCCCGCACCATTGCCCGGTAAACAATGTAGAAATTGAGCATTTCCAGGCCGCGATAATCACCCGTTATCTCCAGATAACTGTCCAACAACCGCCAGGACAAACGTGAGCTGCCCTTCTCCTCGATATCCATCAACAGGAACGCTAACTCGCTCATGGTGTCCACCCAGCGTAGATCTGGATTGAACTCGATACCGTCAAAAATTATCAGCCTATCCGCTTCCAGTGCAATATTTCCCAAGTGCAAGTCACCATGGCATTCTCTAACAAATCCCTCAGACTTGCGCCGCTCCATGGTACCGCGCAACAACTGAAAACGACTGACTGTCCAACGTCTCAGCTCCGACAGCAGATCTTCGAGGGTGCTATCGTCCAACAGGGTTTGAATTTGCTCAAAGTTTTCTAGTACCGGGCGAATGATCCGCTCAGGAGAACCGTACTCGAGCTGGGGACCCGCCCTGTCGATATCGGCGTGAAAACCGGCAACATCCCCGGCTAAACTGGCTACCAACCGCTCGGTGATCAACTTGGGATGATGGGAAAGGAGCCCCTCCTGGGAGAAACGCCGCATCTTCACACAATACTCGATAATCTCCCCGGAACCTGAAAATAACGGAAGCTCAATGGTTCCGGTAATCGCTATCACATCGAGATAGACATCGGGTGCTAACCTGCGGTTTAAACGTAACTCTTCCTGGCAACAGAAATGGCGGCGCGCCAAAGTCGAGAAATCGACAAACCCAAGATTCAACGATTTCTTAATCTTGTAGGCAAATTTCCCAGACAGTAATACCCAGGAGATATGTGTCTCGATAAGCTCTGCATCAGAATCACTGCCCTGCTCATTCAACAATCGAAAGAGGCCATCGACAAGCCGTGCCTGAGATTCCAAATCAAGCTCCATTCGCTTTCATACTCTCCCCAGGGATCTATGCGACTCTCCGGGGCGTAACATCCACCCCGTTGACATTATATAAGAATTCTCTTATATTACCGAGCTATTCAAGGTGAGCTGCCGCTAACTCACCCTCTCCGAATCTACAAGAGAAACGAATTATGAGTATCGACAGAATTGTAATGGCCTTCGCTGGTGCCGCCATCCTTTTGAGTTTATTACTGGCGGTTAAGCACGACATCAATTGGCTCTGGTTTACGGCATTCGTCGGTGCCAACCTGTTCCAGGCATCGTTCACTGGATTTTGCCCCCTGGCAACTATCCTGAAAAAGCTGGGCACTAAAAGCGGCGCCGCATTCTAAGGCAATCGTTTATATAGCAAATATAGGCCGGAGCGGTGGCAGGATGAGTGCCGCTTGCCCCCGCTCGCGACACTTGGTAGCCGAGAGTGTCGGCATTTGTTCTTTTGCCTACCTGCCGTTGGAATGGTTCTCAGTCCACTATGGGATCAACCGGAATGGCGGTCAGGTCGTGCTCCCCGGCCCCTGTTACCCTCACCCGTATAAAATCCCCGGGGTCTAACTCCCAAGCCCCTTCCACAATAACCCGGCCATCTATCTCCGGTGCATCGGCGCTACTCCTTCCAATCAGCCGGTTAGGCTCGACCTGATCAATCAATACAATAAGCTCCCGCCCCACCTTTGCCAACAAACGAGAGCGGCTGATTTGGGACTGAACCTCCATAAACTCGGCCTGTCGCCGCTGCTTCACACGTTCTGGCACCGCTCCGGGCAATTGGTTAGCCGCTGCACCGGCAACGGGAGAATAAGTAAAACAACCAACTCGGTCCAGTTGAGCCGCTTGCAAGAATTCCAGCAATACTTCGAAATCGGCTTCGGTCTCACCGGGAAAACCAACGATGAAACTACTTCGCAGCGTCAGGTCCGGACACTCGCGGCGCCAGCGGGCCACGCGATCTAACACCCGCTCGGTAGCGGCAGGCCGTCGCATGGCACGCAGAATCTTTTCGCTCCCATGCTGCAGCGGCATATCCAGATAAGGCAGAATCCGCCCCTCCGCCATCAAGGGGATGAGCTCATCAACACTCGGGTAGGGGTACACATAGTGGAGGCGGATCCATATACCCAGTTCTCCAAGAGCTGCGGCCAGCTCCGGCAGACGGCTCGCTAGAAGACCGCTGCCCCACAGATCCCTTTGATACTTCAAATCTACTCCATACGCCGACGTGTCCTGAGAAATGACGAGCAATTCACGCACTCCGGCGGCCACCAATTTCTGCGCCTCCCTCATGATCTCCCCCGCGGGACGACTCGCCAAGCCACCTCGCAGACTGGGAATAATGCAGAAACTGCACCGATGATTACATCCTTCCGAAATCTTGAGATAGGCGTAATGCCGGGGTGTTAGTTTTATTCCCTGGGGAGGCAGCAAACTAAAAAAGGGATCGTGCGCCGGGGGAAGATGGGCATGCACCGCCGAGATGACCCCCTCATAATCGTGAGGGCCAGTAACCGCCAACACACTGGGATAGGCATCCCTGATCTGGCTCTCCCGCACCCCTAAGCAACCCGTAACCACCACGCGGCCGTGTTCCCCGATCGCTTCGCCAATAGCCCCCAGAGACTCCTCCACAGCCTCGTCGATGAAGCCACACGTATTGACAATCACCAAATCGGATTCCCGATACGTTGGGACGATCTGATACCCCTCGGCTCTGAGTTGCGTCAGAATCCGCTCCGAATCCACAAGATTTTTCGGACACCCAAGGCTAACGAAACCAACCTTGGGAGCAATCTGGCACTCCTCTTCCTCAGCCCTCATGGCGGAGCAGATCCACCAGTGCCACTGCTTGAGACTCCTGCCGAATCTGCACGGTGATAGTCTCTTCCAGTGCCAGAACCCCCGATTTGATTGGATCAAGTAACTGTTCCGCAACCTGTTGAACAATCAGCATGCCCGAGCGGTTGCGGTCGGCGGGATCGTTAATCGCCGCTATGTTTTTGGATAACGTATCCAAAAACGACTGGAAAACCTCCCCTTGCCGAGTCGGCTCCAGTGCTTGAAATGAGGGCTCGAACCCAATCACGAGGATCTTTCCATGCCCATCCGCGGGTTCCGCGATGGAAATCTTCATTGGACCTTCAATAACCATCCTGCTAGTCACACCTCCCATAGTCAGATAGCCGTGGATAACCCCTGTCTTACGTAGCCTATCCCCAGGTTACATGCAATCACCAACTGACTGCCAGATTACTCAATTGCCGGAACAACTGGAACAGGTAATGTCACCTAGGCCCAGGAAACACTGATCGTATAAACGGATATATCTATAATATTTATTGTATAATTATATTCTTAATAGTTTAATACAAAGAAGCCGAGAATAAAGGGGCAATCCCATTGAAAAACTGCACGTTGTGCCGCTTCAGTAAGGTTTGTAACAGCCTACCCGGGGTTTGCATCCTGTTACAGTTCATCGCCGTTGGTCTGGTGATTGGTATGCTTGTCTACCTTTTCATCACCCAAGAACTGGCACCCTGAGCTACGCTCTTGCCGCTCTCAGAATGGGATTTGGGTAAGCGGGGAAACTGTTATACTGGTTGCCTTTGAGTCCGGAGGCAAGCACATGGGTTACCGGCTATCTAAAATCTATACCCGCACGGGAGACAAAGGAACAACCGGCTTGGGGAACGGCCAGCGGGTGGATAAGGACAGCGATCGGATCGAGGCCATCGGTACAATCGACGAGCTAAACAGCCTGGTCGGCATCCTGATCGCTCAGGGTGTCCCAGAGGATATTGAGACCATACTCACCGAGGTTCAGCATCGTCTTTTCGATCTCGGCGGTGAATTATCCATTCCCTCTCTGGAGGTCACAACAAGTCAAGCTGTCTTGGAGCTGGAGCATCAGCTCGACCGTCTTAACGAAGATCTGCCTCCCCTGAAAGAATTCATTCTTCCCGGTGGCAGCCTAGCCGCGACTCACTGCCACCACGCCCGGACGGTCTGCCGACGAGCGGAGCGCCGGGTTCTTCATCTCGCGCGCCAAGAGGGTGAGCCGGTCGGCGAAAATACCCTGAAGTACCTCAACCGCTTGTCAGATCTGCTATTCGTGATGGCACGGGTGTTAGCCCGAGTAAACGGTGGCAGCGAAGTGTTTTGGAGCAAACAACGGTGAGCGAAAAACCAGGGGAACTACCTCGTGGTATCGCCCCCGGATCCCGGGTTACCCTACACTTCTCGTTGGCCGATGCCGACGGTCAGGAAGCAATATCGACCTTTGGGGAAGAGCCCGCCGTTATCACCTTGGGTGATGGGAGCCTCACTGAAGGGCTGGAGCTCGCGCTATTCGGGCTTTCGGTCGGCAGTGCACAAACCATCCGGCTTACCCCCGAGCGTGCGTTCGGCTACCGAGACGAAGACCGGATCCAAACTATCCTGAAGAGCGACTTTCCCGCCGAGATCATTCCCGAGCCAGGCTTGTTGATTGCATTCGAAACGCCAGCGGGTGATGAACTGGCCGGTCTGGTGTTGGAGGTAGAGGGTCAGGACGTCCGGGTAGACTTCAACCATCCACTAGCCGGCCATGAGGTGATATTCAGAGTGGAGATACTGGATATCGAAGGTCCCGATTGAGTATCATCCCTGCTGATGGAAATCCAACTTGCTAACCCCAGGGGCTTTTGTGCCGGTGTCGACCGTGCTATCGAGATCGTCGAGCGCACCCTGGAGATCTTCGGCGCCCCCGTCTATGTTCGCCATGAGGTGGTTCACAACCGTTTTGTTGTCGACCGTTTACGAAAGCTCGGGGCAATCTTCGTCGATGAACTCAATGAGATTCCGGACGGAAACACGGTTATTTTCAGTGCCCACGGCGTCTCGCAGCGGGTTCGCCAAGAAGCCGAGAGCCGCGATTTGCGGATCTTTGATGCGACTTGCCCCCTGGTTACCAAGGTCCACCTGGAGGTAGCCCGCCACTGCCGCAACGGGGATGAGGTTGTCTTGATCGGGCATCGTGGCCATCCCGAGGTTGAGGGAACAATGGGACAGTACGACCGCCAGCACGGAGGCAGCATCCATTTGGTGGTCACCGTGGAGGACGTGGATAACCTAACGCTGGATACCGAAAGAAATCTCGCCTATGTTTCGCAAACCACCTTATCCGTGGACGACACGCAGACCATTGTCGCTGCATTGCAAAGGCGCTATCCAACTATCCAGGGACCCAAAAAAAACGATATTTGTTACGCTACGCAAAACCGCCAAGACGCGGTCAAGACGCTGTCATCCCAATGCGACCTGGTGTTGGTCGTGGGCTCCCCCAATAGCTCCAACTCCAATCGCCTCAAAGAGATAGCCAGTAAACTCGGCACCCCCGCCTATCTGATTGATCGGGCCGAAGATATATGCAGGGAATGGATTACGCCTACTGCCCGAATCGGCGTAACCGCCGGGGCATCAGCGCCCGAGATCCTGGTCGACGAGGTAATCCACACTCTGAAGTCCTGGGGGGCCATCTCAGTCACCGCATTGCCAGGCAGAGAGGAGTCGGTTACTTTTTCCCTCCCCCGGGAATTACGTATCACGTCGCCTTAAAAGTGGGTCAGGTCTCCGGGACCTGTACCGGCACTTGACTATTCCCCTAACTTACCAACAGTCGGCGTGCCCCGCCGTGCGATTGCCGGTGCTCAGCAACCCAAGGGTGCCGCATTTGTCACCCGATTGCCCTGCCTTCGGCACCGCTTGGATCGTGTACGTCGTATTGGTGGTAACCAACGAGAGGTTGTAGTAGCGGGTCATCTCATCTTTGAAATCGGAAAACATCGGGGCGTCCAAAACGTCGTCCACATCGTCTATCGAATTACCCCCCGCATCCTCGTCGTAACGCAAGGCTTCCGTATAATTGCGCTCCATGTACTGTGACATCTGCAATAGCGAGCCTTTGACCGCTGAACGCCGGCTCTTACGGACCTGATCCTGATACATCGGGTAGGCGATGGCGGTGAGAATAGCCATCACTGCCACTACCACCATCAGCTCGACAAGCGTGAACCCCTTTTCCTGTTTACTCATACCGCGTCCCCCGGGACGGACGCCCCTCAGGCAGTACCCAGACACTATGGACCACCGGTGTCTGTTGCTCATAGCGCAGGGAGTAACCAATGGGCTTAAAAGACAGGCGAAGCAATTGTAGTTCGAGTTCAGGCTGCGCGGGGAGCCCATACCAGACGACATCGGGAGACATGGGATAAAGCTTTCCGTCTATGGTAATAGTCTGCCCCGCCAGATCAAGGTAGTTCAACATCCCTTGGGCTTCCATCGTGCTCCTCGGTGGGTTTCCCTGGCCCCGCCTTGGCTCCGCGATGGATGCCCCCACCAAAACCAGACTCAGCAGGCTCAGTATCCAAAATTTTCTACCGCCCAGTATCTTCATGGCCATCTCCTTACCACGCTTTCTCATCGCACCTGCCGCCAGGATTGCCGTCCGGTTCGGTGGCTTCGGGATTCGAGCGTCTGCTCGATCTCGCCGGAAGAACCACTGGTGAACTTGTACTCCTTGGTGTTGGTCTTGATTACCGCAGGGGTCTTGATAATACCGACTTTCGACCGCTTCCCGGAGACCGGCACCTTCTTTTTAACCGTGTTGCCCTGGGCGTCCGTAACTTCAATCTCAATATAATCGTCAGAATTGAACACTCCATCATTGTTGAGATCGAAGGGCGTAACCGGTAGCCGCGCACCATCGATCGATGAGATCTCCATCAGCCAACTGGTGCCACCGAAATTACAGGGGTCCTGGGATGAAATCAGGGTACTGAAGACAATTCGCTCCTCGAGCAACAGCGGCGTACTTACCACCCGCTCTCCTTCCCAGCCATTGACCGGCGACTTCAAATCCATGTACCAGCCTTTATGAATTGTCCAGTCAATGGAATTTTCCGTGGATACTCGCAAATCCCAGTCAAACGGATTATCGGTTAGGTTGCCGAGTTCGTCAGAGAGCTTGCTATTACCGTTGACGTCGGTGATCGTCTCATGGGTGATCACCTGCTGTAGCAGATCCGCCTTGCCAGAGACCGGACCGGCATTGTTGGCGCTGTAATCGTCCCAGATGCCGTAGAAGGCATTTTCGTCCATCAAGGCACCGTCCCCAGGCTCGAAATACTTACCCGTGCCAAAGTAAACCATCAACCCACCGCTTGGATGCTTGCCGGCCTGAGGCTTGGCGGTTATCGGCTGGGGATTGCCGATGCTGTCCACCGCGGTGAAGAGCGGCGCAGGATTGCCATTGGCTTTGTAGTCGACATCCCAGTTATTGGTATTGTTGTCATCGCTTACATCAAAGGCCCACATCTTGCCGTGGAGATCACCCGCGTAGATTCGGTCGGTAATACGGTCACCATTGGTGTCCACCGCAACCGGCGTGGCCAAGCCGTTCGGATTGGCGGCGTCGCCTACTTCGGTATCGATCTTTTTGATAAGGGCACCCGTAGCCAGGTTCACGATGAACAGTTTCGCCCGATGGTTGGCCGAATCATAGCCGTTGCCGAAGATTGCCGCCCAAGTACCATTTGCCATGCGCGCGATAGACGCCTGACCAATGGTATAACCGAGATCGGCGTCATTGGCGCTGGAGAACTCCCATAAAACGTTCCCTTTGGCAAAGTTGACCGGATCTGTCACGTCCAGCGCAAATACCGCTCTGCCACCGGCACCGGTGGTTCCGACCAGCACCGACTTCCAAACGCCTCCTAGATAGGCATCCCCACCCCGGGTAGGGCCATCTACATAGTAGCGGTGGCTATAGGCAGGATCCGTCAGCTTCCAGAGTTCCGGCAGCACTGCCTCGGGCACATAGGCGAACATCTCCTCGCCAGTCTCCCCGTGGAAGGCATGTAGCATACCGGTATTGCTGCCAACGTAGACCACCCCGGGCCGAGCCTTGTATCCGGCGCCGTTGCGGTACGTAATATAGCTGGTGCCCTCTGCTCCGGGGAGCAGGTTGTAGCCATAGTCCTGCCGCCCAACATACCAAGGATCGGAATTAACGATATCGCCGAGAATTGAATCCCGATTGCGGAATACACCGCCTGGCTCCCTCACCTCCTTGGTTCGCTTACCATGCAAATACTCCACCCGGTCCTGCCCTAGCGCATCCACGCCCGCGGGACCCACGTTGAGAAAGGCCTTCTGGGCGGCGGGAAGGCTGGCCCAGGTAAACTCGATACCGGGATCACCATCGCCGTCACTATCGGCCGCTTCATGGGTGAAGATCTTCCGGGCCGCTCCCCGGTTGTCCAGCAGGTTCGCGGCCTCCCAGGTTGGATCCAAAACATCCGGGGTAGCGGGATTAGCGTCAATGATATGGCCGTCGTTTTCGTCTACCTTAAAGGCCAGCAGATGACCTTTCCAGTCTTCGCTATCGAACCTGGCTTGGTACACAAAGGTACTGGCATCCAGCCGGGTGGAGTTGGTCGCAATGGATGCCGAGGAGCCGTTGCGGCCGATAAGCGCGGCGAGGCCGGTGGACAACCTCTCGGCAAATTCCTTGGGATCCGCCGCCGAGAAAAACTCGCCTCGGCTGTTGACCGCCGCGTGCCAGAGATCATCGATCTTGGCGGGATCTCCCGCATCTATGCCGTGCTCTGTCGGATTGGGCCAACTCTTGTCGCCCTTGGTGATCAAGTCCAGATCAGTCTCGGGGTCCAACAACCCATTCACCCCCAGACCCACGGTAAATGTCACCAGATGTTGCCAGAATGCCGGGTCTTCATTGCTGGGCGGAACATGATTGTCGATAAGCGGGCGCAGATCCCGGTTCCAATAATACATGGCCACATCCGCCAAGGTGGTGGTTGCAACATCGCCATTGGTCGGATCGGTACTGACCCCTTTGTAAGGGTTGACCGGTTTATATTGATAGCTCTTGGCATCCGGCCCGGCAATCAATGGGCCGTCGACATCGTCCGCTCCCTTCACGCCCGCCGTCGGCGCATCGGCGCCATTCCAATAACCATCGGTCATGAGGATGTTGTAGCTCTGCCGGCAGCTCAGGTGCGCGGTATTGTCATCCACCCCCGGATCGTTACCCCACGGGCCTTTGTTATCGGTACGGGAAAAGTACTTGCCCACGTCGTCCGCGGCCCGCCGCAGTGGCGTTCCCGAGGTAGGAATAACGTGGCCGTAAAGAGTACTGAAGAAATCGGTACGGTCGGCGCCGGAAAACTTGCGGACGCCGTCGATCATCGCTCCCGGGCTGTTGACACCATCCACCGCCTGAGCACCCTGATTGATAGCGGCGAAGCCCACGCGCAGGCTGGTGCCCTGTTCACTGAAGGCCCGGCCAACGCCCGCCCGGGAAAGCAAGATACGAGACCGGTAGTAGGTATACCAATTGGCGAAATTCTGAATCTCTTCCAGATATGTACAGCTATCGGCCAAGCAATCCACCCGGTCCGGCCCTTTCGGATAGGTATTGCCCGCCTTGATCTCGATCTTGGTGTAGTTGGCCGCATCTTCCGTCTCGGCCACCACGTTGATATCACCGTCAAACCGATAATAAAACGCCGGATAGAAGGTGCGGTTCTCGCCAACCGTCGTAGCACCACCCGGAAAATTGGCAAGGGTTCCATCGTAACGGTCCCACCACGTCCACTGAGTATTATCGACGGTTAAGTTTCTGCAACCTAGGCCGGCATTGACCGGGTTATGGGGCGCGCAAGTCTTATCGGCCGCAGCCATCAGCGTACCGTCGGAATTGGCCCAGGGGATGTACCTAAGTGCCGGATTGTAATAGATGCGGTTGATGGCGGGGCTGCGCGCCCAAATACCATAGATGTTATTGTTGACATCAAAATCCGGGACATAAGATGTATAGTCAACTCCGCCATAGACGCTGGCGGCGCGAGGATAAACAAAATAGGAATAAATAAGATCGTCGGGCATCATCTCCCACTGCATGGAGCCCGAATCATCCAGGGTGAATACGATATTCGGCTCCACCAACCCACCCAGGTAGAGCGGCACCTGGGCCGGTGCGGCGGTAACCGATTGCGCGGGCATCCAGGCCGCGAAGGCACCGGCCAAAATCAACTTGGGTAGTCTCATGCCATTCATATCAACGCTCCTGTTTCGGTTACCACTTGAACGTACTCTGTAACACTACGACACTGCTGTCCGATCCCCCGACGCCCCGTGCGGTAATCTGCAAAAAAACATCTGCCCCATCCAGCGCCTGCCCGGCCTCCAGACTTCCCAAGCTGGGAGGGAGCAGCTCAATGAGGTAACCGGGCTGGGCAAACACCCCCGGGACCCACGCTGCATCAGCCTGGTTCGCGGCAATCACTACCGCCTTCCCGGTCCACCAGGCGGTATCCCGTTCTTCCCACCAGGGCACATTGTTCGTCATGTTGGGAAATTCCTGGTCCGGTGAGTTCAAATCCCAGATGGGACTGGTGTCCGCGGCATTACCGATATCTCGAATATCCGGCAGCACAGTTTGCGAGGCCAACCAATTCTCGCCCGCCCGCAACGCCGATTCGGCGGCCTGAAACGCGGTATTCCGATCGCGCATATTCCCGGCCATCTTTTCGTCGAGAATATTGGTATCCATGGTTGAGACACCGAATATGGTAAGCAACAGCAGGATCATCAAGGCGGTGATCAACACGGCGCCACGTTCTCCGTGGCCAAATTGATATCGGGTGGTCTTCATGGCAGCTTGTTTCGTAGTCCTACAGTCGCGGTCATTGCCTGGCGCATACGCTTGTCCGCATTGGCTGGGTTCTTTGGATCACTGTTCTGCAAGGTGATGTTCCGGCTTTGGGAGCGCAGCGTAAGGGCCAAGCGGGCACTGTAAACATTACCCCAGCTCGCCACCACGGTATCTCCCGCGGCAGCGACATCGGCGTGTTCCACCGAGTACCGATCCACCGAACGATCGGAGGTGGTATCCTCGCCGTAGTCAAACTGCATGTCCTCCACCCCCTCCACCAGTTCGGTGGCGGCGCCGCCGTTTACCCGCACATACAGGGCCGGTTCGTTAAATGCATTGGTGCCGATGTAGTAATCCGACTGGGTATAACGAAACACCTGGGCATCCGATCCATAGGGCTTGCTCAACCGGTTGCTGGAGTTCATGTTGTTGGCATGGGCAATGGTCATCTTTGCCCCATTGGCGACACTGGTCGCACGGAACAGGTCCGAGGTCTTGCAATCGCTGATCAATACCAGGTCTCCCGCCGCGAAGTTGCAGGTGTTATCGGGATTGAGCTGGATATTGGCGTTATCGGCCAGCATATTGCCTACCAGGTAAGCCCCACAATCATCTGCGCGACTAACCGATATCATGTCGGTGCCATTGACTATCCGCCCGGGATCCGCTTGTCCCGGCTTGGTCCCGGAATAAGCGGGTTTGAAGGCGCCGTTGTTATCCACCGCGTAGCCATGCACCGCCTCCTCAAAATTGAAAACGCCACTGCCGGGCATATTGTTCGCAATCACATGGGGTTCGACGATCTCCAGGTTGGCACACCCCTGGTAGCCCGCCATGCGGATATTCCGGGTGAGCACCTCCATGGCGTAGCGACCGTTCTGCTGAACGCCCGATAGCGCGTCCTGGGTACGGTAGGCCTGTTTACTGCTGATAAACACGTTGGCCATGCCAATCGACAGCACCATTCCCAACACCAAGGCGATGAGCACCTCGACCAGTCCAAATCCTTGCTGGGTAGTCTGTGTTGAGAACAGGTACCGGGGCGTAACAACGATACGCGATGACGATACTGAGAGACTCATAATCAGATATCCGCGATGAGGGTCAGGGTCTTGACTGGCACATTGGGGTTGCGGCTGTCATTCCACTGGACCACGACCGTGGCCCGGGCATTGGCGTCCACCGCAATGGAACCGTCACCACCGGGAAGCTGGCCGGCAAGCCTGGCAAGCCAATTGTTCACATCCGTTTCTGGCAGACCACCGGCGCTGGAATTCGCATCACCCATGGCAATATCGTAACTATTGGCGGTAGCCGCGGTACGGTTGGCACGCAGACAGTCAACGATATCGTAGGCCAGCAAGGTAGCTTGGGAACGCATCAGAGAACTGTGGTTGAGATTGATGCCGGTTGCCTGCAGACCCGCCAGCCCAAGCAGGCCAACAGCAAATATCACCACGGCGATCAGGACCTCGATCAGGGTGAATCCGCTGGTTTTCCGTGATTTCATTGCGAGTTATCTCCTTAGACTCTACCCGGTTCAATGGCTACAGCCCGGTGGATTCGCCCAAAGATTGGCGTTGTTGCCGCAAACCACATTGCAGGTGGAGATACGGCCGGCCAACGCTATAGGAACACTGCGCAAGGTCGGCGAGTTGGCAACCGTGATATCGAAACAGGCCACGGCAGACACGTTGCCTATCGCTTCGAAATTAACGATGGCCGGCACGGCCGCTGTCTTGATGGCAACGGCAGCGCCTTTTGGCGGTGCCTGAAACTCTCGGTAAACTACCCAATTGTCGGGATCCGCATCATCCAGGTTAGCGCCTACGTTCCAACCATCCGCCCAGGTGCCACGCGGCCCGACCTGGACATCCGCACCGCGTCGCACCGCCTCGGACCTAGCCATGTTGAGCGCGGTTACCAGTTCGTTGGTAACCGTTGTCAATTCGCTACTTCGCTTCATCTGGGCGATGCTCGGTATCCCTACCGCCAGCACAATGGCAACCACCACGATGGTGACCATGAGTTCGACCAGCGTAAACCCCGCGGATTGCTTCTGTGTATTCTGCATGCCATCTATATAGGCAACTCCGGAGACTTCTTCACCTCCTACCGGTATGCTCGGCGGCAGTTTCCCGATAAACGGTCATCCGCAATAGATTAGCCTGGCCGGACGCAGAACCCGTGCCTGCGCACCAATAACCGGCAGGGAGATCGCCCGGCCGATTGTATTGTGCCCCCCGCTCGCTTTCTTTATACTTCGCGACTCCCCTGCGTAGGCCGATGTAGCTCAGCCGGTAGAGCAACGCATTCGTAATGCGTCGGTCGGCGGTTCGAATCCGCCCATCGGCTCCACAATCCGCCGGCGCATTCCGTTCGCACGCTTTACCCCTTATTCCAACGGACGGTTGACACCTCCTTCGGAGCAAAGACATGGAAGCAGGCTCGTTGCCTCATTTCAAGGGTTCGCCATGCACTATCCGACGCCGGTAGCAGTCTAAGTTTTGGTTCGGATTACCGGGAGTTCGGCCCCGTTAGCGGGGTGATTCCACCTCAGTAAAACACTTAGTAATTTTCAGTTTACTTTCAAATCGCCACTACTATATACTTTCAAAAAATGCTGCACCCGCGAAATACAGCTTTAAGTCTGGGAATTCGGTGCCGAATATAATGAAGAGGAGGATTAGGATGAAATAGAGAACCGCTGGTGCCCGAATGGTGTACCGGTGGTGAGGAAATAACGTAATGTTGGGTGCCACGACCATGAAAATGCACTGCCTAGGCTGCGGGAAAGAGTTGCCGGACGATGTCTCGAGCCATAGAAATCTATACCAGGTGTGCTTTCAATGCGGGGAGATCATCCAGCAAAACTCCCACAAGGAGTATTCTCAGGTATCGAAGGCAGTAACCCGGAATCTAGACCTGGCAAGAACCGGGAATCATTTGGATTATTTTTCTTAATCTGCCACCATTACCAGCGCCACGACCCCTGGCGATAATTCACTGCTGGGCATTTTCACCTCGACCGGAACAGCCGGTTGATTCCGTTATTGGACCCTTTCCTTGAGCCGCCTTTTTGTCAATCAACTTGCCACCTTGGATCTATCCCTGCTCGATCCCTCCCGCGGTTTGCTGGGACAGAGCTGGTCGGTCGACGTGGTATTGGAAGGGGCGCTCGACCCTCAGGGCATGGTGCTCGATTTCAGTGAAGTAAAGAAACGAATCAAGTCCATCATCGACTTGCACTTCGACCACCGCTTAGTCGTGCCATCGGCCCACCCGGGCTGCCGGCTTAGCCAATCGAATGGTTGCTTCGACCTGGTCTTCGAGCTGAAATCGGGCCACACCATCCGCTATCAAGGCCCGTCCGAAGCCATCGCCATCATCGACACCCAGTGTGCTACCCCCCGGGAAATCTCCGCCGCGATCCACACCACTCTGCGGCCAATGTTTGCCGAAAATGTCCGCCACATTCACTTGGAGCTCCGCACCGAGGATATTCCCGGTGCCAGTTATTGCTATAGCCACGGGCTCAAGCGACACCAAGGTAACTGCCAGCGCATTGCCCATGGCCATCGGTCCCAGATTCAGATCTATCGCGACGGCCTCCGCAGCCCCGAATTGGAATATCAGTGGGCCGGCCGCTGGCAGGATATCTTTATCGCCACCCGAGCAGATCTGTACCGGGAATTCCAGGACCATCAGATCCGCTATGCTCACTTCCGCTATACCGCCAGCCAAGGCCAGTTCGATCTGGTTCTGCCAATGGACCGTTGCTATCTCGTGGATTTCGACTCCACGGTGGAGAACCTGGCGGAGTACATATGTGGTCAACTTTCCCGAGAGTACCCGGAATCCAAGTTCCGGGTGATGGCCTTCGAAGGGATCGGCAAGGGAGCAATCGGCATCTCCGCCGATTAGTCACCGCCCCGCCAGGACCTCCGGTGGGGACCGGCGATAGCCTCAGTAACTGAACCGAAGACGTTGACCCAGTACCGCCGTATTGACCCGCCCTTCGTAGTATGCCACTTCCCCGTTGACTAGGGTGGCAACAACCCGGGAGCGCAACCGCTGCCCCTCCAGTGGAGACCAGCCGCACTTATAGCGTACCGCCTCTCGCTCAACGCGGGTGGGACTATTGAGATCGAGCAGGACCAAATCCGCCCAATAGCCTTCTCGCAAGTAACCTCGTTCCGCCACGCCAAACAGGCGCGCCGGCCCGTGGCTGGTCTTTTCCACCAATCGTTCAAGACTGATCAAGCCATCGTGATAGAGCTCCACTACCATCGGCATCGCCCATTGCACCAGCGGCAGGCCCGCCGGGGCATCGAAATAGCTCTTCAGCTTCTCGTCCAGCGTGTGAGGGGCATGATCGGTGCCGATGACATCGATACGGTCGTCTACCAGCGCCTGGCGGATCGCATCCCGGTCAGCGGTTGACTTGATGGCCGGATTACACTTAACAAAGGATCCCTTGAATTCATAATCCCGGTCGTCGAAGTACAGGTGATGAACACAGGCCTCCGCGGTGATACGTTTACGATCCAGGGGGCCCGCCGAGAATAGTGACATTTCCCGGGCGGTGGTCAGATGCAGGACATGTAGCCGCGCATCAAAGCGGCGCGCCAAGTCCACGGCCAGCGACGACGATAAAAAACAAGCCTCCGCACTCCGAATAAGGGGATGGAGTTCCATGGGAACATCCGCCCCGTACTCCGCGCGGTAATGCGCCTCGTTGGCAAGTATGGTGGGGGTATCCTCGCAATGGGTTGCGATTAGCAGCGGCGCATCCCGGAAGATCGCTTCCAAGGTCTCCGGCCGATCCACCAGCATATTACCGGTCGAGGCTCCCATGAAGACCTTGATGCCGCAGGCTTGCCCCGGCCTGAGTTGACGGATCTGATCGAGATTGTCGTTGGTTGCACCTAGATAGAACCCGTAGTTTGCTGCCGAACGAGCCGCCGCCAACCGGTACTTATCCTCCAACGCTTGCAGGGTGACAGTCTGCGGGTGGGTATTGGGCATGTCCATATAGCTGGTAATTCCCCCGGCGACCGCTGCCATGGACTCACTGCGGATATCGCCCTTGTGGGTAGCCCCCGGTTCGCGAAAATGGACCTGATCGTCAATCATGCCCGGCATCAGTGTGCGCCCGTCCGCCTTCAGTAACCGATACCGGTCAGTGGCCGGAATCTCTGGATCGATACGATCGATACGGCCATTACGAATTAGCAGATCCCCGTCCAGGATTCGTCCATCATTGACCATACGGCATTCTTTGATGAGTATTGGGGACATATCAGTCGTACTCCCGGTCTTTCCAGGTTCTGATCGCAGTGAAGATCTCTGCCGGAGAGCCCAACTGGTGGCCGGCATAGCGCTCGGCGGCCGCGACTACCGCCGGTACGCCAGAGCGCAAGAATGGATTGGTACGTAGTTCCACCTCGAGCCGCGAAGGAACCGAGGGGATATCACCGCGACGCAAAGACTCTGTTTCGAGGGTGCGTTGGGCGATATCCGGATTATCGGGTTCCACCCAGCTTGCAAAACCCAGATTATCCAGGGTGTACTCATGGGCACAGTAAACCAATGTTTCACCCGGTAACGCGGCGATGCGCGTGAGCGATTCATGGAGCTGTTGGTGGGTGCCGCTGAACACCCGTCCACATCCCGCAGCGAACAAGGTGTCTCCACAAAACATCGCACCCGCTCCATAGTAGGCAATATGCCCCTCGGTGTGACCCGGAACATCCAGTATCTCGAATTCCACCCCGACCCCCGGTAACGAAACCCGATCCCCTCCGCGAAGTCGCCGATCAATGGCGGGAATGGGTTCACCGGCGGGACCGTATACCAGCAGATTGGGATAGACACGCTTCAATCTCTCGATTCCACCCACATGGTCTCCATGCTTATGGGTGACGAGGATTGCCTCCAGCCCCAGTCCTTCCTTGTCCAGCATTTCGATAACCGGTAGGGCATCTCCGGGATCAACCACCACAGCCTGGTTGCCAGACCCACGAAGCAACCAGATGTAGTTATCGTTAAAGGCGGGGATCGGACTGATAACCATCTTATCCTCCCGGTTTACTACCATACAGCTCAGCAGGGTCAATCAACGGGGCTGTCTCAACCTCGACCCGATTTCCACGGACCAGGTTGTAAAAGCAACTGCGGCGACCCGTATGACAGGCCGGTCCGGTTTGATCCACTTTCAACAGAATCGTGTCACCGTCGCAGTCGAATCGCATCTCCTTAAGCAACTGAACCTGGCCGGAGGACTCGCCTTTACGCCATAGCTGCTTCCTGGATCTGGACCAATAACAGACCCGTCCCTTCTCCAGCGTTTCTTCCAAAGCCACTCGGTTCATCCAAGCCATCATCAGCACCTCTCCCGTATCGTGCTGCTGAGAAATGGCGGGAATCAACCCATCGCCGTTATAGGGGAGCCCATCCAATACCTGGGCTAAAGGCAGGCCTTGCCCTTTCTTCAGTTTTTCTGTCTCTTTCATGCCTTTACCATTGCCGCCAATCGACTCTCTGGGATGATACCACCCTAACCGGGCTACTGGTGATATACTCTGATAACAATAACCACTGTATTACTCCCGTTCACCGCCACTTACACATCGGAAACCGGTAGGATATGGCTGCCTCCAAGAGAATTTACAGGATAAGTTTCGTCAATCAGGGAAGGGTCTATTTGCTTTATGCGGAAACCGTTCGCCAGGCCGATGTGTATGGGTTCGTGGAAATCAACGGGCTGGTGTTCGGCGAATCCAGCTCTGTAGTCATCGATCCCGGCGAGGAAAAACTAAGAAACGAATTCTCGGGTGTGATCAGAACCCTGGTGCCGATGCACGCTGTTATCCGTATCGACGAAGTTGAAAAACGAGGACAAAGCAAGATACTGGAGCTGGAACAGGGGACCAATGTGACTCCCTTCCCGAACTCGATCTACAATCCGGGTAAAGGTGCCGATTCCTAATGACCAAGCACGACGAGATAAAACAGCAGTTACTGGAGCGGCGGGACAATCTGGTTCAGCGGATGCATCGTATCTCCAAAAAAATGCAGCGCACCGATGGACCACTCTCCCAGGACTTCGCCGAGCAAGCCACAGAACGGGAAAACGAGGAGGTGCTGGGAGCGCTTGGGGAGGCGGGGCGCTTGGAGCTCAGCAAGATTAACCGTACCCTGGCCCGCATCGATGCAGATGACTATGGATTGTGCCAAGAGTGTGGGGAAGAAATTCCCGATGCCAGACTTAAAATCCTCCCTTATGCCGAGCATTGCATCAACTGCGCTGAGAAGCAGGATAGTTAGATGTAATTGCGATTCGTCATTGCCACCGGCGGCAACCCTGTCTATACAAAAGTTCTCGTCTATCCGGAAGGCATACACGCCGCGCATCGGTTTGTGAGCGCTAAGCAACCACCTCCCAGATAGCGGGATCTCCAACCCGGATTCTTACGTTCCCGGTTGGCCAGAAAGGCTGAACAGGATCTGAGTTACCCCATCTGAACGGTAAGTCAGGAGGCTAACATGTCAACGATCACCAATGACCAACAACTGAGGCAAGCATTGACGGCGCTTTCGCTGGAACAACAACGGTCTTTGGGAGTGCAGTTCGCGGCAAATATCAGGTTACCCAAGATAGGGGACAGCGAACTGTCCAGAGTTCTCGTATCCGCGTCACAATCGGGTAATGACTCGCGCACCCAGGAGTTTGCGTATCAGTCTGCCAAATCGATTGCCACCCGCACCTTCACCGCCTGTGGAAACGATGCTGACTGGCAGCTTCAAGCGGAGCATTTCGTCGCCGCTTCGTGCGCGGCCGCGCTTACTCCGGAAGGCCTTCTAGCCCAAGGGAGTAATCCCGCATGGAAGGCCGCCATTCAGGCTCGGATGGCGCGAAATTGCTTGATGATGGATGACGCAAGCGGCGACATCGACAATGAATCTCAGAATCAATATCGCATCACCGAGAAATTCCTCTCGGGTTAAGGGTCCTTGCACCCTGCTCGGGAAATCGCCGACAAGATGGCAGCCGTGAGTTGTTAGGCCCTTTACGACACGATGGACGGTCGCTAGGTACGGATTTTGCGCAATCCTTTGATGTCCGGACGGGAACGTGGTTAAACTATTCGATATGAGCACTCGCGAACGTATTGAGATTAAGATAAGGGACAACCTGACGCCGGCGCATATGGAGGTGGTAAACGAAAGCCATCTGCACAATGTACCAGAGGGCTCCGAGTCCCATTTCAAGGTAGTTGTCGTCAGTGAGGTGTTTCGGGGAGAAACATTGATCGGGCGCCATCGCCGGGTCAACCAACTCTTGAGGGAAGAATTTGGTACCGGCCTTCATGCCCTGGCGCTACATACCATGACACCTGAAGAATGGTTCAAAAAGGGGGGCGCCGTTCCTCGAACACCCGATTGTATGGGAGGCGGCCGAAAAACTGATTAATCGCCCCTGTGTGCTGGCCGGGTGCGCTTAGGGTAAGGAGAGGGAAATGACGGTTTGCGCGAAAATCAAGGGTGTCACCCGCAGCCATGAGTGGATAGCGGATTTGTTTTCATTATTGGCCGTAGTACTGCTGTTTGCCACGATCTGGGTGGCAATTGAGTACCAACGCCCGCTGCTTAACTGGATGTCGGTTAACGTCATTTTTCATGTTCCTATCGTAGTTGCCGCAGCACTGGCGGACGCCTTCCTCATTATTGTGTTCCTCAATATCGGGTCCAGCCGCTTTTCCGAAGGACGCCAGGATGAGAGTTGCTTCGGAACCTTTCCCGGCCGGCGCCAAGGCGGTGCCAGTATCGGAACGATGATCCGTAACTGGGTGAGTCACATGGAGCACGTCAACAAGAAACATCGTTGATCAAATCGACCGATGGGAGTGGCAACGCGCGCGCTGGTATGGCTTTGTGTCCCGGTGCTGATTGTGGGTTGTGCCTCAATGGCAACCCAGCGCCTATCGGAGAGCCTAACTTCCGCCATGCTGGACCAGAATGACCCCGAGACCGTCAGAGAGGGGGCGCCCGCGTACCTACTGTTGCTGGATGGGCTAATCGCCGATGACCCGGACAACCAAGATCTGCTGATTGCGGGAGCCCGCTTGTACGGCTCGTATGGCGGTATTCTGGTTAATGACCAAGCGCGAAGCCAACGGCTGGCCGAACGATCCATGAATTATGCTCAACGGGCCCTGTGTGGCCCCGCGCCTGCCGTCTGCGCAACCCGCAATCAGCCGTTTGAAGAATTCACCGCCGCGGTTAACCAGGTTGGACCTTCCCAACTCAAGGCGCTCTATACCTATGGTACGAGTTGGGCGGGCTGGGTGCACGCCAATCAAGGTGACTGGAATGCCTTGGCCGAGCTTGGCAAGGTAGACTACCTGCTGCAGCGGGTGATCGATATTGACCCTAACTACGACCGGGGTAGAGCCCATCTCTACCTGGGTGTGATACGTAGCCAGCTACCTCCAATCTTGGGCGGCAAACCAGAATCTGGCAGACATCATTTCGAGCAGGCAATCGCAATCTCGGGCGGCCGCGATCTCATGGCTAAGGTTGAATTTGCCAAAAACTATGCCCGTCTGATATTCGATAAAGCACTCCATGATCGGCTATTGAATGAAGTACTGGCAGCGGATCCCAAGGAGCCCGGGCTCACCTTAAGCAATACCCTTGCCCGCCAATCGGCCAAAACACTGCTCATGGATGGCTTTTTTTAGAGATTTGACCATGAATCGTTTAATCCTTTTTCTGTTGGCTGCCTTGATGAGCGGGAATACCCCGGCGGCAACTCTCAAAATCGCCACATTACTGCCGGATGGCACGAGCTGGATGAAACTGATGCGCGAGGGCGCTCAGACTATCGACGCGCGCACGCAAGGCAGGGTCAAGTTGCGTTTCTATCCTGGCGGGGTAATGGGAAACGATAGTAGCGTGATGCGCAAAATTCGCGCCGGGCAACTGCACGGAGGCGCGCTCACGGCCGGCGGCTTAGCAGCGCTCGATGACAATATACAGAGTTACAGTTTGCCCTTTTTGTTTCAGTCTCTTGATGAGGTCGACTATGTCCGGCAACGAATGGATTCCACACTGATAGAAAGCCTGGAAAAAAATGGATTTATCAGTTTTGGGCTCAGTGAAGGCGGATTCGTGTATCTGATGAGCCAATATGCGATTACCCAAGTTGGGCAGCTACAATTCCACAAGGTCTGGACGCCCGAGGGCGACCGTATTAGCGAACGCGCCTTCCGGGCACTGGGGGTCACGCCAATCCCCCTACCGTTGACGGATGTGCTAACCGGACTTCAAACGGGACTGATCGATACAATTGGAACCTCACCAGCTGCCGCCATTGCCTTGCAGTGGCACACTCGCGTGAAATACCTGACCGATATGCCCGCCCTTTACTTATACGGTAGTTTGGTATTCAAGGCATCTGCGCTAAACAGCCTCTCACCAAACGATCGGAAGATATTGTCTGCAACAATGGGCGAGACCATCAAGAAGATCAACGATGCCACGCGCTCAGACAACAGCAGCGCACGCCAGGCGCTGGAAAATCAGGGTATCCAGATTCTCAAACCGTCGGCAAAAGAACTGGACGAGTGGTTGGCTGAGGTGGGGAGCGCTATCCGCGGAAAGGGTAACACTGATGAGTTTTCCTCTCCGGCGATTCGCGAACAGATCGATAAGCTACTAAGGGAATACCGAACATCACATCGATGAGCGATGCAGTAAAGCGATTTAGGCATATCGTCCGGCTTATTGAGGACGGATTACTTGCCTTCTTATTGACGTCGATGATCATACTGGCGGTGACCCAGATCGTAATGCGTAATCTCTGGCAGAGTGGGATCATCTGGGGAGATCCCGCGCTGCGGCTCATGGTACTTTGGGTCGCCCTGCTTGGCGCGATGGTTGCCACCCGGGAAGATAGCCACGTACGCATCGACATTTTGTCCCGCTTTCTACCAACGAGCCTGACGAGGGCAGCCGCAAGGATTACTGATCTATTTTCCGCCTCGGTTTGCGGCCTGCTCACCTGGCATAGTGGTCGTTTCGTCTATCTCGAACGGCTAGATGGCGCCCTATTATCGGGTTTATTGCCTGCTTGGTGGTGCGAACTCATTCTTCCGATCGGTTTTGGGGTAATGACGCTCCGCTTTCTGCTCGCGGTAATTAGTGGCCGACAAAACCTACCCATATCGTGATGCTTGCCGGTTTACTCCTCATCCTACTTGCACTGCTAGGCGCCCCTTTATTCAGCGTGATTGCCGCCAGTGCAATGCTGGGCTTTTACGGAGCAGATATAGATCTCTCCGTTGTCGCTATCGAGTTTTTCCGAATTGCGGAAATGCCAATCCTCCTGGCCATTCCGCTTTTCACATTCGCCGGATACTTGCTTAGCGAAAGCCAGGCTCCCCAACGGCTGGTACGCCTGACCCAGGCACTCCTAGGCTGGCTTCCCGGGGGACTGGCAGTCATCTCGCTGCTAGCCTGCGCCTTATTCACAGCGTTTACCGGAGCCTCAGGCGTGACCATTGTCGCGATGGGCGCCCTACTCTATCCGGCTCTCACTCAAGCGGGATACAAGGAAAACTTCAGCCTCGGATTGGTGACCACATCCGGTAGCCTGGGATTGCTGTTTGCCCCGGCACTGCCCTTAATCCTTTACGCAGTAATCGCGCAACAGCTTGGAATTAGCAACGGCGTTACGGTAGATGCCATGTTTCTGGCCGGGATCCTACCGGGGATGTTAATGCTATCGCTACTCACGGGATGGAGCATTTGGTCCAGCCGAGGGCAGCCTCTTGCCTCCTTTTCTTGGCAGAAGCTGCGTCACGCCCTGCGAGAATCAATATGGGAGATACCCCTCCCACTCGTGGTGTTGGGCGGGGTATACAGCGGATACTTCGCAGTTTCCGAAGCGGCGGCCGTGACGGCCATCTACGTGCTTATCGTGGAGGTCCTAATCAACCGGGAAATCGGATTCACCCGGTTACCCGCCGTGATGCGGGAATCAATGATTCTGGTAGGTGGTATCTTGGTCATCCTAGGGTTGTCGCTGGCCTCCACCAACTACCTCATCGATGCGGGGATACCAACCCAGCTGTTTCAATGGATACGAGAATTAGTGGATGACCGCATCACCTTCCTGATCCTCTTGAACCTATTTCTGCTGGTCCTGGGGACCATGCTCGACATCTTCTCGGCGCTGGTATTGATCGTTCCGCTACTGATGCCAGTAGCCATCGGTTACGGAATCGACCCGGTGCACTTGGGCATTATCTTTTTGGCAAACATGCAAATCGGTTACTTTACCCCTCCCGTTGGTATGAATTTATTCATCGCCAGCTACCGTTTCAAGGAACCGGTCACCCGGCTCTACATAGCCACCTTACCCTGGTTCGTCATCCTGCTGGCGGCCGTACTGATCATCACCTATTGGCCCTGGCTATCCCTTGGCTTGGGAAGTTGAGGATAACCGTAACAGTCACCCTGACGCGCCCCCCATACTTCCATCAACTCTTCGATACGTTGACGGGGCCTCATCTTCTCCCGAGTCCACGAAGGGGCAACCAATTCGTCCCAGCGATTTGCGACGGCCGCCAAGCGCTGTACCGCGATGAAGGGAGATAGATGGCGCAAAAACAATACTACACGGCGCCCGTATTCATCCAATTCTAGTGGTTGGAAGTCCCCTTCCAGATAGGACATCGCGAGTGGTGTATTTGCCAGCACATGAAGGTTGTGTAGCTTAACGTTGGATATTGGCAACTTATTGATTATGTTAGCTGTTTTAATAATTTCCTGATCGGATTCTCCTGGCAAACCAAAGATCAGGTGTACCCCGATGTCAACCCCTGCCTGTTGGTGTAGTTGCGCTATCGCATTCTTAACGCAGGCACTATCGTGTCCCCGCCGCAAGTAATCCAGGTGATGATCGAAAAAACTTTGCACCCCCAGCTCCACCATCAGATAGTGTCGCTCATGAACATCGCGCAGTATCGGCATCATGCGCTTGGGAAGGCAATCGGGCCGGGTCCCCAGCACCAGCCCGCGCACGCCGGCCTGAGACAACGCAGTTCGAAACCGCTCATTTAGCCGGGCGATGGAATCGAAGGTGTTGGTGTATGACTGAAAATAAACCAGAAAACAAGCAGTCCGATAGCGCTGGGCAATACGCTCCCGGTTGATAATGATTTGTTGTTGCAGAGGGAGATTACGCTCTAAGTGGTAGGCAGCCGAGCCCCAGTCGTCACAAAAGATGCAGGGCGCCCTTCGACTATTCGGCTGCCGATTCGGACAACGATCAGCCACGCTAACCGAGATCTTGTATACCCGTTCTCCGAACCGCTCCCGAAAGTACTGGCTAATCGGGTA
This sequence comes from Gammaproteobacteria bacterium, assembly GCA_020445415.1. Taxonomy (GTDB): domain Bacteria; phylum Pseudomonadota; class Gammaproteobacteria; order Chromatiales; family Chromatiaceae; genus HKST-UBA178. The sequence continues at coordinate 8,219 of JAGRGP010000049.1, read as the reverse complement.
ATAGAGCCGTTTTCTAGCGTGCAAGGAATGACTCAGCCATTTTCCAGAAGCGCGTCCAAATGGGCAACGACGCTGCGTCCCAGGGCGCTGAGTGCATATCCGCCTTCAAGTGCGGAAACAACCCGGCCATCGGCATACCGATTAGCAATAAATTTCAGCTCTCGGGTAATCCAAGCATAGTCTCGCTCGGTTAGCCGCAACTGTCCCATTTCATCCTCCACATGGGCATCGAAACCGGCGGATATCATTACCAACTGCGGCTGAAACGCCTCCAATACCGGAAGCCAGTGCCGGGTCGCCTGTGCCCTGAATTCTTTACCATCGGTCCCCGCGGACAAAGGGATATTTACAACATGATCTACTTCCGATTCGTGGCCGGTGAACGGATAGAAAGGATGTTGAAAGCTGGAGCAAAAAAGCACTCGAGGATCGTGTTCGAAGATATCTTCGGTTCCGTTCCCATGATGCACATCAAAATCAACCACGGCCACACGATCAAGGCCGTGAACATCCAACGCGTAAGCAGCGCCCACCGCAATGTTGTTGAAATAGCAAAAACCCATGGCCCGGTGCCGCTCTGCATGGTGCCCCGGAGGTCGTATCGCACAAAACGCTGCACTGTTGCGCCCACTCATCACCAGATCCACCCCGTACACTACCGCACCGGCAGCCCGCAGGGCAGCGTCCAAGGTTCTGGGCATCATGAAGGTATCCCCATCCAGCCGAAGCATCCCCTCGAAAGGTGCCTCAGCAAAGATTCCTGTTACATAGTCTGGGTCGTGCACTCTGTCTAGATGCTCTCGTTTGACCACCGGCGCATCATGCATTTGCAACGCCACCTCCATGCCGGAACTGATTAGCTGATCATGGATTGCGCTCAGCCTGTCGGGACGTTCCGGGTGGCCCGCGCCAACATCGTGAAGCAGGCACTCCGGGTGTGAGATAAACGCAAGCGGCACAGCGGCTCTCCAAGGGGATCGGTTAGGTTGGGGCACTATAAATTTAATGGACTACCAACTCAATCCACACAAGCATATCCCGCCGCTGGCGCCGAAACTATCTTTCGACGGGAATACCAGCCGGCACGGACTGGGGGCGTTGCTAAGGCACGATGCCTTCCGGGGCCAGTCGTTCACACAGACGATAAGCAGCATGGGGACGACGGCTGGACACTTCGCCGACGATTTTCGAAAGGCCGCGAGTCCTTTCGATTAAAGATTGAGAAACGGCTCCCCAGTCGGGGTGATCAGACTACGACCGCGTGATTCTGAATGGGGTAGCCTAGCGTCTCCCGACTGAAGATAAGCAAGCCATGCCGCCTTGTTCCAATTAACGCCGCCTTATCTATGCCTGGCGTATCATCTCCCCCAAGTATTAAAAAATCGATACCCGCAGATGGATGCGGAAATCCAGAGCCCCGCCGTAGTCCCTTCTCCACGCCGAAATAGGAGTGCCAGATGCTGGATTGGACAACTAATTCGCCATCAATACCCCCATTGCAGAGTAGGCTCACGGGGCATATTGCCAGCAACAAGTGAAGCGGCTTACGATAGTTATCGCAAAGCGAAGGGCCCCAACCCATGAATAGCGATTCACCCGCCGAGATCATTCAAGCCGCGCGTCAACTCCTATCCGGGAGATTCCAGGGCGTACTCTCTACCCATTCTCAAGAACACAACGGTTATCCATTCGGCTCTTTGGTACCGTACAGCATCGATCGAAACGGCTGGCCGCTATTGTTGCTCAGCCATTTGGCCAAACATACCGGCAACCTGCGTGCCGACAGACGCTGCAGCCTGACCGTAGTTGAACAGGGGAACGGCGATACTCAACAGTTGACTCGGCTAATCTGCCTGGCTGACGCTTACCCTGTGGACCCTGTCACCGATGCGCTCCAGAAGCGCCACTTTCGTTATTTCCCGGAAAGCCGAATCTATTATCAGGAACTTGGATTTCATTTTTTCGGACTGCGCCCGGTAAGGTTTTATTGTGTTTCCGGTTTCGGAGCGGCCCGTTGGATTGATATCGACAGGATGACGATCAACCGCTTCACCCTTTCCCAGGAAGATGAACTGCTTGCCCCGATCAATCGCCATGTATCGGAAAACGTCCCGAAAGGGGGCACTTCGCAGACCGTAGCCATAGGCGTTGACCCTTGGGGACTGGATCTATTGCGAGGAGAGCGACTGTATCGTTTCGAATTCCCGGAGGTACCTGTTTCTCTTGAGGACATTCCACAAGCGGTTGAACACTGCCTAGCCAACCGGCAAATACCATAATTATGGAGCGGTAGATTTTTTACTCCGCCCGGATAGAATGTCACTAACTACCTAGCAAATTACTTGGTTTTTAATTTGAGGATTATCACCATGAGTATTGCAGTACCCCCAAGGGATGGAGACGGCTACCTGGCCGATATGAACGCCTGGACCCCCGAAATCGCTCACGCCATGGCCGAGGCAGATAATTTTGAGCTGGATGATGAAAAGTGGGAGCAAATCCTGAAGGCCAGGGAGTACTACGAAGAACACTCAGTGGTACCCCCCATCCGCAAGTTCTCCAAGTATCTCGGGGCTGATCAAAAAGCTATGTTCAAGCTGTGGCTAACCGGTCCGATGAAGCCCATCACCAAATACGGTGGACTGCCTAAACCAACGGGTTGCGTCTGATCCCCCACCGGGCGGTGCAGTAGACCGCCAAGGCTGGTAAAGTCCGGGTAACCTCGGTTTCCCGGACTTTATTTTATGCAGACCTTGCGCGATCTTGAACTGTTGCTCGCCTCACGTACCCCGCTGGTTATCGTCGAATCCCTGGAAGAAAAAAGAATCACCCAACTGTTTCCGGTACTGGGTTTGCGGCTGAGGGTACCCGTATTTCAGTGGACCGTGACCGACGGATTGAGGCGCCTGGAAATCGACTTTGGGCCCAAGGGATTGCATCCGGATCCCACTGACGCTCTGAGACACATCCGGTCCGAGGCTGAACCTGCGATTTATCTGTTACTAGATTTTCACCCCTACCTCAGCAATCCCCTGCATATTCGTCTGATCAAGGAGATTGCGCAAAATTATGATGAAATCCCGAAGACGCTGGTATTTCTCAGCTTTGAGTTGGCGATCCCATCGGAGATCCGGCACCTCACCGCGAGATTCATCGTACGCCTGCCCGGTCGGAATGAGATTAAACGAATCATCAAGGAAGAAGCTGAAGCCTGGCAATTGCGTGCCAGCCGGCCTGTCAAAGCCGACCCCAAGGCGGTGGAGGCTCTGGCAACCCACCTACTGGGTGTCACGACCAGCGATACACGCCGACTAATCCGCAACGCCATTGCCGACGACGGCGCAATACGCCAAGATGACCTCCCCAGGGTCATGCAGGCCAAGTACGAACTCATCAGCAGGGGTGGAATAATCTCGTTCGAATACGACACCGCGAAGTTCAGCGATGTAGCTGGACTTAACCGGATGAAGGAGTGGCTAGAACACCGGCGCTCCCGCTTTCATGACCAAGACTCAACGCTTGATCAACCCCGTGGGATTATGCTGCTCGGTGTGCAAGGAGCCGGCAAGAGTCTCGCCGCAAAAGCGGTTGCCGGAAGCCTGCAGCTACCTTTGCTTCGCTTGGACTTCGGTACCCTTTACAACAAATACATTGGGGAGTCCGAAAAAAATCTGCGCCATGCACTGTCGATCACAGAAACCATGTCACCCTGTGTTCTCTGGATCGATGAGATCGAAAAGGGGATCTCTGTCAATGGTAGTGACGACGGAGTTTCCCAGCGCATTCTTGGTACCTTGCTTACTTGGATGGCTGAACACAATACTGGCGTTTTTGTGGTAGCAACGGCAAACGATATCCAGCGGCTCCCACCCGAGCTTATTCGCAAAGGGCGCCTGGACGAGATCTTCTTTGTCGACCTGCCCGGAAATGGGCAGCGGCGTGAGATATTCAGTATCCATCTCCGCCGGCGCAATCAGGCACCTGGTGGCTTCGATCTCGATACGCTGGCTCAGATCAGCGACGGGTTTACGGGTGCCGAGATTGAACAGGCCATTGTCTCGGCACTCTATCGGTCCCAGTCCGATGAGACTGGCCTGACTACGGAACATTTGATCGAAGAGCTGGAACGCACCAGCCCCCTGTCTGTTGTAATGGCAGAGCGCATCTCCGAGCTGCGAGAATGGGCGGCAGGGCGTACGGTTCCTGCAGACTAAACACCCACATCCCGCTCACCCCATGACTTAAAACGAAGAAGCAACCCCTTTTTCCCCGCACCCAATCGCGGAATAATGTGGCTCTGAAACTGGAGACAACGCGATTTCGGGACTCGATATTCCGTCGCGCAACAGGGTGAACTAAAGATCTCGATGAACAGAGACTCGCTACTGGGGCAACTTAGCCGCCAGCATCAGATGATGACCGAGCTACTGATGTCGGTTTCCGCACAGGAGTGTTACCACTGCTATCACCCGGAGCTGGCTCCACTCGCGTGGTATCTAGCCTTAAGTAGCTATCTTGAGACCTACTGGGTGCGTGAAGTCGGACAAGGGAATGACGAAGTAACCTGCCGCAGTCGGGAGATATTTTTTCCTGAGAGCAAAGACACCAGCCCTTGCTGGCATAGGCTCCCACCCCGGGATCATCTTCTCAACTGGGCCATGGAACTTCAGGATGGCAATCTGATGCGACTGGCAAATCCCGCTCTGCTAAAAAGAGACTCACGGATGAGTGGAAATCAATTATTGCAGATAATCCTTCAAGAGCATGCTCGGAACTACGAGTATATGCTTATGGTTCTTGTCCAAAGGCGACTGCTGATGACGAGTGATTATTACGTATCCACGGCAGCACAGCCTATCATGCCTAAGGCCGATACCGTTGAAATACCACGGGGACACTACCGGATCGGCTCTAGGGATGCGGTGGGCGCTCGAGATAACGAAGCTCCCGCACAACAGGTTGAACTCAGCGGATTCCGTATCGCCTCCACACCTGTCTCCAATGGAAACTGGCTAGCGTTCATAGAGGCCGGAGGATACCAGCAGCCAGACTTCTGGCAGCTTGAAGGAATGCCACCGAAGGATGGCAGGGCCGCCCATCCCAATCACTGGCGACAAGACCTAAGAGGCAACTGGTACGGCATTGGACTGCATGGGCCCTACGACCTTCAAGGAGCAGACCCCGTTATGGGCATCAATCGATTTGAGGCGGAAGCCTACGCCAACTGGGTGAGCAGTCAGGGCGGTAATCTTGCCGGGGCGATACTGCAGCACGAATACCAGTGGGAAGTGGCTGTACGTACCGGTAAGATCAGTAATTATGGACTGGTTCGAGAATGGTGCGCCAATGTATTCCGGCCCTACGACGGCTATCAGCCACCATCACGCAAAGAGGAGAGCACACTGGAATTTGACGGTCATCATTTCAGCCTGCGGGGTGCGTGCCTCTATACCCAACCAGCACTGAAACGCGTTAGTTTCAGAACAGGTGGGCGACCAGGGGCGCAACAACTTTTCAGCGGAGCACGCCTCGTGTTCCCCCCGGTATAGCCCTATGTTTGACTACCACATGCCACTGTACCGTCCTCCGAGCGAAGGGCGAAACCTGATTTTCCAAGCGACCCTGGGATGTAGCTTTAACCAGTGCTCGTTCTGTTCCATGTATAAGTCGAAGCGCTACCAAGCCAGGCCGTGGGAAATCCTCCAAGGAGAGATCGACCAGGCGGCACAACTCTGGCCCGATACAGACCGGGTGTTTTTGGCGGACGGGGACGCGCTGGCCTTACCCACTGACCACCTGGTAAAAATTCTCCAGCGACTCGAATCCGCCTTTCCCGAACTGACTCGGGTCTCCTGTTATGCCACTCCCGCCAACATCCGCAGAAAATCATTGCCTGAGCTGATTCAGCTCCGCAGGCACCGATTGAACCTGCTTTACCTAGGTATCGAATCAGGTTCGGATCTGATTCTGAAGAAGATTACCAAGGGGGCGACAAGCCGCAGTATCGGGGAGGCGATGGATCAAGTATTCGTGTCCGAAATCAAGCTATCGGCAACAGTTATCCTTGGACTGGGGGGCCAGAAGTACTGGCAAGAGCACATTGATGGGACTGTCGATCTCCTGAACCGGGCACCTGCCACTTATGTCTCCACGTTGCAGCTGTACCTCGAGCCCAGTGTCTTCACGGAATTCATGAAAAAATTTGGTGAACCCTTCGAATTGCAGGATGATAGGGGTGTACTGCATGAGCAGGCACGTCTATTATCCGGCCTCGCCCCCCCTCACCCGTTTGTCTTTCGCTCCAACCATGCATCCAACGCCCTGGCCCTAGCGGGAACGATTCCCAAGGACCGCGAACGGTTGCTAAAAACCATCCGTTCAGCGCTTGAAGGAGATGGTGCGTTGCGGCCCTCTTATCTCAGAGGACTGTGACCGCCAACAGATTACCGCACTATCTATCGGGGTGTGAGGCACGCCCTCCAGGAGAGGGCTTATTCCACCGAGAGCAATTCGATATCGAAGATCAATGTCTCGTTAGGACCGATGTCGGACCCCGCCCCATTCACCCCGTACCCCAGTTCCGCGGGAATAAATACCTTCCATTTAGCGCCCGGCTTCATCAGAGTAATCGATTCGCGGAAACCGGGGATCACTCCGGCTAGCGAAAAACTCGTGGGCTCTCCCCGACGGTAAGAGCTATCGAACTCCTTACCGTTTATCAAGGTTCCCCGATAATGCACGGTAACCTTAGCATCCGCTGCCGGAGACTCACCCGCCCCCGGGGTCAATTCGATATATTGCAGCCCGGATGGCAGGGTCACTACACCCTCCTGCGAACGGTTTTGCTCAAGAAACCTTTGTCCTTGCTCCAAGGCGGCCTGGGCCTCCGCAGCCTTTTTCTCAGCGATGGCCTCCTGACCGGCCCGTAGGCTCTCGCGCATTTCCTCTAATGTCATCTGTAACGGCTTTCCGGCCACCACATCATCTACCGCGGCACTAAACGCCTCGATGTCGACAGTAACGCCTTCCGCCTTGAGCTGCTGGGCAAACTGGTATCCCAGCACGTAGCTTAGCCGCTGATCCTGAGTAGATAGCTCGGTCGCGCTCACACCTCCAGTAACCCCAAGAAATACGACCGCCAATGATATAGATTTGTAAAACAGGGACATGCACGTTCCTCAGTAAAAATAATTGAAAACTACCGGGCCATCACACAAGATGGCGTCAAGAAATTGCGTTTCGTCACATTTTTGACTATGACCTCTTGTTTCCGCAGTTTGCACAGCTAGACTCTAACTTAAAGACAGTAAACCAGCAGGTCTAGAAGAAATGGCTATCTCTTCCCTCACGAGTACGGCGGTTACCGGTATCGGCCGCGGGCTGCAGGGGCTCAAGCGAAACGCGGCACGTATCGCCGAAACTACCCACTACCCGCAAACCATCCCAACCAGAGACTCCATCCGGGCTATGGTCGAACTGCATGAAAATGCTCAACAGGTCGCGACCTCGGTGCAGGTCTTTAAAGCAGCAGATAAAGTGATCGGTTCCCTACTGGATGTCAAGGCGTAGTTAGGTAATGCTTCAGTAAAATCGCATGGAGAGGTCAACCGCCGTGACATCTTTCGTGAGCGCTCCGATAGAGATGTCATCGATACCAGTCTCCGCGATTTCACGAATATTCTGTAAAGATATTCCCCCCGAGGCTTCAAGTCGGGCTCTGCCCTGATTGAGGGCAACCGCCTGTTTAAGTTGGTCGGGGCCAAAATTATCCAGCAGAACTCGTCGGGCGCCCTCGTCCAATGCTTGCGCAAGCTGCTCCAAGCTCTCGACCTCGATTTCCACCTGTACACCGGGTGACATCGCCGATGCCGCCGACAGCGCCGCCTTGATAGAACCCGCGGCCGCAATGTGGTTTTCTTTGATTAGAATGGCATCATAGAGTCCTATCCGGTGGTTATAACAGCCCCCACAAGCCACTGCATACTTTTGCTGCAACCTAAGCCCTGGCAAGGTCTTCCGGGTATCGAGCAAACGTACGCCGGTTCCTGCCACGAGATCGGCGTAATGTCGCGCTCGGGTCGCGGTTCCGGATAACACTTGGAGATAGTTGAGGGCGGTCCGCTCCCCGCTCAGCAAAACACGGGTATTGCCGACCAAGCGACAGATGATCTGTCCGGGCTCGACCTGCTCTCCGTCGACTACTGACCAATCGATGACAT
>JAGRGP010000048.1 GCA_020445415.1 Gammaproteobacteria bacterium | reverse complement strand
GCACCAGCGTGCACACGCCGCAGATCCGTTGGGCATAGGCCCATGCATCCCGCGGGTCCCGGCCCTTCAGTATGGTTTCGATGCCCCGCACCATGGTGCCTGATGAGTAGGCTTGGCCGATCTTGTTCCCTTCCAACTGCGCTTCAATGCGCAGATGGCCCTCGATTCGAGTGATCGGATCAACGACTATGCGTTCGCTCATTAGGGTACACTCCGCTCATCGGCCTATTCGGCCGTAAATAACATGCGTTCCAATCGGTGTGCGGTTGCCAGAGGCTCACGAGCTATCCTGGGTTCCCGACGGAATCTCATCTTCGATCAGATGCTGAGCCACGAGTTCGGTCAACCCTTCGATGGGAAGCTCCATGTTGTATGCCTCCAGGCCTTCTTCGATTACCAGCCGGCAGTTTGCGCAGGCGGTCACCAACTTGGTCGCACCGGTGGCTTCTAGCTGGAGTTTCTTGCGCCGGAATACCTGGGTGCGCAGTTCTTCGGCATCGGTATTCGCGCTTACACCGCCTCCCCCTCCGCAGCACCAGTTCCACTTCCCATGGTCGGGCATCTCCACGAAGTTACTGTTGACCAAGGCCATGAGATTGCGGGGCGATTCTAGCACTCCCCCCTTGCGTACGATGGAACAGGGGTCATGGAAGGTCATGCATTGGTTCGTCGGATTCCTGGTTTTGATTCGTCCATTTGCCCGGAGTTCATCCAACAGCTCGAGGATATGCACAACCCTAAACTTGTAGGGCCGGCCGATGAGGTTTGGACCATCCCAGCGAATCGCGGTATAGGCGTGCCCACACTCGGGGCTGATCACATACTTGACCCGTAATTTTTCCGCCCCGTCCACGGCCCGTTGCACTAGCTCGCGGGCAATGTCGGTGGAGCCGATCTGAATGCCCGTATTGGTTGCCTCGAAAGCCTCGGAGCAGAGTGTCCAGCTAATCCCGGCTTGTTTGAATATACGCGCCAGCGACTCGATATACTCAGGAAAGTTAATGACCTCCATGGATGAGAGCAGAGCCATGTAATCCGCCCCTTCCACATCGAGGGGTATGGTCAACCCGGTATCAGCCTCGATGTTGCGGATCTGGGTTTCCAGTGCTTTGAGCTTGATACCCATGGGGCTGCCGATGGTCACGGCGCGCACAGCCGCCGCTTGCACATCCACCGGAGAATTTCCCGATGCCACCATGCCCTCCCTGGCCCGACGGACCATGTAGGCAATGTCGTTGCCCACCGGGCATACCATCGAACAACGCCCGCACAGGGTACAACTGTCGTACAACAGTTCCCGCCATTCTTCGAGCAATTCGTCGGTCACCGGTTTCTCGAATCCCAGCAGCCGTTTGATTTTGCCGACCAAAGTATATTCTTGCTCCCATACGCGACGTAGGGGTTCGAGTTTACGGATTGGGGTGTATTTCGGATCCCCCGTTTCGGTATAAAAAAGACAGGCTTCGGCACAGATTCCGCAGCTCACACAACTCGAGAAAAAAGCGGCTACCGGAGCATTGATCTGCTCCTTAAATGCGTTGATGCCCCGTTCCAGTGTTGCCCCGGTCATGACTCAACCCCCCTGCGGCCGCTCATGGCACCGTTGTACCAGCGTGCCAGAAACAAGGTGAATGTATGCATCAACTTGGTGAACGGAAAAAATACCATCAACAGCTCGATACTCAGTATGTGCAACCCAAGTATCAGCGGATAAGGATTCACCATCCGGTGGTAGGCAAGGTAACCGGTAATCATCGGCAGGAAAGTCAGTACCCAGACCAAGTAGTCTTCGTTGTCGGTAAGAATCTTCATCACCGGATTAGTAATGCGGTTCCACAGGGCCGCCAACAAGCCGACAATCCCCAAAACCGCGGCGGCATCCACGATCGGATTGGGCAAACCGGGCCAGCCGAAGCCGAACGTCTGTCGGAATAATTCGATATGTGGAATAAACAGCACCAGGCTGACGAGTAGGCCGACATGAAATACATAGCCCGCGATGATGGTCAGGGGCTGGCGCTTAAATGTGCCTTGTTCGGGCAAGGTTCGGGTGATTATGGTCTTTATCCCCGGCACGAATTCAGTACCCTTTGCCTCTGCCAAATCTTTGCTTCGCCCCAGGGACAGAATCTCGAAGAACCGTATGATTATGCCGATGACAAATACCGTGACCGCCACATCGAACAGGGACCCTCGCACCCATAACAGGAAATCCATTGGTTCGATCATGATGGTTTCTCCAGGTCATCGATACTGACCTTGCCATGGTTTCTCACCGCTTCCGCCTTTGTCTTGCGATTCAGACCGGCGGCAGCCGCGCCAAGCACTAATCCGGCGGCTCCCGCATACGCGGTATTGCGGGAGACATCTCCAATGGGAATAGAGAGTGCGTTATAGAATCCCCCGGCATCCCAGAAATCGGGTTCTGAACAGCCCAGGCAACCATGGCCAGATTCCACCGGCCAGCTAGTCCCCTGATTCCATTTCGCGGTCGCGCAGGCATTGTAGGTCATGGGTCCCTTGCAGCCCAGTTTGTAGAGGCACCAACCTTTCTTGGCACCTTCGTCATCGAAGGTCGAGGCAAACAACCCCTTGTCATAGAAAGGACGCCGGTAACATCTGTCATGGATGCTGGTGCCAAAAAACACCTTTGGTCGGTTGTATTGATCCAGCTCGGGCAGTTTCCCGAATGTTAGATAATGCGCCAACACCCCAGTGATAACCACCGGAATAGGCGGGCAACCGGAAACATTGATAATGGGCTTATCGGTAATAATGTCGGATACCGAAACCGCGCCCGTGGGGTTTGGGTTTGCCTTTGGCAAACCGCCAAAGGCCGCGCAATTTCCGACCGCTACAATGGCGGCCGCCCCTTTGGCGGTCTCTTTGAGCATTTGCAGGTTACTGATGCCGGCTATTGTCGAGTAGCCGGGATTCCCCAGGGGAATGGAGCCATCGACCACCAACAGGTATTTTCCGGCATTCTCATGCATTGCCTGTTCCCGTGCCGCCTCGGCAGCAGTCCCGGATGCAACCTGCAGGGTGTGATGGTAATCCAGGGAGATGTAATCAAAGATCAGACTTTCGAGCGATGGGGAATGGCTGCGCGTCAGCGATTCGGTGCACCCGGTGCACTCTTGGAAAGAAAGCCAGATCACCGAAGGCCGTCGGGCTTGTTCCAGGGCCAATGCTAGTGTTGGAACCCAGGATGGTGGCAACGCCATCAGCGAGGCCGTTGTGGTACAGAATTTGAGAAATCCCCGTCGGCTAACGCCATTTTTCCTGAGTATCGCGCCGAGTGTTTCAGCTTTGCGGTCGGTCATTTGGCCTCCAGAATATTCGTCAGACCAGATCCTCTTTCACGTCGGCCGACAGGCTGGCGGTCAGCCTGTTCAGGCCCTCTTCAATGTCCTCCGGTTGTGCCCGGAGAATGGCCGGAACTGACGTGATTTCAATCTGCAACGCTACCCGTTCATCATCCCCATTCTTGTGTTCGACTACCCAAACGCCACTGTAGCGGGTCTCACGTATCAGCGAGTTACCCAGCGCGTGAAGCTGTGCCTCTACCTCTCCGGTGCCAAGATAGTCGAGAAGCCGCTGTTCATCACCTGGAGGGAACGGAATGGCACGCAAGTCCAGGATCGTCGACTCCCCTTCCCGGGAGAGACGTTCCAAGGCGTGACGTATCTCATGTAAGAGTGGCAGGGTGTTGTAAGCCCGATCGGCCGTCGAGACGGACGATGGTATATGAACAGGTATATTATCTAATATACTCATTTGTTAATACGCTTAACTACTGCTCTGAAGATACTGCGCTACGGGGAGATTTGGGATGACGTAGATCAGTAATTGTTTCCCATCTTTCCGATTACGGCAAAAGGATTGCCCACGCGTTCAGGGTCCTCCGGTTCATTAGCCCATTTTGCAATCAGGGCCATGACCGCTTCGGCGGCTACGGGCAATGACTTGGCCACTGGTTCGGAAAGCGAATCGCCCCATTCCACATTCCAGGGCTCGATTCCGACCAGGGCAACCCTATGCGGGAAGTGCCCTGCCAGGAGCGCAATATCGAGGAGGTCTCCCAACCCCACCTCGTGGACACTTTGCCGGGTACCCCTGAGGTACTGATCTACTTCCGGACCTTCGTAGACAGCTACGGTGGCTGGTCTGCCACCCGTGCGGGCCGCATCCACGATAATCAGATTTTGGTATTCCTCGAGCTCGGCCGCAAGCGTGAAACTCAAGGTGCCCCCGTCAAGAAACCGAATGCCATCCCGATCAGGGTGCAAATGCTTGAGGTATTCTACCAGGTGCACCCCAACCCCCTCATCGGTCAGTAGGGTATTGCCGATCCCCAGTACCAGGGTTTTCCTGATTTTCAAATCACGCGCTTCCAGGGTGAACCAATAGGTGCCGAGTGCTAGGTTCAGCCTCATCTCGAGAGCGTTTCATGGATTTCATAACGGTCCAAGGCATTTTAAAATTTTACACCATATTCTACATTTCTTATATCGCTTCTCCGCGCTTGACAAGCCATCCGCGCGAGCCTAATCTTCTCTCCCATAGAACACAATATATAGTGTTTTTAAGGGCCTTGTTTAATAATAATTACAATATATAGATATAATCGCCCCTCCATTTCAAGAAGCACCGGATGTTGGGCAGTGCTCTAACGCAGCGTCACCAGGGTACTGGAAGGAAGCGGTCGTCCCGTCAACAGTCGACGACTGGAATTGCAGGAGTACCCGATCGGAAAGCGCCGCGCCAGGCACAAGGATCGCGTGGTGTTACACCAACTACAGCCAGGATTAGAAGCAAATGAAGACAGTTCATCTGAAAGCGGTTCCAACCAGTGCCGCGGGCGTGCCTCTGCAAGAGGCCTCGTTGGATATTTGGAACACCAAGTACCGCCTCAAGACCAAAGACGGGATACCGGTAGACCGGGATATTGATGGGACCTATCAACGGGTGGCCCAGGCCCTAGCGGAGACCGAATCAACCGCCGAGTTACAGCAGGAGTGGAGTGAAAAGTTTCTGTGGGCCTTGCGCCATGGTGCCATTCCGGCGGGACGTATTACTTCAAATGCCGGTGCCCGGGAACATAAGCCAGCAACCTCGACCATCAACTGCACCGTCTCGGATACGATTCACGATAGCATGAACGAGATCCTCAGCAAGGTGCACGAAGCTGGACTGACCCTCAAGGCTGGCTGTGGCATCGGTTATGAGTTTTCCACGCTAAGGCCCAAAGGAGCCTATGTGAGCGGTGCCGGGGCCTATACTTCCGGTCCCCTTTCATTCATGGATATCTATGACAAGATGTGTTTCACCGTTTCATCGGCCGGCGGCCGGCGTGGTGCCCAGATGGCTACCTTCGATATCGGCCACCCGGACGTCATGGATTTCATCCGGGCGAAAAGGGAAGACGGCCGGCTGCGGCAATTCAATCTGTCCTTGCTGATAACAGAAGAGTTCATGGAGGCGGTAAAACAAGATCGTAAATGGAATCTCGCCTTTCCTGTCAGTGAGAAAGAGGCCCGGGCCGACCAGTTGAACCCGGCAAACGGGGATCAGGTGGTTTGGCGTTACTGGCCTTATAAGAACGGATACATCGTAGACGACTGTGGACGGGTTGCCTGCAAGGTATACAAAACCATTCGCGCCCGGCGGCTGTGGGACGTGATCATGTCGTCCACCTATGACTTCGCGGAACCCGGGTTCATTCTCATCGACAAGGTCAATGAGATGAATAACAACTGGTTCTGCGAGGATGTGCGGGCCACCAACCCCTGTGGTGAGCAACCCCTGCCCCCCTACGGCGCGTGCTTGTTGGGCTCGGTCAACCTCACCAAGTTTGTACGCAATCCCTTTACGGGTGATGCGTTCTTCGATTGGGATGAATTCCGCAAGGTGGTCGCAATCTTTACCCGCATGCTCGACAACGTCGTGGAGATTAATGGCCTTCCGCTGCAGCAACAGCGCAGCGAGATCCTGCGCAAGCGTCGTCATGGGATGGGTTATCTGGGGCTGGGCTCCAGTATCACCATGCTGGGTATGAAATACGGTGATGCCGACTCCCTCACTTTTACCGAACGGGTTACCAAGGAACTTGCGTTAGTCGGGTGGCGGACCGGTTTGCAGCTGGCCAAGGAGAAAGGGCCGGCACCGATTATGGACGAGGAGTTTACGGTCACCGCCGAGATGTTGGCCAAGCGCCCCGAGATGGCGGTAGACAATTGGAAGGAGGGAGACAGGATAAAGGGCAAGATCCTGCACGCCCGGTACAGCCGCTATATGCAACAGGTTGCCAAGGAGGAGCCTGGACTGCTCCGCGAGTTGGCCGAAATCGGGGCGCGCTTTACCCACCACAGCTCCATCGCGCCGACCGGCACCATCTCACTGTCCCTCGCCAACAATGCCAGCAACGGTATCGAACCCAGCTTTGCGCACCATTATTCGCGAAACATCATCCGTGAGCGTAAAAAGACCAAAGAGAAGGTAGATGTCTTCAGTTTTGAGCTGCTTGCCTACCGAGAACTGATCAATGCCAATGCCATTCCCGATTCGGAGGATGCGGAAAAACGGCTGCCAGCCTACTTTATGGCGGCCGATGATATCTCTCCAAAACAGCACGTGGATATTCAAGCAGCGGCACAAAAGTGGATAGATTCGTCGATCTCAAAAACGGCTAACGTACCTACCGAATATCCCTACGAGGATTTCAAGGATATTTATATGTACGCCTACCAGCAGGGACTCAAGGGGTGTACCACCTTCCGCTTCAATCCGGAGGCATTTCAAGGGGTGTTGGTAAAAGAGAAAGACCTCGAGAATACTACCTATCGGTTCAAGCTGGAGGATGGCTCGACCGTTGAGGCAAAGGGTAACGAACAGATCGAATATGACGGAGAGATCCACACGGCAGCGAATTTATTCGATGCGCTCAAGGAGGGTTACTACGGGAAGTTTTGAAAAGCGCGGGGTTCTCCCCGGAACGTGCCGTGCACACTCTTTCCGGTGGGGATCTGCCCGGTTCCCGGGGAGCCGGCGAAGATGAGCTAAATCATGCTAAGGGATGACCCGGCAATGTCCGGTGCCCCAGAAAGGTTAAAACCATGACCATCAAGATAGACAAGAAGATAGTGGACTACAGCGTCAATAGCCCGGACGAGGATCAACGCAGTGCGTCCGGCGACGCTGGAGGCGAGGAAAATATCATACACATGCATGAAAAGGTTGCTCGACCCGACATGCTGTTTGGCTCCACTTACAAGATCAAGACACCGCTTTCCGAACATGCCCTGTACGTCACCATCAATGACATCATCTTGAATCATGGCACGGCCCACGAAATCCGGCGGCCATTCGAGGTATTTATCAACTCCAAGAACATGGATCATTTTCAATGGATTGTCGCCCTCACCCGCATCATCTCCGCGGTATTCCGCAAAGGGGGTGATATTTCGTTTTTGGTGGAGGAGCTGCGTTCCGTATTCGACCCCGCCGGCGGCTACTTCAAGAAGGGGGGGAAATATATGCCATCCCTGGTAGCCGAGATCGGCGACGTTATTCACAGTCACCTGATCATGATTGGAATGCTCAGGGAAGAGGGTCCGGACGAGCATCAGCGTCGATTGATCGACGAGAAGCGAGCCCAATACGAAGCGGTTATCGAACATTCCGACGCCGATCACCCGAGCGAGTTTCCCGCAGGGGCTCAGCTATGTAAAAAGTGTAACACCAAGGCGATGATTCAGATGGATGGCTGCATGACCTGCTTAAATTGCGGGGAGTCCAAGTGTAGCTAAAGCGCTAAGCGCGTCATCCCCGTGTGACCGCGGGCAATGCAGAATGAAAATTACCGGGCGATCAGGGCGAGCGGACCTAAGCCGCGACCAGTTTAATCCGTTTCAGTTATGCTACCCGGAGGGTTCCGCTGAACCCTTCGGGTCCATTCGTATCAACCTTCAGTTTGCGAACGGCGAGGCAGAGGTTGGTTCGCTCCGTTTCCACCAGGGAGAGCCCGAGCTGGTTTCATCACCCGCGGCTCCTCGAAGCCTAACTCATTCAATCTCCTTTCCCGCCACCACCCTCCCATCGGCAAGCGTCAATGGCCATTGATTACCTTTGTACCTTGCGCATCTCCAGGTAGGTGAGTACCTCGCTGGGACTCAGCGAACGGCTAGCGGGCCCGGTTCTGATATAGAAATCTTCCGCCTTTCCCTGTTTCAGGAACACAGGTTGCTGGGCGACTCCACATTTAATAGCGAGCACCTGCTTTTGCGCCACCGTGAACAAACGCGACTGGATAGCGGGAAAATGCACCGACCCCAGGTGCTGGGCAACAAGGTTCTCAACGTGCCTCAAAAGGGCGTCATCATTGGCAAATCCATCGTTGTCGAGTCCTAGCACGTCGCCTTGGTCATTTACACCTAACAGGATCAGTCCACCCCCGCTGTTCAAAAACGCGGCGACCGTCTTTAGCCATGCCAGTTCGATTTCCTTGCCGGTTCGACCAGCCTTGAAGTTCCAGCGCAACGTGGATTTGAACTCAAGAAACTCACTCTCTCCCCGCTGAATGGTTTCCTGCAGGATGTTGGCCGGGTCATCATCTGTGTCTCCAGACAGAAACAAGGCGGATCCCGGCAATAGCTGCTCGCCCTCACTCTTTCCGGTTTTTCGCACCAGCCAAAGTGTCACCAATAACAGGATCAGTCCGGTTGCAAGTATAGCGGCGGGAATCCCCAGCCAAGGGCCACCCATACGTTTCACCAATGCCGGCTCGGGGATAGCCACCCCTAGCCACAGGGATTGGTTTCCCATGCCATAGTCCCATACGCTCGCCCACCAATCCTTGCTATCGTCCATGCCACGCACCCGAAAAGGAGTCGCCACGGGGCGTCCATCGTCGCTCCACGTGGCATAGGCTTGGCGCACGATGGGTACAGAGAATGACTGTACCGGTGTCAACATTGCTTCCTGGATGGCGGCTTCCGTCTCGAACTGGGTGTCCCGGGGTACCCCAATAATCTGATCATCAGCAGTCAGTGCGAACGCAATCCCATCATCTTCGGCCACCAGGTTGGATGTAAGAGCTGAAATATCGGCTAGCAATACATCGAACGCGACGACCAGGAAACGGCTCGTGCCCTCTCGGGTAATTCTACGCGCCACCGATAAACCAGGCTGACCAGAGCTAAAGAAGCGGTACGGTGAAGTCCAGAACAGCGTATCCGGCTCAGCGGTTTCCAAAGCGCCTTGAAACCAGGGGCGGTCGCGGGGATCGTAATCGGTGGATTCGTTCCACTGCTCCACGGGCTCGCGAGCAGTGGACCACCTGCTCCACTGAAACCGGTTGGTCCCTTCGTGACTTTCCCGAACCCGGGTCAACCACCCTCCTTGGGTTCGCTGTAGCATATATTCCGCCCCTTCATCGCTGGCGATGACGGCGGAAGCCACCTGTGGAATCTCCTTCAGAATAGGGATCAAGCGAGCATTCAATCGCTCGATCTCACCTGCCCGGGGCATTTCTTCCTTCAGCCACTCGGCTACAATGGAAAGGTTTGTGGACACCGGGGTCAACAGCTGATCGAGGCTTGCCAGCGCCCGTTGCTGGTTCTCCAAGACTAGATTCTTAAACGTGGTGTGTTTAATTCGGGTGACCTGCTGGTAGTAAATGAGCAGCACCAGAATCGTCAAACCCGCCACGAGCAGGGGCATGACCCGAATGAGTGAGCGGCGCAGATCTTTCGGATGCATGGTCTCTTAGGTTTGGCAACAACTTGGCAAGATTAGGGTGGAATATTGTAACAGCATCCGGCCGGCTTATTCAGCGGCAGTGGCCGGTTCTCCTCCGGACGCCGTCTCAATCGGCACGGGTCAATGCTCACTGGTTTGCGCATCCACCACCGCGATCGCGGTCATGTTGACAATTCGCCGGGTCGTGGCGGAACGGGTCATGATGTGGGCCGGACGCCGCAGACCCAGCATAATTGGACCCACGGCCACCCCTTCGGAGGCGAGAATCTTCAATAGCGTTGTAGAGATGTTGGCGGCATCAAGGTTCGGCATCACCAGGAGATTGGCGGTTCCCGCGAGACGGGAACCGGGAAACACCCGCTCGCGCAGGGTTTCCAGCAGCGCCGTATCACCTTTCATTTCCCCCTCCACCTCTAAATCCGGCGCCCTTTTTTTAATATGCCGCAGGGCGATTGCCATTTTCCGTGACCAGGGATCTTCTCGGGCTCCGAAATTGGTGTGTGACAGTAGCGCCACTTTAGGCTCGACCCCCACTTTGCGAAGCGCGTCCGCCGCTAGCAATGTAATGTCCGCAATCTGCTCGGCATCCGGGTCCAGGTTGACGTTGGTGTCGGCGATAAAGACCGTGGCCTTGGAGGTGATTAACATATTCATCGCCGCCGCTGTTTTCACCCCTTTGCGCTTGCCGAGCACATGCAATACGTACTGGAGATGCCGATCAAACCGGCCTATGGTGCCACACACAATGGCATCGGCATGACCCAGCCGCAGCAACAGGGCTCCGAGAACCGTCGGTTCGTTGGCCACCCGGATGCGCGCCACGATGGGATCTACGCCGCGACGGCGGCGTAACTGGTGGTAAGCCTGACAACAGGCTTCGTAATAGGGATTATCGCGGGGATCGATCAGCTGGAACTGAGGTTCACCGATACTGAGGTCGAGCCGCTTGATCGCAGCCGCTACTTGCTCACGCCGCCCGATCAAAATGGGTTTCGCCAATCCCTCGTCGACAACCACCTGGACGGCACGCAACACCCGTTCGGACTCCCCTTCCGTATAGATAACTCTGCGGGGATCGGCTTTGGCGCGCTCAAACAGCGGACGCATGGCATTCCCGGTGCGGTACACCAGGGCGCTCAGCCGTTCCCGGTAGGCGACAAAATCCTCAATGGGACGGGTCGCCACACCGCTTTCCATCGCAGCCCGGGCTACCGCCACCGGAAGCTCCAACACCAGGCGGGTATCGAATGGCTTGGGTATCAGGTATTCGGGACCGAAATTGAGCTGGTCGCCGGAATAGGCGCTGGCAACATTGTCGGACGCCTGTTTCATGGTCATATCCGCCAGCGCCCGTACTACCGCCATTTTCATCTCTTCGTTGATGGTGGTGGCCCCCACATCCAATGCGCCCCGGAAGAGATAAGGGAAACAGAGAACGTTGTTTACCTGATTCGGAAAATCCGAGCGACCGGTGGCAACGATGGCATCCGGACGGACCGCCTTGGCTTGATCCGGCATGATCTCCGGATCCGGGTTGGCCAAGGCAAGAATCAACGGGTCTTTAGCCATGGTTTGGACCATCTCGGGCGTCAGGACGCCGGGAGCGGAAAGACCGAGAAAGATATCGGCGCCCGGGATCACCTCGGCCAGGGTTCGGTAGTCCGTCGCTTGGGCATATCCCGCCTTGCGCGGATCCATTTCCTCCAGACGGCCCTTATAAACGACTCCCAGCTTATCGCATACGGTAATGTTTTCTTTTTTAACGCCCAACCTCACCAGTTGGTCGAGGCAGGCCAATCCCGCCGCCCCCGCACCGGAACCCACCACCTTGACTTCGTCAATCCGCTTGTTTACCAGCCGCAAGCCATTCAGGACAGCGGCGGCGGCGATAATCGCAGTGCCGTGCTGATCATCATGGAAAACCGGGATCTTCATCCGCTCCCGCAGCCGGCGTTCGACCTCGAAACATTCCGGGGCCTTGATATCCTCCAGATTGATGCCGCCAAATGTCGGTTCCAGTCGAGCGATTACCTCGACCAACATGTCCGGATCCCGTTCCTCAATCTCGATATCGAAGACATCTATCCCGGCAAATTTCTTAAACAGAACCCCTTTGCCTTCCATGACGGGTTTGGATGCAAGCGGACCGATCGCACCCAATCCGAGTACCGCCGTGCCGTTACTCACCACTGCCACGAGATTACTTCGCGCGGTCAAGATAGCCGCCTCCCCGGGATCTTCCACAATGGCGTTACAGGCGTGGGCCACCCCCGGTGAATAGGCCAGTGAGAGATCGAATTGATTGGCCAGCATCTTGGTGGAATTTACGGCTATCTTTCCAGGTACGGGAGAGCGGTGATACTGCAGGGCCTGTTGCTTCAAATCATCGGACATGACTTATCCTTGGGTGATGGGCCGGAAACCGGAAGCGGCGCGTGGCTTGGCCATTTGGGTTGCTCCCGACCGACTTCCGATCACCGCCTATTAAGCGCGAAAGGAAAGAGTGGAGCGGAACGCAGGGCTTGAACCCCTCGCCGATGCCTTCAAGGAAGATAGCACAACTCGACCTGCCGTTGGATTCCCGGTAATCCCCCCCTCGAAGTCTCGCTTGGGTTCCTGTCCACGGCCTGCCCATCATTTGGGAAACCGGAGTGACCATCACCTTATCGGGCAACTGAAGTACCGAACTCGCCTAAACCGGTTTGCTGGGCTAAATCCCATAATGTTCGGCAGATCAAAGCACCGCCTTGCTCTCCGATACCCGGTGGACTCTATCAGATACCTCGCGAGTTTAGCCGCGAGAGCCACCGAGAATCAGTCCTCGCCGGTATAGAAATCCGGCCATTCAAGCTTGACGATGGGACCGTTGCTCGCGAGTGCGTGACAGGTATCAATAATCCTGGGACGGCTGCGCACCGTTTTTTGATCTTCTCGTTCCTCACGGGCGAAGTGCATGGTCTGGTATGCGGTGCTCGCCATGGGCCTCAGCAGCTCAATCAGATGGGTGCAGCCTTCGGTCTTGCCGATCCGCCTTCGCACTTCATCAAGCCAGTTTGGAGCGATCTTCAGCCCGACCAATCGCTTCATGGCAGTGCTGGCATTGACGCAGATCGTGAATGGGGAATAATCGGTGACCGCCTCGATGCCATGAATAACAAAATCGAGATCCAGGGTAACCCGCAAGGACATCCCGTGCAGCGGCTCCCCCGCCGCGATGACACCGCCGCGGTCACGATTGGGAAACGTAAAAGTCTTGGTGTCTATTAAGTGTGCCTCGATGTCCCATAGACCATCGCGGCGTCGAAATCCCTGGCATTTCACGTCGCGGGAATGGAGATGTTCTCTTTCAACGGGAGTCGTCAGCGGCATGGCACTTCCTTATTTTTTGCCATTTGGTTCATTTCGGTAACTTACTGGCGCAGGCAGCCGCCACGCGCGACTGGGTTTCTTTACCGAGGTAAGCGGAGATATAACGACCCGCGTCAAGCAATGTGGGAAGATCCACAGCGGTTGTGATCCCCATGCCGTCTAGCATGTAGAGCACCTCCTCGGTCGCTACGTTCCCGCTTGCTCCCGGTGCGTATGGACAACCGCCAAGTCCGGCTACCGAACTGTCGATCACGGCCACACCCATTTGCATCACCGCGAACAGATTAGCCAACGCCTGTCCATACGTATCGTGGAAATGAGCGGCCAGGGCGCTTATCGGAACCTGTTCGGCAACCGCCCCTACCATACGCTGGGCGGCCAGGGGAGTCCCAACACCGACCGTGTCACCAAGTGAAATCTCGTAACAGCCCAGTTCGTACAGGCGCGAGGCGACCCGGGCTACCGCCGAGGGTGTAATCTCGCCTTCAAAGGGGCAACCGAGCACACAGGAGACGTAACCACGAACCCGAATCCCCAGGTCCAGGGCACGGGTGATTACCTCACCATATCGTTCCAGGCTTTCATCAATGCCACCGTTGATATTGTGCCGGGAGAAACTCTCGGAGGCGGCGGCAAACACGGCCACTTCCCGGGCGCCCGCGGTAAGCGCGTTTTCTAACCCTCGCAGATTAGGAACCAGTACTGGATAGCTAACGCCGGTACGGCGGCCGATAGCCTGCAATAGTTCGCCGCTGCCCGCCATCTGAGGCACCCAACGCGGCGAGACGAAACTTCCACATTCGATGACCGTGAGCCCTGATTCGACGAGCCGGTCGATCAGTTCGATCCTAACCTTGATGGGCACGGGCCGTGGCTCATTCTGCAGGCCATCCCGAGGCCCGACCTCGACGATCTTCACCTTATTCGGTAGCTGCATGGCTACTCCAGAACCAGTAGTTCGTCGCCCTCTCGAACCGAGTCTCCCACCTCGAAACGAACCTCTTTAATTTCGCCATCAGACGGCGCATTGACGTTGTGTTCCATCTTCATCGCCTCCATGACCAATAGCGTGTCTCCCTGGCTTACCCGGTCACCGGTGGCCACCTTGATGGCAACTACGGTACCTGGCATGGGAGCCAACAACCCGCCTGATTCACGTTCTCCCTCCATGGCGTCGAGGCGCGGATCATAACGGGTCAGATGCCAGATTCGGCCTCGCTCAAAAAGGGTAAATTCCTCGCCTTGCCGCACGATCGAGACGCGCACCCTGCGACCGTCCAGTTCAGCGATCAAATCTCCATCAGGTTGGATTTGCCCGGATATCCGGCAATCTCCCGAGGGTAGCTCCAACTGAAAATCAGTCTGCCGGTAGTGGGCCACCACCTCCACCTGATACCCGTCCCGGCGAAACCAGAGGCTATGATAGTTATCCTCATTCATGCGCCAGCCACTGCCTATGCCCCAGGGTGAACCGGGATCGCCGGAGGCCAGCCGCCGTGTTTCCGATAGCTGCCGCTCGGTGAGCAGTTCGTACAATGCAGCGACCGCCAGGATATCGTCCGGGGGAGCATGCGGGGCCGGTGGTAGCAAGTCCTTCCGGTGACGGCCGATAAAACCGGTATCGACTTTACCTTCGGCAAATGCGGGGATGGAGCTTAGCGTGTAGAGAAACGCCAAGTTGGTATCGAGACCCGCGATCCGGTAGTCGGCCAGGGCATTTCGCAAACGCCGCAGAGCGCCGGGGCGGTCCCGGTCCCAAGCGATCAATTTTGCGATCATCGGGTCATAGTGAACACCGATACGGTCTCCCTGCTGGATACCGCTGTCGACTCGAACGTGGGTGTTTGGCTCGGGAATCTGCAGGTAGTGCAGCGTCCCCGCCGCGGGGACAAAATCCCGGTCCGGAACCTCCGCGTAGATCCGCGCCTCTATTGCATGGCCATCGATCCGCAACTGATCCTGGGTCAGGGGCAAGGACTCTCCGCAGGCCACCCTGAGCTGCCACTCCACTAAGTCTTGCCCGGTGATCATCTCGGTTACGGGGTGCTCTACCTGGAGACGGGTGTTCATCTCCATAAAATAGAAGTTCCCGTCGCTATCCAGGAGAAACTCCACCGTCCCCGCACCCTGGTAACCCACCGCTCGTGCCGCATCGACGGCAGCCGCGCCCATGCGTTCCCGTAATTCCGGGCCGATTCCCGTCGCCGGGGCTTCCTCGATGACCTTCTGATGGCGGCGTTGTATGGAACAATCCCGCTCAAACAGGTGCACTACATTACCCTTGGTATCGGCAAACACCTGTAACTCAATATGCCGGGGATCCAGCAGATAACGCTCCAGCAAGACTCGGTCGTCGCCAAAGGCGGCACTAGACTCCCGCCGGGCGGCCTGCAAGGCCTCGAGGAAGGCCTCGGGGGATTCGACAATACGCATGCCTTTGCCCCCACCACCCGCGGTGGCCTTGATCAGCAGTGGGTAACCCATACGGGTCGCTTCCTGCCGCAAAGCGTCATCGGACTGATCATCGCCATGGTAGCCCGGCAGCAACGGCACCCCCGCTCTCGCCATCAACGCCTTGGCTTCGCTCTTCGAGCCCATTGCCCGGATAGCCGCCACCGGCGGACCGATAAACACCACGCCTGCCTCGGCGCAAGCCTGGGCAAATCCGGCATTCTCGGACAGGAATCCATAGCCCGGATGCACAGCCTGAGCCCCCGCGCGCAGGGCGACGTCGAGTATCCGCTGCCGGTTCAGGTAGCTCTCCCGTGCCGGAGCTGGCCCAATCAGCCAGGCTTCGTCACATTGCTGGACATGCATCGCTTCCGCGTCGGCCTCGGAATAAACCGCTACAGTGGCCACACCCAGCCGGCGGGCGGTGCGGGCCACCCGGCAGGCAATCTCGCCCCGG
>JAGRGP010000047.1 GCA_020445415.1 Gammaproteobacteria bacterium | reverse complement strand
TCGTGGCGGAGCCCTGGAGATCCTGGTTGGCGAAGGCGCTGAGCGGATAGGCGTTAAAATCGATGCCGTTGGCCGGCGGTGGCGGCGGTGGAGGAGAGGTGTTAACCGTCACGGACTGTACTGTGACATCCGTGCTACCGTCGTTATCGGTAACCCTGAGACTCACCGGATAGCTGCCGGCGCCGGCGAAGTTATGACTGGGGTTGGGACTGCTGGAGGTTGCGCCATCGCCAAAGTCCCAGAACCAAGCAGTGATCGAACCGTCAGAGTCGATGGAATTGTCGGTGAAACTGCAGGTTAGGGCGGCACAGCCATAGCCAAAGCGCGCGGATGGTGGTGTATTTCCAGTGCCCTGAACATATTCATAGGCACCGACATCGTATCCGTTACCCTGGGGTCGGGGAGTACCTTCAATATCCGTCTGAACCAAGCCTATGGTATCCCCCTGGTCTATCAACGGAGAATTTGGAAGCAAGTGAAAAGCACCCGTGTCGGGGTCTGAAAAGTCGTCATTAAAAGCCAACAGGTTGCTGGAATCGTTAACCGCAACGGTTGGCAGATCATTTAGAAAGGCGTTATTACCCAGATCCCAGCTAGCGGAATTGTCTCCCGCAACGATCTGAAAGTGGTTGATTCGCGCGTTGCCAAACGTTGAGTTGTAAATATTCAAGTTAGCCAGATTATCTTCGGCACGAACTGCCTTGTCATTATCGAAAACCACGCTATTCATGATTGTGACATTGGCGTTGCCGCGAGTACCTCGGATTCGGAATGCCTGCTCGTTATCGAATACCGTGACCCCATCCAATACGGCTTCGATCTTTTCCTTTAAGTTAAAGGCGGCCCGGTTACTGATATATCCCGGCATCCATCCATGGGCGGTAACATTTCTAATTGTTATACGCATGCGCGGAACCGCGTCCCAATTGGACTTTACCATCTTGGTATCTATGGCATTTTCGCCCGGGACCTCTCCAGCATTCCACTGGTTGAAATTCGACTGAAGGGGGCCAGTCCACAGATGGCTGTCTTCGATGAGAATATTGTCAGGTGTATTGGTGTCCCGATCAGGATCAGTCTGAATCGAATCACCGGACACGTGATGAATTTCTACATTACGTATAACAATATCGCTGCTATCCGTTGCGACGAACCCATGGGCATCCACTTGATTGGCATAAGAACCGGCAAGAAAGTGATGAATTTCACAGGAATCCACCAGCAGTCCATCTGCTTTGTCCACGTCGATACCGTCTTTAGAGCCATTACGAATCTCCAGCTCGATGAGGGAGACATTCACCGCACTGCGCACGGTGAGTGCATCGCCGGTTTCGCCGCGATGATCGACAATGAGTTCTCTAACAACCGCGTGGTTGCCACCGATATTCAGTCCGAAGATGATAGGTGGTTCACCAGCGCCATAGGCCCCCAGCGTCAAATGATTGGTGGCATTGCCATCGAGTTGCAGGGATACGGTTTCGTCCCAGTTGCCGCCACGCTTAAGCAGGATGCTATCGCCCACCACTGCAACGGAAACGGCTTTTTCAACTGTCGCGAATGGTGCGGCCAGGGTCCCTTGGGAGCTATCATTTCCATCAGGAGACACGTACAGTGTCGCCGCCATGGCTGAGGTGTTGGCAGATGTAAGCAATGCCACGAATATCCATAAGTAGAGTGATGCTGCTCGTAACCAAGTCGAGTGTTTGGCGTAGTGTTTCATCGTTTCCGCTCCGATGTGGTAGGCACGTTGCATCGATAGCAATCGATCGGTAAATAACTAAAGAGGCTGTGATGCGTCGTACCAAGTTGCTGCGGTGTATGGTTGGTACAGTGGGCGACAATGCTGCCACAATATTGAGCGTCGTAAGCGCGGTGATATGGGAAACGTGATGCAGTCCCACGGAAAAGGTGCAATGGTAATCAATGAGATACAATCTCGGCGCGAAAACTAAGTCGGCCGAACGGTACCCCGCGGACTATCAAATGGTTTTTTTGCCGTTACTGCAGTTGTCTTGGTTCGAGTAAATGAGATCAGTGGGGAACCATAAGCATCCGCCAAAAATAAGTAAGTGGAGTACTACTGAGAGCAATAACTATTATTGGACTGCCTGCGGGAGATGGGATGGGCCGCCAGGGTTGGATGTTGAGCCAATGGAATAAGCATCTCATGATTGAAACTAGAGAGACCCAGATACAACCGAACGGATTAAAGGGATTAGCATGTCTACGGAACATATAGATACCTCACTTGGCCAAATTAGCATCCATGTCGATCAGTGTCCTGGCGGTTACCCCATCTTGTTTTTGCATGGTCTGTTTTTGGATGGAAGCTTGTGGGACGGGTTGAATGCGGGAGTTTTCTCCCGGACATGCATTACCATTGACATGCCGGCTCACGGGCAAAGCGGTGATGTCGGGCGAAGTTGGACCCAGGATGAATGTACGGAAATGTTGATTGGGATCCTAGATGACCTCGGAATAGATAGGTGTGTGGTAATCGGCCATTCGTGGGGAGCGATCACCGCATTACTCGCGGCCGCTAGGTACCCCACAAGGATTGCGGCTCTTGGGCTTTTTAACATGCCGTTTACAAATCCTTCTCCACTGCAGCAACTCACTGCGAGATTTCAGAAGCTACTGGCGCTTTTTCCTCGGTTTTACGCCAAGCAGGTTTGCAAGGTCATTTATTCTGAGGCATATCTCGCCAAACACCCCGAAGCCATTGTCAAGATGCAGGATCAATTGGCTGGGAGATCTTTCTCCGAGCTCGCTCGTATTATCGATGTAGTGATAGTGGGCGCCAGAGGGCTAGCGCCAATCCTTGATAACCTGTCTCTACCCGCCTTGGCGGTTGTCGGTAAATCCGACCATGTTGGCATCCCGCCGCGGCTGAGCACGCGGGTGGTAAACGGTGGACATGTCAGCCCCCGAGAGGCTCCCGAGGAGATTCGTGACGCTATCCAGCAGATCCTCGCGCTTGCCGGTGACCCCAATTAGGGGCGCCAAGTTGCGGTTTATTCCAGGATCGGGCAAAAGGCAGCGGTGACCGGTTTTAGCTGGAGCCAATCGATTGTTGATTGTCACATTACTGTAGCAACTAATCGGGATAATCTCGCCCAGGAGATGAAAAGGATGTCGTGCAGTAAGGGAATTGGATTCCGCAGGGAGGCACCTCTCAGAGATTGGAAGCCTCAACTTTATACCCGGCCTTTGTGCCGGGTTTTTTCTTTCTGTTCCAAGCAACCGGCGGCTGTCGCAAACTTCAATCTGTGACAGGTACTGAGTTTGTTGAATAACTGATTGATAAATAGCAATTTATCGAATTCATGATTCGCCATAAACGGCATCCCTGTCATTTTTTATTACACCCTTTTTAGCGGTCGAATAATCAAGAGAAAAGTGGATTATTTACTGTTTTTTATGAAAATACGGATTGCAGATAAGCTTGGTCCGATTTCTGCTTTAATCACCCCCGAGCGCTGAGTAACTTAAGCGTCGAATGATAAGGCCTGTTGAACGGGCCGGAGGAGAGAGTCTTGCAATGAGTTTTACCACAATTCCCAATACCAAGCCTCGATTGAACCGCAGTGCCTTGGCGGTTCCTGGCTCAAGCCCCCGTTTTATCGAAAAGGCGGCACAAAGCACTGCGGATATCATCTTTTTTGATCTGGAAGATTCAGTGGCGCCAGACAGAAAGGACCAGGCCAGGCGGGATGTTATCGCGGCGCTAAACGACCTGGATTTTGGAAACAAATCGGTTTCGGTACGCATTAATGGGCTGGATACCCATTATATGTACAGGGATATTGTTGACCTGGTGGAGCAGGCTGGTAGCAAACTGGATCTGGTCTTGATTCCCAAGGTGGGGTGTGCCGCTGATATATATGCGGTCGACATGCTGCTTACCCAAATCGAAAGAGCCAAGGGAATAGAGAGACCGATCGGTATCGAGATACTCATCGAAACGCCCTTGGGTATCCAGAATATCTATAGTATTGCTGCCGCTTCAAAGCGCAATGAAAGCATTCTATTCGGCTCTGCCGATTATGCGGCCTCATCCGGTGCCCGGATCGCCGCCATTGGTGGCCCCAATCCCGACTATCATGTTCTTACCGACCTCAATCAAACTGGAGTTCGGGAGTCGCACTGGGGGGATATGTGGCACTTCGCGCTTGCTACAATCGTGGCCGCGGCACGGGCCAATGGCTTGCGTCCGATAGACGGACCCTTCGCGGATATCCGCGATCCCGACGGATGGCTGGCTAGTGCCAAGCGGGCCCGGGTGCTGGGCTGCGAGGGTAAGATGGTTATCCACCCGAGCCAGGTAGAGATGGCCAATGATTTGTTTAAGCCATCGGCGGCGGAGATAGAGCAGGCCAAGCGGATTTTGGAAGCCATGGTTCAGGCGGAAAAGTCCGGTGCGGGCGCGGTAACACTCGACGGTCGCATGATCGATATCGCGTCGATCCGCCAGGCCGAGACGATCATGCAAAAAGCCGCCCAAGTGGCGGAAAAAACTTAATTTCAACTGATAAATTTATTTAAACGCATTCGGGAGCAAACGCTATGAAAAGTCCGTCCCAGTATTACAAACCACTCGCGATAGGTGCGCCGGAGCCACTACAAGAGCTGCCGGTTAGGTTGGAGCGCACAATCCATTTTTTTCCCCCTCAGGTCGAGAAGATGCGCGCCAAGGTGCCGGATATGGCCAAGCAAGTCGATGTGCTGTTGGGCAATCTGGAGGATGCGATCCCCGTGGAGGCCAAGGAAGCGGCCCGTGCCGGTTTCATCGAGGTTGCCAAAGCGGTGGATTTTGGTGATACGGGTCTATGGACAAGGGTAAACGCGCTCAATAGTCCCTGGGGCTTGGACGATCTGATCAGCATCGTCGCCGAAGTGGGCGATAAGCTGGATGTGGTCATGATCCCTAAGGTGGAGGGGCCCTGGGATATCCACTATGTCGACCAGCTGCTGGCTCAACTGGAGGCCAAACATGCGGTCAAGAAACCTATCCTGATCCACGCGATCCTGGAGACCGCGCAAGGGGTGAAGAATGTCAACGAGATCGCGCAATCCAGTCCCCGCATGCATGGAATGAGCTTGGGCCCGGCGGATCTCGCGGCTTCGCGGGGCATGAAGACGACGCGTGTCGGTGGTGGGCACCCTTTTTACGGGGTATTGGCCGATGCCGGCAGCGAGGGTGGAGAGCGGGCTTTTTATCAACAGGATCTTTGGCACTACACGGTTGCCCGCATGGTGGATGCGTGCCTATCAAACGGACTCAAGGCGTTCTATGGACCGTTTGGTGATTTTCAAGACAGCGATGCCTGCCGTGCACAGTTTCGCAATGCGTTTCTACAGGGGTGTGTCGGAACCTGGACTCTGCATCCCAGTCAGATCGAGATCGCCAAGGAGGTCTTTAGTCCGGAGGTCAAGGAGGTACTTTTCGCCAAGCGGATTCTGGAAGCCATGCCGGACGGTTCCGGGGCAGTGATGATCGACGGCAAGATGCAAGACGATGCTACCTGGAAACAGGCCAAGGTAATTGTGGATCTGGCCAGGCTCGTGGCCAAGAAGGATGCGGAACGGGGGGCTCAGTATGGCTTTTGATCGTATTGGGCAAGGGGGATAGGGTTCATGTTCAACATTCTTCAGGGATTGCAGATCGTGG
The DNA here is from genome assembly GCA_020445415.1 of Gammaproteobacteria bacterium. GTDB lineage: Bacteria > Pseudomonadota > Gammaproteobacteria > Chromatiales > Chromatiaceae > HKST-UBA178. Next base: position 11,086 of record JAGRGP010000047.1, on the reverse strand, counting down.
AAGCCTCGGCCTTCGTGGCGGCACCTTTATGCGGCTTGACGTTGGCGCAGATGGGTGCGGATGTTGTCCGCTTCGATCCTATCAATGGAGGACTGGATGCCAATCGTTGGCCGGTAACCGAGGATGGAAAGAGCCTATATTGGGTTGGGCTCAACAAGGGCAAACGGTCCTTGGCAGTAAACACCCGCGCGCCCCAAGGTCAAGAGATCGTACGCAAGCTGATTACTGCCAGCGGAGAAGGAAAGGGAATATTCGTGACCAACTTCCCGGTCCACAAGGGGTGGATGAGCTACGAGTCGCTCAAGGCATACCGGAAGGATCTGATCATGGTGAATTTATTGGGAAACCCCGATGGCACTTCCGCGGTTGACTATACCGTCAACTGTGCCGCGGGCTTTCCCTACGTGACGGGTAGCCCCGGGCCGGGGGGGGAGTTGAATCCGGTTAACCATGTGCTGCCGGCATGGGACGCCATCGCGGGAATTCACCTGGCCACGGCGGTACTGGCGGCGGAAAGACACCGCCGTCTGACCGGCGAAGGACAGCTGATCAAGATCGCCCTTTCCGATATCGCATTTGCCATGACCGGGCACTTGGGATACATCCAGGAGGCCGTGTTCAATTCCCAGGAACGCCGAGCCCAGGGTAACTATCTCTACGGTGCCTACGGCAAGGATTTTACCTGCCGGGATGGCCGTCAAATCTATATCGCCGTGGTAACCGACCGCATGTGGGAAGAGCTTGGGAGAGTCACCGGATTGAGTGAAACATTCAAGGGTATCGAGGCCCGCCTAGGGCTCGATTTTTCTACGACCGGCGATCGTTATCGGGCCAGTGAAGCGATAACCGAACCACTTGAGGTGTGGTGTGGAGAGCACACTCTGGAGGAGATCCAAGGGGCATTTCAGGGTGCTGGAGTCTGCTGGGGTCCTTACCAGAGTTTTAAGCAGATGGTTCGGGAAGATCCACGGGTGTCCTTAGACAATCCGATGTTCTCGATGCTAGACCAGCCGGGTATTGGCACATTTTTGGTGCCGGGTTCACCCATCGATTTCGGGGCGTTCCAACGTCAAGTGCCGGTACGCGCTCCCGTATTAGGGGAACATACGGACGATATTCTCGGGCGGGATTTAGGCATGAGCGGTCAGGAGATCGCCGATTTAAGAAGCGCGGGTATTGTGGCCGGTCCCCCGGCCGGCCCCGCAGGGGCAGCAGCATGAATCAGACCCAATCCAAACCCTTGACCGATTGGATCGGTTCCACCGAATTCCGGGAGGACAGCATTAGCCTCGCGCCTGCCCTCGGCGTGGCGGCGATGCTCGATTTGCAAGGAACAGCCTTGCATGCGGGGGATTCACTTCCTCCATTGTGGCACTGGTTTTATTTTCTGCCGCAAGCACCGGCATCACAAATCGGTTCCGACGGCCACCCCAAGCGGGGTGGGTTTCTGCCACCCGTGGATCTTCCCAGGCGCATGTTCGCCGGCGCCAGAATGACATTTTTCGCACCGTTGTGCGTCGGCGAGCCGGCCACCCGGGAGGGGGAAGTATTGGCGGTTCAGGAAAAAACCGGCAAGAGTGGCAGGCTGGTATTCGTCACTGTGCGTTACCGGATCAGAGATGCCGCGGGGACACTTTGTATAGAAGAAGTGCAGGATATTGTTTACAAGGAGCCGGGAGGATCAGTCCCCAGACCGGTGCCGGTCAGCCGTCTGCCCGACCTTCCGCCAGATGCTTGGTGCCGGGTTGTGACACCCAGTGAAGTGCTGCTATTTAGGTTTTCGGCACTTACCTTCAATGCTCACCGGATTCATTATGACCGCCCCTATGCAATGAACGAAGAAGGATATCCCGGCTTGGTAGTGCACGGCCCGTTAACCGCTTTGATGCTGGCGGAGTTGGTTCGGCAGCAAGATGGAGGTCGGCTGCACACGTTTGAATTTCGGGGGCGATCCCCGTTGTTTGATCTCAACGCCTTTCGTCTGGTCGGCAGGAAGAGCAATGGCACTGTGGATCTGCAGGCCCAGGGACCCGATGGAAAGACCGCGATGACGGCGGTGGCTGAAATCGCCGCCCAAAGTTAATCTGATCCGCAGCCCGGAGGGTAAGCGATGAAGAGTAAAATCGTAACTGCCGACGAAGCCGTGGCCTTGGTACGGGACCGCGACACGATCTGTTGTAACGGATTTGTTCAGAGTGGTATCCCGGAGGCCCTTCTCGAGGCCTTGGAAAGGCGCTTTCTTGAAACTGGGTCACCGCGCAATCTGACGCTGTTCGCCGCCGCTGGCCAAGCAGACGGCAAGGCGCGCGGAACCAATCGCTTGGGTCACGAAGGCATGCTGCGCCGGGTAGTGGCCGGCAACTGGGGACGGATGCCCAACGTCGTGAAGTTGGCCATGGAGAACAAGATCTACGCCTACAATCTGCCCCAGGGGGTTATTTGTCAGCTCTTTCGCACCCGGGCAAGCGGCAAGCCTGGATTCTTCTCCAAAGTGGGGTTGCACACGTTCGTGGATCCCCGCCTGGAGGGCGGGCGCGTCAACGAAATCACCACCAAGGATATCGTCAAACTGGTGGAGATCGATGGAGAGGAGTGGCTGTTCTATAAAGTCGGTTCCGTGGATGTGGCCTTTATCCGTGGTACCACAGCGGATCCTGCAGGGAACATCACCATGGAGAAAGAGCCGCTCTTTCTTGACAACCTGGCGCAGGCGATGGCGGTGAAAAACAGCAACGGGATTGTTATCGCCCAAGTAGAGCGCGTGGCGCAGCTCGGCTCCCTCAACCCCAAGCTTGTGAAGGTACCGGGCATTTTAGTCGACTGTGTCGTCGTGGCGGAAAAGCCTGAGCACCACATGATGAACTATGGAACCCAGTACAATCCGGCGTTGGCGGGCGAGATCCGGGTGCCACTGGATTCTCTTAAGCCCATGCCATTGGATGCCCGAAAGATTATTGCCCGCCGTGCCGCCTTCGAGCTGCCACCAAACGGTATCGTCAATCTGGGAGTCGGCGTGCCGGAGGGAGTGGCCGCGGTTGCCAACGAGGAGAAGATCACCCAATACATTACATTGACCTCGGAGGCGGGGACGGTAGGCGGTGTCCTGGCGAGCGGCTCCAGTTTTGGTGGAGGGGTAAATGCCGATGCGATCCTCGATCAGAACCAGCAGTTTGATTTTTATGACGGTGGTGGACTCGACATGGCCTGTCTCGGTATGGCCGAATGCGACGAACGGGGCAATATCAATGTCAGTCGGTTCGGAACCCGCCTCGTAGGCTGCGGAGGGTTTATCAACATCAGCCAGAACGCGCGTAGCATGATTTTCGCGGGAACCTTCACCGCGGGTGGGTTGGAAATCGCCGTGGAAAACGACGAACTCCGCATTCTCAGGGAAGGAGACAGCCGCAAGTTCGTCAAGCAAGTCAAGCAGGTCTCGTTCAGCGGCGACTTCTCGGTCAGACGCCGACAACCCGTTTACTTTGTCACCGAGCGCTGTGTCTTCCGGCGGGGGCGCAAGGGATTGGTGCTTACCGAGGTGGCTCCGGGTATTGATATTGAGCGGGATATTCTGGCCCACATGGATTTTGAACCTATTATCCGGGAGCCGGTTCCCATGGACCTTCGGATCTTCCGGCCCGAGCCCATGCAACTCGAGTCAGTGTTACTCAATCTCGACCTTCCCGAGCGCGTCAGCTACGATCCAGCCCGCAACATTCTCTTTATCAACTTGGAGGGTTGGTATGCCCGCGTCAAGGAGGACGTGCAGATGTTGCGGTCCCTGCTGGAAAGCCGCTGCAACAGTATCGGCAAACGGGTGGGTGTATTCATCAACTACGATGGGTTCCGGATCAACGAAAACATCACTGACTACTACGTCGATATGGACCGCTACATGTTGGAACATCATTACACGACTATTACTCGCTATGCGACGAGCGCCTTTATGCGCATGAAACTGGACCAAGCCTACTCCACGCGCAACATCGCTCCCCACGTCTTCGAACGTAAAGAAGAGGCCCAGGCATTTCTTGAGTCATCTGTTACCATATGAGAGGTCGCCGACTATCAACCGTATCTGGAGAATTGCATGGTCAGTAAAACCAACCCCGGAAATTTTTTTGAGGACTTTAAGCTAGGACAAGAGATTGTTCATGCCACCCCGCGTACCATCACGGAAGGCGATGTCTCGCTCTACACGGCGCTTTATGGCACTCGTTTTGCCGTGAACTCGTCGCGGGCGTTTGCGCAATCCATCGGCTTTACCCAGGCGCCAGTGGATGACTTGTTGGTGTTTCATGTGGTGTTTGGCAAGACTGTTCCGGATGTCTCGTTGAATGCAATTGCCAACCTCGGTTACGCGGCGGGACGTTTTAGTCAACCGGTATATCCGGGTGATAGCCTCAATACCCTGTCGAAGGTTATTGGCCTGAAGGAAAACTCCGACGGAAAAACCGGCAACGTTTATGTTCACTCATCCGGATATAACCAGCGGGGTGAGCATGTCCTCGACTATATTCGCTGGGTTATGGTGCGTAAGAAGGATCCTGCGTCACCTGCGGTATCCGCGGTAATACCGGAACTCCCGAAGTCGGTAGCCGCCGACGATCTGGTGGTGCCAGAGACATTGAATCTCTCCGGATACGATCGGCAGCTGGCTGGCAGTCCCTTTTATTGGAATGACTATGCGGTAGGAGAAAAGATCGACCACGTGGATGCCATGACCGTGGAAGAAAGCGACCATATGACCGCCACTCGGTTGTATCAGAACACGGCTAAGGTACATTTCAACCAACACACGGAAAAAGACGGTCGTTTTGGAAAACGCATTGTCTACGGGGGGCATGTTATCAGCATGGCCAGGGCGTTCTCCTTCAATGGGCTGGGGAACGCGTTCAAAGTGGCGGCGATTAATGGTGGCCGTCACGTGGCGCCGATATTTGCCGGAGACACGGTGTACGCCTGGAGCGAAATCCTGGAAAAGGAACGCCTGCCCAACCGGGATGATATCGGGGCTCTGCGGATACGCATGGTTGCCACCAAGGATTGTCCTTGCAGTGATTTTCCCTACAAAGGTGATAATGGAAAATACCATCCCGCAGTGGTTCTTGAGTTCGATTTCACGGTATTGATGCCTGCCAACACTTGATGCCGGGGATAGACGGTTGGGTCGAAGCTTCTTTACGGTTTCGACTTTCAACCTTCTGGTGGCGGGAGTTCTCAGCCAGTGCCGTTGTGCGCTCGGAGTTTTTTGTGGGCGCTGGTGAAAGGCGGCTGAAGGGCTGGTAGTCAGTTTTCGACAGAACCTCCCCAGCGTGGGTATTCGCCTTGCGAGCCTGGTGGACCGATCCGTCACGTCAATTGGGTGGTGAACGCCCGAGAATAGGTGTTAACATCGCCCCGAGCTTTGAATGGAACAACAGGGATTCTACCGGTCACGGGTTTAAGGCCGCCGCTAAATAGAGGAGAGCTACGGGAATGCGACTGAGAAAGCTGAATCCACGGAGTTGGGCGCCGGCGTGGCGGCGGGACATGCGGGTATTGACGGCGGTTGTACTTGGGGGCTTCGGCGTGGCGGTTTACGCTGCGGACAAACCCAATATCCTGGTTGTCTGGGGTGACGATATCGGGCAGTCCAACATCAGCGCCTATACCCATGGCATGATGGGCTATCAAACGCCCAACATTGACCGCATTGCCGCTGAGGGTATGACCTTTACCGACTATTATGGCGAGCAATCCTGTACCGCGGGACGTGCCTCGTTCATCATGGGGCAGAGCGTATTCCGTACCGGGTTGTCCAAGGTCGGCCTGCCGGGTGCGGACCTCGGCATGCGTGAAGAGGAACCCACCATCGCCGGGTTGCTCAAGGCGCGAGGGTATGCTACCGGACAATTCGGTAAGAACCATCTCGGTGACCGCGACGAGCACCTGCCTACCAATCACGGCTTCGATGAATTCTTTGGCAACCTCTACCATCTAAATGCCGAAGAGGAGCCGGAAAACGAAGATTATCCGGGAGATATGCAGCTTGCTGACGGCGAGACTTTCCGTCAGCGGTTCGGCCCGCGCGGTGTGATCCATTCCTGGGCCATGCCTGACGGCACTCAGAAGATCGAGGATACCGGCCCGCTAAGCAAACAGCGAATGGAGACGGTGGACGACGAAACCTCCGACCGCGCCATCGAATTTATCAAGGAGCAGCATGGCGCGGGCAAGCCTTGGTTCGTCTGGTGGAGCGGTACGCGCATGCATTTTCGTACCCATGTCAAAGAGGAGCTGCGCGGTATTTCGGGTCAGGACGAGTACTCCGACGGTATGGTCGAACACGATAAACACATCGGTAAGTTTCTGAAGACGCTGGATGACTTGGGTATAGCCGACAATACTATTGTGTTCTACTCGACCGACAATGGGCCACACTACAATACCTGGCCCGACGCGGCGGCGACGCCGTTTCGCGGTGAAAAGAACACCAACTGGGAAGGCGGCTGGCGGGTGCCCGCGATGGTACGTTGGCCTGGAAAAATACAGGCCGGTACCTGGAATAACGAGATTGTTCACCATATGGACTGGTTGCCCACCTTCCTTGCAGCGACGGGCGAGCCCGCCATCAAGGAGAAGCTTGTTAAGGGGGGCGTCGAAGCCATTGGGCGTTCCTACAAAGTGCACCTCGACGGTTACAATATCTTGCCGATGCTTACCGGCGAGACCGATCAAAGTGCACGCAAGGAAATCTTCTATTTTTCCGATGATGGTGATCTGACAGCTTTGCGCTACGATGATTGGAAGTTGATTTTCATGGAGCAGAAATCGATGGGTACCCTCCGGGTATGGATGGAACCCTTTGTGCCATTGCGTTTGCCGTTGATTGAGAATCTGCGCCGCGATCCCTACGAACGGGCAACCATTACTTCCAATACGTACTTCGACTGGCTGATTGATAGAGCCTATTTGTTGGTGCCGGCGCAGGATTATGTAGGTAAGTTCCTAAGCACTTTCCAGGAGTTTCCGCCTCGTCAAAAGGCAGCCAGCTTTAGCCTTGATCAGGTCATGGAGAAACTGACACCGGCTGGTGGTTGATTACAATTAGACCTGGATCGACCACGCCGTTTCTGGATAAGCAAAGCGATACCTCACCCCGGCGCGGGGTGAGGTTTTTTCCGAGGGGGTTCCAATGACTTTGTGGAGAATAGTAGCCTTTTTGCCTGCGCTGGTGATGAGCGGGGCTACCCTGGCCGATGTACTCCCTTCATGGAATCCAGGAGCGTCCCGAGATGCCATTGTCGAATTTGTCGATCGGGTAACCCGGGAGGGGAGTGCCGACTATGTAGCGCCCGATGACCGAATCGCAGTTTTCGATAACGACGGGACCTTATGGTCGGAAAAACCGGTCTATTTTCAGTTGCTATTCGCAATTGACCGCGTGAAGGCGCTGGCGCCAGAACATCCGGAATGGCAAGTCCAGCAGCCCTTCAAGGCCGTGCTCGAAAACGATGTCAACACTCTCGCTACATTGGGCGAGAGGGGCCTGCTGCAACTGATAATGGCTACTCATGCCGGGTTGACGACCGATGAGTTCAAGGCCGTCGTTCTGGATTGGATCAACGCGGCCCGGCACCCGCGATTTGAGCGGCCGTACACCACCTTGGTGTTTCAGCCCATGATCGAATTGCTGGAATATCTGCGTAATAGCGGCTTCAAGACCTACATTGTTTCGGGTGGGGGTATTGAGTTCATGAGACCCTGGGCTCAACAGGTTTACGGGATTCCCCCGGAGCAGGTCGTTGGCAGCAGCATAAAGGTTGTATACGAAATGCGCGACTCTGGCCCGGTACTGGTGCGCTTGCCTGAGATCGATTTTATTGACGACAAAGCGGGTAAGCCCGTAGGTATTCATAAATTCATCGGTAAGGTACCGGTCTTCGCGGGGGGCAACTCTGACGGGGACCTGGAGATGCTGCAATGGACTACCGCCGGAACCGGTGAGCGGTTTGGACTGCTGGTTCACCATACCGACGGCGCTCGCGAATGGGCCTATGACCGTGAGTCGCACGTGGGTAGGCTAGATAAGGCGTTAAGCGAGTCGGTTAAGCAAGGTTGGACCGTGGTTGATATGAAACGGGACTGGAAAGTCATCTATCCGAAATGATCGCGGCCCTACGGATTGTCATCTCACAATAACTGATGGTTACCGGCAGCGTCGTAATAGGGGGAGGCGGTAAACCTTGCCTGCGGCCGACGGGAACATGGAGATGCCCTAAACAGGCTCACTGATTAATGGGAAAGAGGCCACCCGTAGCCGGGTTGTGCGAATGAGTCGATTTGTTCAACCGGTGTGTTACCAATGGATCATCAGGCGAATCTCCGGTGATCCCGTTTCTGAGGCTTGTTTTTGACGGTCTTTACCACACAGACGGGGCGCAGGATATTCTTGGTGCTAATACTCGGTGTGGCCTGTCCGTATCCGGTATTCTCCGCCGATCAGGTTGCCAGTTATGTCGGCAGTGCGCAGTGCTCCCGGTGCCATCCCGCTGAGACTGAGAAGTGGCGTGGTTCGCACCACGATCTTTCCATGGCAAGGGCGGCTCCGGATACTGTGCTTGGCAATTTCGCCGACGCGCAGATCACAGTCAATGGTGTAACTTCTCGGTTCTTCAAACGCGATGATGGTTACTTCGTGCGTACGGATGGCCCGGATGGCGAACTGCACGACTATCCCATCCGCTACACATTCGGGTGGTATCCCCTGCAGCAATACTTGGTGGAGTACCCCCGGGGACGCCTGCAGAGCCTGGGATTGGCCTGGGACACCAGACCGCTATCGGAAGGGGGGCAACGGTGGTTTCACCTCTATCCTCAAGAAGAGCTGAAGCCTGGCGACGCTCTCCATTGGACCAGTCCGGATCAAACCTGGAACTATCAATGCGCCGAGTGTCACTCCACCAATATTCAGAAGCACTACGATCTCAAGACCGATAGCTACCGGACGACCTGGGACGAAATCGATGTTGCCTGTGAAGCTTGCCACGGACCCGGAGGGAGCCATGTTACCTGGGCGGAACTGGTGTCTCGGGACCCCGGCGTCCCGGCGCCACCCGGCAAGGGACTGGTTGTGGATCTCGTGGATCGCGATGGGGGTGCCTGGCTGGTTGAGCCGGCGGATGGCAAGCCCCACCGATCAGTCCCTCGGAAGCACCCTATTCAAGTGGAGATGTGCGCCCGCTGCCATTCCCGGAGAGGACAAATCTGGGAGCCTTACCAGCACGGCCAGCCACTGGGCGATACACACCGGCTGGCATTGTTGGAAGATCATCTGTACTTCCCCGACGGCCAGATCAAGGGTGAGGTCTACGTTTATGGATCATTCATCCAAAGCAAGATGTACCGGGCCGGTGTTACCTGTGGCGATTGCCACGACCCACACGACCTGCAGTTGCGCGCAACGGATAACACGTTGTGCACTGGCTGCCACCTGGCGGTCCGCTACGATACCCGCGCCCATCATTTCCATGATCCGGAAACCCCAGGGTCGTCCTGTATCAACTGCCATATGCCCCAACGAGTCTATATGGTGAACGACTTGCGAGCCGACCACAGCTTGCGTGTGCCGCGTCCCGATTTGTCCGTCGATTTGGGCACTCCCAATGCATGCAATCAATGCCATTCCGATAAAACGGCGGAGTGGGCCGCGGAGGTTGTAGCCGCCAAGTATCCGGATTCCAGCCATCGCGGGATACACTTCGGCGAGATATTGCACGCCGCCAGGAATGCAGAGGCAGACGCGGGAACTCGGCTGATCGCGCTGGCGGCTGACTCCTCACAGCCTGGAATCGCGCGTGCTACCGCAGTGGCGCTGCTGGGTGACTTGGGAGAATCGCAGCATCTGCTAACCATTCGGCGCCTGTTGGAGGATGGTGATCCGCTGGTACGTATGGCCGCGGTACGCGTTCTCGAAAATGCAGACGTGAGCACCCGGGTGGATCAGGGATGGCTGTTGCTCGACGATCCAGTTCGAATCGTACGCATAGAAGCTTCACGCGTGCTCGCCCCGTTGTTGCGCCAACCGCTTCCAGAGAAGTTCCGTGAACCGCTTTCTCGGGGGGTAGATGAGTACATTCGGACATTACGGACCAATGAAGACCGTGCCGAGGCACACCTGAGCCTGGGGCTTGTGGGGCTGGCGGCAGGTAACGCCGAATATGCCGAGCAAGCTTACCAAACCGCGTTGCGTATCGATCCGGGATTTTCGCCCGCCTATGTCAATCTGGCGGATCTCTACCGACAACTCGGCAGAGATGCTGATGGTGAACGTCTTCTGCGCTCGGGAATTGATGTCGTACCAACAAATGCGGACCTTCGGCACGCGCTAGGACTCTTGCTGGTCAGGGAGAAACGCACCGCCGAGGCGCTTGAGGAACTCCGCCTGGCAGCTAGGCAGAATACCGAGAACGTACACTATGCTTATGTTTATGCCCTGGCACTCCATTCCTACGGCAAACCCGGCCAGGCCATCGCCGTTTTGGAAGACGCCCAACGTCAATATCCCGGAAACCGCCCTATTCTAAACGCGCTGGTGGAGTTTTACCGCGACCGGGGTGACAGCGAGCAAGCACGTATCTATGCCGATAAACTGCGGGCCCTGGCACCCTAGTCTATCCGGCGGGTAGAAAAGTGAGCACGCTAGTACGCGCAAGGAGTGCGCCAACCAGACAGGGAGCGCTGGGTTGATCTCGAAAGCGAAAAAGCCGAAAAATCAAAGGGCCAGTACGCGTGGATAACACCGTCCCCTCGGCCGCGTGCTAACGAAACACACCCGGAGGCGTGGGAAACTCACGCCAGTAAGTCCATAGTTCCTTGATATTCTTTAAAAAAATTCCTATTTTCCGTAGAATGGAAAAAGCCGGCTGAGCGTGCTCGAACCGGCTTTTCTGAAAACTGGCTCCCCGGGACGGGCTCGAACCGCCGACCTAGTGATTAACAGTCACACGCTCTACCGACTGAGCTACCTAGGTATAACTTGAGGCGCTTATACTAATCATCTTGCCAGGCCCGGTCAATAGAAAAAAAAAAAAAACCTGACATTTCA
>JAGRGP010000005.1 GCA_020445415.1 Gammaproteobacteria bacterium | reverse complement strand
ACGTCCATGTACTCGATCTTGTCGGGCGTGGAAAGCGTGAACTCGTTCTGGTGCCGACAGGAGACCAACTCATCGATCAGCTGATTGTTATCGTCCAGCGTGGCGCTGGCCTGGGCGATTACATAACGCCCCTCCTCGATCGCAGACAAATAGTGGATTTCATCGGTTGCCCTGCCACTTTCCACCTTGCGATAAGGCGTCTCGAGGAAACCGTAATCGTTGGTCCGGGAATACACCGCCAAGGAGTTTATCAAGCCAATATTCGGACCTTCTGGTGTCTCGATCGGGCAAACGCGGCCATAATGGGTGGGATGCACATCCCTCACCTCAAATCCGGCACGTTCCCGCGCTAAACCACCCGGCCCTAGCGCCGACACCCGACGTTTATGGGTAACTTCGGAAAGCGGGTTATTCTGATCCATGAACTGAGAAAGCTGACTCGATCCGAAGAACTCCTTGATCGCTGCCGAAACAGGCTTTGCATTAATCATTTGCTGGGGCATCAAGCCCTCGGATTCCGCCAAGGTAAGCCTCTCTTTCACGGCGCGCTCCACCCGCACCAAGCCAACACGGAACTGGTTTTCCGCCATCTCACCCACCGAACGTATACGCCGGTTTCCGAGATGATCGATGTCGTCGACCACCCCCTGGCCGTTGCGAATGGCCACCAACTCCTTGAGTACGTCGATGATATCTTCGTTGGAGAGCACACCCTCTCCGGTCACTTCGGTCCTGCCTAGCCGTTTGTTGAACTTCATGCGCCCCACCGCCGACAAGTCATATCGGTCAGCGCTGAAGAATAGGCTCTTGAACAAGTTTTGCGCGGCCTCTTTGGTAGGCGGTTCGCCAGGCCGCATCATGCGGTATATTTCGACTTGGGCTTCCAATTGAGAAGTAGAAGGATCGATTCGCAACGTATTCGAAATATACGGGCCGTGATCCAAATCGTTGGTAAAGATCGTTTCGATCTTCTTGATTCCCGAATCGAGAAGGGTTTGCACCAAATCCGCTGTCATCTCATCGTTGGCGTTGGCCAACACTTCGCCGGTCTCTTTATCGACCACGGCATGCGCGAGAACCTTGCCGTGGAGAAACTCCAACGGAACATCCAACTGTTTAATACCGGCCTTTTCGAGCTCGCGTATATGCCGCTGGGTAACACGCCTACCGGTTTCAACCAATACATCCTTGCCGGACTTGATATCGAAGGTGGCGGTTTCACCGCGCAAACGCTCGGGGACCAAATTGAGTTTGGCCTTGGTCTTGGTCAAGTTAAAGGTATCGGTCTCGAAGAACATGCCGAGAATTTCCTCGGCCTCGAAGCCTAGCGCCCGCAACAGGATCGTTGCCGGCAGTTTGCGGCGACGGTCGATACGCACAAACACGTTGTCCTTGGGATCGAATTCCAGGTCCAACCATGATCCGCGGTAGGGGATTACCCGGGCAGAAAACAGCAACTTACCGGAAGAGTGGGTTTTCCCCCTGTCATGATCAAAAAACACCCCCGGAGACCGGTGCAACTGAGACACGATCACTCGCTCAGTACCGTTAATCACAAAAGTGCCGTTATCGGTCATTAGGGGCATCTCCCCCATATAGACCTCTTGTTCGCGAATATCCTTGACGACCTTGGCACCGGCCGGGGCATCCTTGTCATAGATGACCAGACGGACCAGCACTCGGAGGGGAGCGGCATAGGTCGTGCCCCGCAACTGGCATTCCCTGACATCGAACACCGGAGCACCCAAACGGTAACTCACGTACTCGAGCATCGCGTTTCCGGAATAGCTGATGATGGGAAACACCGACTTGAAGGCGGCATGCAGTCCTTTCTCTTCGAGCCGGTCAGCCGCCGTGTCCGCCTGTAGAAAACTGCGATATGAATCAATCTGAGTTGCCAACAGATATGGCACCTCAAGGATGATCGGGCGTTTGCCGAAATCCTTACGAATGCGCTTTTTCTCAGTAAAAGAATAGGCCATGTTGCCGTTCCTCGGTTTCAAAGGCTCATGAGAGATACCGCCGCATCTCTCAAGAAACAAAATACATCAACTCCGGCCGGTGTCTGCTGCCGGCATGCCTCCCTGCGATTCATCGATTCCCTGGCCCTCCTGGCCTGATGTTTAGGCTTGATATCGTCTCAACCCAGTAACGGGAGACGAGTACTCACGGTGCAAATTTGCAAGCTCTTGTAACGGTCCTCAAAAGGCCAGTTGTGGAGCTATTTCAGAAGCGGCAAAAGGCCGGTGGCGAAACCGCCACCAGCCTTACCGCCTCAGATTCACGGACAAGTACGGTCAAGAATTACTTGATCTCGACAGTACCGCCTGCTTCTTCGATCTGCTTCTTCATATCGGCTGCTTCGTCCTTGGAGACGCCCTCCTTGATAGTGGTGGGAACCCCCTCCACTGCATCCTTTGCCTCTTTTAATCCCAGTCCGGTAATCCCCCGCACTACCTTGATCACCCCAACCTTTTTGTCGCCGAAGCCGGTCAGCACAACGTCGAACTCAGTCTGCTCCTCGGCGGCAACAGCATCGCCCCCGGCAACCGCAGCAGGTGCGGCAGCAACGGCAGCAGCCGCGCTGACACCAAACTTCTCTTCCATCGCCTTGACTAGTTCGACCACGTCCATGACGGTCATGTTGGCGATCGCGTCGAGAATATCCTCTTTTGAAACGGCCATTGAAAACTCCTGAATAGATTTTTGATGAATAGATGTGAACTGTAGTAAGCCGATTATGCTGCTTCTTTGGCATCCCGGATTGCGGCCACCGTACGAACCAGCTTGCCCGGCACCTCATTCAAGGTACGCGCAAACTTCTCGACAGGCGCGATCATAACCGCCATCAACATGCTGACAGCTTGGTCGTAGGTTGGCATATCCGCCAAGGCCCCGATCTTGGAAGGATCCAGGAGGGAGCCACCAATGGACACAAGCTTCACCACGAGACGATCGTGCTGCTTGGAAAAATCCTTGATGACACGAGCGGCCGAACCCGGATCGTCCCGCGAAAAGGCTAGAACCAATGGACCGGTCAACCCTTCCTGCATACAGGCAAAATCCGTATTCTCCAAAGCCCGCCGGGCAAGCGAATTCTTGACAACCCGCAGATAGACTCCCGCCTCACGCGCCTTGGCGCGCAGCTCAGTCATTTCCTCCACGGTTAGCCCAAGATACTCGGCTGCTATTGCGGACGATGACCCGCTCGCTACTTCAGCAACTTCGGCAACGACAGCTTTCTTTTGCTCAAAATTGAGTGGCACTCGTCACCTCTTGACTACCTAGGGGACGGCAGTGCCGTCCCGGTTCACTTGAATCGGCATCCGGTGGCCGGATACCGCGCCTACAACGTGCGCCTTCATCAGTCAATTCTGATTCAGGAGCTCCGCCTGCGCAGGCGTTAATTAAGTCCCTACCCGGACACCTGCGGTCTTTGACGGCACCCGGATTTTTCCGGAGCCCCAAAGTCTGTGCATACGCCCCATTTCACGGTCTTTTGAGAAAATGGAGGCCTATGATCCCACTTTTACTATATCGACAGTGATGTCTGCTCTACTGCAATACCCGGTCCCATGGTAGACGAAACCGTAACCTTCTTTACGTAGACGCCCTTGGCCGCGCTTGGTTTCATTTTCTTGAGATCGCCGATCAGCGCCTCAAGGTTTTGTTTGATCTTGGCGGTTTCAAAATCGAGTTTACCGATTGAGCAGTGGATGATCCCACCCTTGTCCGTGCGGTAGCGTACCTGACCGGCCTTTGCGTTGTTGACCGCTTCGACCACGTTCGGCGTTACCGTGCCAACCTTGGGGTTAGGCATCAACCCCCGAGGCCCCAGAATCTGCCCCAGTTGCCCCACTACCCGCATCGCATCCGGTGTCGCGATGACGATATCGAAGTCTAGCCGTCCACCCTTAATCTCGGCCGCTAAATCATCGAATCCAACCACGTCGGCGCCCGCCTCTGTTGCAGCCTCGGCATTAGCGCCTTGGGCAAAAACCGCCACCCGTACCGTCTTACCCGTACCGTTCGGCAGAACGGTTGAGCCGCGGACAACTTGATCAGATTTACGTGGATCCACCCCCAAATTGATCGCCGCATCTACCGTCTCGCTAAACTTGACGGTGGAAACCGATTTCAGAAGGGCTACCGCGTCTTCTATGGAATATTGTTTGTTGCGTGCTACCTTCTCCGCAATCGCACGCGCGCGCTTGGTCTTCTTAGCCATCTTCTCCTACTCCACCCCTTCCACGTTCAGGCCCATGGAGCGAGCACTCCCCGCGATGGTTCGCACGGCCGCGTCCATATCTGCCGCAGTGATATCCGGCATCTTGATATTCGCGACCTCTTCCAGTTGAGCCCGGTTCACGGTACCGACCTTTTCAGTGTTCGGCTTCCCCGATCCCTTGGGAATTCCCGCCGCTTTCTTCAGCAACACCGCCGCCGGCGGCGTCTTGGTAATGAACGTAAAACTGCGGTCTGAATAAACGGTGATTACCACTGGCGTGGGAAGCCCTTTTTCCAGATTCTGCGTTTTGGCATTAAATGCCTTGCAAAACTCCATGATATTGACACCGTGCTGACCAAGGGCAGGGCCCACGGGAGGACTGGGATTGGCTTCGCCAGCCTTCACCTGAAGCTTGATGTATGCTGTAATTTTCTTTGCCATAACTTACCTCGGTTACGGGTGCCAGCGCTGAGGAATGGTTACCGCAGCTCCCCGTGGTTTAATTGGCATCCCCGCGCACTACGCGGCGGATACCGTAAAATCCGTGTCTTACAATGCTTGCATCCCTACCGGCGGGCAGAGTGAGAAATCGCTAAACTATCCTTTCTCCACCTGACCGAACTCCAGATCTACCGGGGTCGAGCGGCCAAAAATCAGGACGGAAACCTTGAGCCTGCTCTTCTCGTAGTCGACATCCTCCACGACTCCGTTAAAATCGTTGAACGGCCCATCGATGACTCGCACCACTTCGCCGGGCTCAAACAATACCTTGGGACGTGGCTTTTCTACTCCCTCTTGGACCCGCTGTAGAATCTGATCGGCCTCCCGGTCTGTAATAGGCGCTGGCCTGTCACCCGTGCCGCCGATAAAACCCATGACCTTCGGTACATCCTTTACCAAATGCCAACTGTCATCGGTCATCTCCATCTGCACCAAAACATAACCCGGGAAAAACTTGCGCTCACTGCGGCGTTGCTGTCCACCGCGCATCTCCACGACCTCCTCGGTCGGGACTAAAACTTCCCCGAACAAATCCTCCATGCCAAAACGCTTGATTCGCTCCAGCAAGGATCGTTTCACCTGAGCCTCAAATCCGGAGTATGCGTGTACCACGTACCAGCGCTTTGCCATCGTCAATCCCTATCCCGTTACCGACCGGACGATCGTAAGCAGTAACATATCAAAGAGCCACAACACGATACCCATCACCAGCACCATCACAAACACGATCAACGTCGTTTGCATGGTTTCCTGGCGAGTCGGCCATACGACCTTTCTGACCTCGTTCCTGGAGGCCAACGCGAAACCCCAGACGCGCCTCCCCGGTGACGTTTGCAACGCAATAGCCACCGCAACGCCAGCCACTACCAGCAACCCAAGGACCCGCAGGAGCGTTGAGTATTCCTCAAAGAAATAGAACACGCCTATACCCCCTAGCAGGAGCACCAAGGCACCTACCAGCTTGAGCGTATCCAATCCTGAGCTTTCGACTTCTGCTTTCGCGTTCATTCCTGCCAACATGCACCCCGCTTGGGGTTGGTAATATGGCAGGCCAGGAGGGACTCGAACCCCCAACCTGGGGTTTTGGAGACCGCTGCCCTACCAGTTGAGCTACTGGCCTAAAGATAAAGGGCACACGCCCCCGGAATGGTGTAAACCATCCCGGGGCCATACCCGTTAAACATGATTACTC
>JAGRGP010000046.1 GCA_020445415.1 Gammaproteobacteria bacterium | reverse complement strand
TCGAGGACGAAGCGGTCATCACCGGCGATACCTCCAGCTCCGGGAATGAAGGCAATGCAGTCATAGGTGGCCTAAACAGTCTGCCTGGGAACGGCGATCAAGAGAATAATCAAGCCCAGGATGAGTCAGACGAAATAGATGATGAGAACGAAGACGAAGCACTACTGACCGATGAAGATGGCTCGGATGATACGTCGTCCGAAGTTGATTCCAAGTCTGCGCTGGCGGCAATGGTGGCAGAGGAGCCAACTTTGCAACCGATCGATGGAGCACTCATTGCCAATGTCGTATCGGATCTGTCTGGGAGGGATGGTGGAAACGACTATCAGCGAGTGGTGTTTCGTCCTATTCCGCCCAAATCGATCGACCTGAACCATCTGAACATTACGCCGTTTGAGACCACGGAGAACATGCCACTTCAAATAACATCGCTAATGGAGAATGACGCCTTCGTCAGGGGTCTTGAAGAGATGAACCGCGATCTGGACAGGGAGTTGGAAGAGGACCAAAAGGGGTCGCGCTTGGCTTCAGAGGCGATGGTTGGCGTCACGATGAGTCTTTCCGCGGGATTTGTCAACTGGGTTCTCAGGGCGGGTTCTCTTATGGCTGGGTTCATGTCCATGGCTCCGCTGTGGAAACAACTGGATCCATTGCCGATTCTGGGAGCGTCTGTGATTCATCGTTCAAAAAAGTCGAAAAAGCGGGACGATGAATCAGAAGATACACATGAAGTTGAAGAGATCTTTGAGCAGGAGGAGGTCGATTGACCGAGAGGAAGGATGATGATGCCAAAATTCATTAGTTCCCCTCTGGTCAGGATCAGCTTTGGGTTGGTGATGCTGACGGTGGCCATGCTGTTTATCACCGATCTGTTGGGTTTGGTGCCAGACACAAAGAATGCGGAACTCAGCTCTAGGAAAGTGATTGTCGAGTCGTTAGCGGTACAACTGTCATCCGAAACCGAAAATCGTCATTTGGCTAGTGTGCAGGAGATCCTGCGATCGGTCGTGGAGAGGAACGAAACGGTAGTGTCCGCGGCAGTGCGTAGTAAGGATAAGCTGCTCGTCGAATATGGGGACCACGAAAGCCACTGGACACTGCAGCCGGATGATCACTCTACACCGACGGAGGTCCAGGTTCCACTGTTCAACGAACAGGGTAGCTGGGGGACAGTGGAAATCAAGTTTACACCACTGTTGGATGATGGTGGTCTGTTCTTGCTGCATAAATCATTTACCACAGTCGTCATGTTCATGGCACTGGCGGGATTCCTGGTCTACTTGTTTTTCCTAAAGCGCACCATGCGTGAATTGAATCCCGATTCAGTCATCCCGGAGCGGGTGCGCAAGGCGCTGGATACCCTTGCCGAAGGCTTGTTGATAGTAGACAAGGATGGTTTTATCGTATTTTCCAATCAGGCGTTTTCGAGAAAAATAGGAATACTTACCAAAGATCTGACTGGCAAGCGCAGTGCTGAGTTTAATTGGGAGATGAATGCAGCGGACGGCAAGATTTCTACCTTACCTTGGCTGGATTTATTGGCCGGCAAACCTGTTCCTAAAGGTGTCACAATCAAGCTGAAAACCGACCTAAAAGAGAGCTATACGTTCGCAGTAAATGCATCACCTATTACCGCGGCGGCCGGTAAAATACGGGGGGCTTTGGTAACCTTCGATGATATTACCGAGATCGAGATCAAAAACGACGAGCTGCAACGGACACTGGACAAATTGGAGGAGAGTAAACGTGAGGTGACCCGCCAGAATCAGGAGCTACAGGTTCTGGCAACCCGGGATCCACTGACCGGCGTGTTGAACCGACGTTCATTGTTCCAGGGTTTCGAAACCCTTTTTTCCGAAGCACGGGAAGAGGGAGATCAACTCAGCTGTATTATGGTCGATATCGATCACTTCAAGTCGGTGAATGATAGGTTTGGTCATTCAGTGGGTGATAAGGTGATCAAGCTTTTGGCCAAGATTCTCACCGAAAATTCCCGTCCAAATGACCTGGTAGGACGTTTTGGCGGCGAAGAATTTTGCGTCATTCTACCCGGCGCGGATATTCACTTCGGTTTGGAAATCGGTGAGCGAATGCGGCTGGCGGTTCAGGAAGGATCGGGCGCAAAGTTTACCAGTGCCCTTAGAATTACCTCGAGTTTTGGTGTTGCCGTCCTATCTGAAAATACCACTTCTCCCAAGGAACTGATTAATCAGGCTGATAAGGCACTTTACGCGGCCAAAGAAGGCGGCCGCAACCGGGTGGTACCTTGGTCTAGCGATTTGGAAGATGAGGACCAGAGTGATGAAATTAAGGTTGCTCAGGCCATGGATGTCAATCATTCAGATACCAGGGTGGCAACAGCCGACCGCGAGATGGCAATGGGCGAGTTGGGCGGCAGTACTGAACAGTTGCCTGCTGTGGATATTTCC
Source organism: Gammaproteobacteria bacterium (assembly GCA_020445415.1). Classification (GTDB taxonomy): domain Bacteria; phylum Pseudomonadota; class Gammaproteobacteria; order Chromatiales; family Chromatiaceae; genus HKST-UBA178. The sequence continues at coordinate 56,744 of JAGRGP010000046.1, read as the reverse complement.
ACCCCAACAGAACAGTTAATAACGGCTTCCCATCAGGCGATCACGGTAGACGTCGCGTCAGACGGCCAGGACCAGTATCCGAAAGCGTCGGGGTTGGTGTCAGAAAAACTATCATGTGTGCCAAATAGTGTGCTGTTGTACGATCGAATTGATCAGGCAATCAAGCGTTGCTTACGGCATGATACAAAGATTGCTTTGTTAATTGTGAGTATCGATGCACTACAGCGTGTTATCGACACGTTGGGGGCGTCGGTTGGTGAGAAGATTACCAAAGCAGTTATATCGCGTATCAAGCAATCACTGCGTTTTACAGATACTGTAACCTTAGCGAATAAGGATGAGTTGCTGTTTACAATCTCTCGGCTTGGTAGGAAGGAGGTTGTGATTTTACTGACAGATATTCAGCAAAATGAAATTATCACATGCATTCTGCAGCGCATTGTCTCCAACTTGAAAGTGCCCGCCCAGGTAGAAGGCGAGGAGGTCTTTCTAAATGCCTCTATTGGGGTGAGTGTTTTCCCAATTGACGGAGAGGATCCTGAAATATTGTTGAGAAACGCCAGTAGCGCCATGCGTGAGGCCGAGCGGGAACCCGGCATGAGCAAGTTCCAGTTCTACCGGGATGATATCAATCAGCGGGCCCGAAAGCAGATCAAACTGGAGGCTGAATTACATCGGGCCATCGAACGGGGTGAACTGGTGGTCTACTACCAGCCCAAGGTAGACTTGAACAACGGAAACATACTGGGCATGGAAGCGCTGGTGCGCTGGCAACATCCCCAGCTGGGGATTGTTCCGCCCGGTGAGTTTATCCCCTTGGCCGAGCAAACAGGCTTAATTGAAGAGATTGGTCGTTGGGTGATTCAGGTGGCGTGTCGACAAGTCCGGTCTTGGCAAGAGGCCGGTTATGGCGCGGTTAGTGTCGCGGTCAATCTGTCTCCGGTCGAATTCAGAAATCCTGATCTCGCAGATGAAATAATAGCCTTGGTCAAGGAAATCGATATACCACCATCAGCCCTGGAATTGGAAATCACCGAAACGGTGGTTATGCAAAGTATGGACACGGCTATCGCTACCTTGAGGAAAATCAGTGACGCTGGACTGAGCATATCGCTGGATGATTTTGGTACGGGTTATTCCTCGTTGAGTTATTTGAAACGGTTTCCTCTCAATAAAGTTAAAATCGATAGGTCATTTATTTCCGACTTTATGGAAGGCTCCAACGATGCCGCGATCGTCAGTGCTATCATTGCAATGAGTCACAGCCTTGGGCTACGGGTGGTTGCGGAAGGGGTCGAGACAGACGAGCAGCTACGTTTTCTGCAAGATCTTCATTGTGATGAAATGCAAGGCTATCTGGTCAGCCGCCCGGTGCCGAGAGATGAGGCAAGTGATTTGTTGGCGCGCGCATCAGGCATTAAACGCATGATTTTGGACTACGGAATCAATTTCGTTGAGTTAATGGAGTTTCAGGGCCCAAATCTAATCACCGGAATGGCCGGGGTACTGAATGACTTCCCGACGCAAGTGGCTGGTTCTCAGCAGGATGGACATGTCCCGGATGGGGGAATACAACGCGATAACCGGCAGCGTTGAGGGATATCAATACAAAGTAAGGGCGAAGATATGCTGAGGATAGGGTGACTCCATGCCTGGGGTAAGGCGATGCACGGCTATGCGGTATATCCTCTCATACCGTCGCGTGCATGAATTGTTCGGCGATCTCCTTGACCAGATTTTCACTCTGGGACTTAAGATCCAGTAATCCGGGGCGAGACATTTCCAAGCTGCTCCAGGCGGTTTCATCCAATTGCCGGATAAGATCTTCTTCGGCGGTGTCTACTGCCCCGGAATCGGCGATAGCGGAGGCGATATGCAGAATGGCTGCCTCTAAGGTGTGGGATTTGGCTCGGGAAGGATGGGTGTAATAACGCACGGGCTCGGCAAGGCTTTCCGGCAGATTCCAAGCCGATAGAAATTCACCGCCGACGGCCGCGTCGTCGAAACCAAGCTCGCTTTCCAGCGTTTGTTGTACCGGTATACCGGTTTCTAAGAAATCGCTTTGCGCCTGTCGCATGATTTCCGGGCGCCGGAGGTACAACACCAGTCTACCAATATGAGTCAGCAAACCGGCTGTGAACAGGCGCTCACTATCAAACAGGTCGCGGCTCTCGGCAAGGAGTTTGGCACCGCAGCCGCATGTGACACTCCGGTGCCAAAATTTCCGCATATCCAGGAGGCCATCGGGTATTTTGGAAAAACAGTCGATGACAGAGGTGGCGAGTACCAGATCATGGATCTGCTGGGTACCCAATAGGCTCATGGCATGCTGGACGGTCGTGATCCTAGCGGCGAAATTACAGAAGGCGCTATTGGCGATTCGGAGTATGCGGGCGGTCATGCCCGGGTCTACAGCGATAACCTTGGCCATATCGGTAAACGAAGCGGCCGGGTCGTCCATTATTTCTCGTACCTTAAGGTAGATCTCTGGCAGAGATACCAGGTCCGCGACTTCGTGTGCCAGGTTGACTGGAGAGGTACCCATGTTTACCACCGCTTATCGCCGCACCTTTAGATTGCTCCAGGTTTGATGCGAAGATGCTAGGCCCAATAAACTGATTCTGTCAGTGGTATCGGCAGAAAGGCAATTACATTAACCTACCTCTAATTCGGCCACTAACTTGCACGCCTGATTTTGGCTCAAAAGAGTGCTTTACGTTCGGCTATGCGATGGATTCGGGTACGATTATCGGGATTTCTTACTGGCAGCCTGCCTAGAATTCGAAGCGCGATTGGGATGGCGCGTTTTCCAACGGCTGCAGTTCGGTTTCCAACAACCCCTCGCTGTGCCAGCTATCGTCGCCGGTGCGAGTGATAAGCCAAGCTTCCATGACAGGGGCCTCTCCGCAAACGGCGAACAGGCGGCCACCGCTGTTGAGCAATCGTTTCCAGTCATCCGGAACCTGAGGTAAAGAGCCGGTAATCGCTATGGCATCATAGGGTCCATCGGGCAACTCGCCTGCGAACGCGTCGGCGGTCATGAGTTTGACGTTATCGATGCCGTGCCCAGCCAATGCCGCCTCGGCTGTCGTACTGAGCTCTGGATGAATCTCCAGGCTGACTACCTGGCTGCCCAATTTGGCTAGGCAGGCGGTAAGAAAGCCGCTGCCGGTACCGACTTCAAGGATTTTATCTCCCGGCTTGATATGCAACGCCTGTAGCAGTCTGGCCTCGAGCTTCGGGCACATCATCCGCTGATTCTCTGCTATGGGAATCTCTGTGTCGGCGTACGCCAGTTTCCGGTAGGCAGCCGGCACAAAGGTGTCCCGTGGTAGGGTATTCAGGACATCGAGTACGCGCTGATCGAATACCTCCCAAGGGCGAATTTGCTGTTGAACCATGTTGAAGCGGGCATGTTCGGAGCTGTCTGTGATCATCGGCGGGTCCCGTTAGTCCGGTGTTGAGCCGCCTGTTGATGGGGCGGCGGCAGGTCCCATAGGTTAAGGTTTTTGCGCATTGCAGGCAATCCCCGACGGTTTCCCGGTTGCAAGCGCTTGCTTCATCCTTTAGTGTTGAACTAGCGCTGCCGCGGTGGCGCGAGAGCTGGGGGTGCCCCTATCGGGGCTGAGAAATACCCTTTGCACCTGAACCGGTTAATACCGGCGGAGGGAAGCCGTGCCCCGTTACGTCAGACCAGGGATACGGATCTGTCTCCCCGCCATCGTGAGGATCGAGGCATGAGCGCCATTCCTGAAGAGTTCGTCCAGCAGGCCAGTCGCCTATCGGACGCGGTTACCCGTCCCTTTGCCAATACTAGCAAGGTCTACCTTAGAGGATCCCGGGACGACATTCGTGTGCCGGTCAGGGAGGTGATTCAATCCCCTACCCAGACCGCCTCGGGAACCGAGGAGAACCCGCCGATCCCCGTTTACGATACCTCAGGGCCGTTTACCGATCCCGCGGTTGCGGTCGACCTATTGCAGGGCATGCCCGATGTACGCACGGGTTGGATTGTGGAGCGCGGCGATACCGAATTGCTGTTGGGGCCCAGCTCGGAATACGGCCGGCAGCGGCGTGCCGATCCTAACCTCGATTCCTTGCGATTCGAGCATATTCGTCCACCCAGGCGGGCGCGGGAAGGCTGCAATGTCAGCCAGATGCACTATGCCCGCAAGGGTGTGATAACCCCCGAGATGGAGTTTGTTGCCATCCGTGAAAATTGCCGGCTGCAAGAACTACGCCGGGATCCACGTTATGCGCGCCTGCTACGTCAGCATCGGGGGCAGAACTTTGGTGCCAGTATTCCAGAAGAGATTACGCCGGAATTCGTGCGAGAGGAAGTGGCGAGGGGGCGTGCCATTATCCCCGCCAACATCAATCATCCGGAACTCGAGCCGATGATCATCGGCCGGAATTTCCGGGTCAAGATCAATACCAACATCGGCAATTCCGCGGTAACCTCGTCGATCGCCGAGGAGGTCGAGAAGATGGCCTGGTCGGCGCGCTGGGGCGGCGACACGTTGATGGACCTTTCGACCGGTAAGAATATCCACGAGACTCGCGAGTGGATATTGCGCAATGCCCCGATGCCGATTGGGACCGTCCCCATCTACCAGGCACTGGAAAAGGTGGATGGCAAGGCCGAGGAGTTATCCTGGGAGATCATGCGCGACACGTTGATCGAGCAGGCGGAGCAGGGGGTGGATTACTTCACCATCCATGCCGGTGTGCTGTTGCGTTATGTTCCGCTGACCGCGGACCGTGTCACGGGCATCGTGTCACGCGGCGGCTCTATTCTGGCCAAATGGTGCCTGGCTCATCACCGTGAAAATTTCTTGTACACCCATTTTGAAGAAATTTGCGAAATCATGAAGGCTTACGACGTCGCCTTCTCACTGGGGGATGGATTACGCCCCGGCAGTTTGGCGGACGCTAATGATGCGGCTCAGTTTGGGGAACTGGAGACACTCGGTGAATTGACCGACATCGCCTGGCGGCACGATGTACAGGTGATGATCGAGGGGCCGGGGCACGTGCCGATGCAGATGATCCGGGAGAATATCGATAAGGAGCTTAGCGACTGCTTCGAGGCACCCTTTTACACCTTGGGCCCGTTGGTTACCGACGTAGCGCCGGGTTATGATCATATCACCTCCGGAATCGGTGCCGCTCAGATCGGTTGGTACGGCACCGCGATGCTCTGCTATGTGACTCCCAAGGAACACTTGGGACTGCCCAATAAGGACGATGTGCGGGAGGGGATTATCACCTACAAGATTGCGGCCCATGCGGCTGATCTGGCAAAGGGGTTTCCCGGTGCGCAGTTGCGGGACAACGCCATGTCCAAGGCGCGTTTCGAATTCCGCTGGGAAGACCAGTTTAATCTCGGGTTTGATCCAGAACGTGCCCGGGAGTATCACGATCAAACCATGCCCCATGAGGCCCATAAAGTCGCCCATTTTTGCTCCATGTGCGGCCCCCATTTCTGCTCCATGAAGATCACCCAGGATGTGCGTGACTACGCCCGGTCTCACGGGCTTTCGGAAGAGACGGCGTTGGCCGAGGGAATGCAGGAAAAGTCGCTTGAGTTCATAGCCACGGGCGCCAAGGTTTATCGGGAAGTCTAGAAAAGCCGGGAAGGGGTGGGTCCACGCCGATGACCATGCACTGGGTCAACCTGCTCTCCCGTAAGCGCCTGGGCAGTGACCGGCCCCTGACTGAATCTACCCTGCGCACCGATTTTCAGCGGGATTTCGATCGCATCGTGTTCAGCTCGGCGTTTCGGCGTATGCAGGACAAAACCCAGGTGTTTCCACTCTCGCGGATCGATTACGTGCGTACCCGCCTGACGCACAGCTTGGAGGCGTCCAGTATCGGCCGTTCGCTGGGCACATTGGTCGGAGAGCAGGTGATCGCCCGCCATCGTCTCAAGGATTTCGAAGCTTCGGATTTTGGTGACATCGTGGCTGCGGCCTGCTTGGCTCACGACATCGGCAATCCCCCTTTTGGCCACTCCGGGGAGGACGCGTTCCGGCATTGGGCGCGGGAGGCGGATTACGGCAAACGGCGGGTGCAAGTGCTCAGCGGGAGTGAACGAGAGGACTTTCTCTCCTTCGAAGGCAATGCCCAAGGTTTTCGAATCCTTGCTCGATTACAGAACCCAGACAATCCTGGGGGGCTGCAGTTGACCTGTGCCACGTTGGCCGCGTTCACCAAGTATCCCCGGGAATCGTGGTTAGGGGGGAGCCAATACCACGAGGTTGGCGCCAAGAAATTTGGCTTTGTGGCTGAAGATATTCCGCTGTTCGAAGCGGTGGCGGAGGCGGTTGGCTTGCTCCGCCGTGACCCGGGTTACGCATTTTGGTCAAGGCATCCGTTGGCCTTTCTGGTGGAGGCGGCGGATGATATCAGTTATCGGGTGATCGACATTGAAGATGGGTTCCGTCTCGGTTACCTAAGTCTGCCTCAGGTGGAAGATCTGTACCGCGCCCTTATTGCCAGCCCAGGTCAATTGGATCGGCGGCTTTCCCGCATCGGCGATGGCAAGGGACGGGTAGAATTTCTCCGCGCCAAGGTGATCAACGAGGCGATCAATCAGTCAATGGCCTGTTTTCTCGATAATGAGGAGGCTATTCTCGGGGGGCATCAGATTCAGCCGTTGATGGAATTGCTGCCCAAGCGGGAGGCGATGGATCGCTTGATCGAAGTTGCCAGGGAGCGGATCTATTGTGCGCCCGAGGTGGTGGAGGTGCAGGCCGCGGGTTTCCAGGTAATTTGGGACCTGTTAGAACGTTTTATCCAGGCTTTAGACGATCTCTCGGAACATGGTGAGGCGGCGCCCCGCAGCCGCATGCTGGCCTATTTAGTTCCATCCCAATTTAAGAGCGGGCGCGGCGAGCGTGCCCAGGGGTTTTATCCTCGGTTGCTGTCGCTCACGGACTTCGTCTCCGGTATGACCGATTCTTACGCGGTGTCCTTGTATAAAAAGATCACCGGCATCTCGTTGCCCGGCAAATAGGAGGGGTTGCCGGGCGGATGTTTTGTTAGAGTCCGATCACGACATGCAGAGCGTCTAGACGCAGGTGGGCGGAATCTAAATGGTGTGCGAGCTCCCGGGCCTGATCTTTCAGGGCTTGGATTTCCCCAGCGCGCACGTTGGGATTTACCCGCCGTAATGCTTCGAGCCGGCTTACTTCCTCGTCATAATGGTTACGGGCGACGGTGCGGGCGTTTTCCAAATACCCTGGCAGCCTTGCTTCAGCCAGTTCTCGGCCTCTGGAGAGCATGCGCTCCAAGGGGGGCCTCAGGCTAGTCACCAACCGTCGCGCAACGGTGGCGTCCAGTAGGCAGCGCGTCGCCCGCAGCTGGTTTCGGGCAATATCCTCTCCACGGTCTTCCAACCGTTGGTCGATTAGTAGGCGAAGCAGCGTGGTTTGCAGGAATCGCCCGATCGCCAGCCTCCGAGGCGCAGGGGATTCGATGGCCAGCAGGATCTCCAGCGCGATCTCACCTGCCCGTAGGGCAGGATGCCGAATCGCCGAGACACAGCTGCTACCTTCCGTTCCTTCGGCGACCATTTCCATGGCTCCGCTCACCAGTGGGTGCTCCCAGGTGAGGAATTGCCAAGCTTCGTGAGTCAACGCTGTTTGGCGGTCAAGGGTGCAGGTGATACCGGCTTCCGGCAGGCCCGGAAAACTATCGGTTAACATCTGGGGCCCCTGCTTGAGGATCAGGCACTCGTCGGAAAGTACTTCGCTATCCACGCCGTATACCGAGAGTACCCGCTCCAGGTAGTCCGCTAGGGGTAGCTCCTGCTCCACCTGTTCGATGTTTTGTCGTAACTGCGTGGCCTCGGGCTCTCGGCACGAGTGGTATTCCAACAGTCGGTCGCGGCCGTTACGCAGCTCTCGCTGGATGTCTTCGTTTAAGCGGGTGGTTTCGGCGAGAAAGGCCCCCATTGCCACGGGCTCTTCATGCGAGGATTCGAGCATTTCCAGCAAAGCGGGCTGTAATCGGCTAAACAGAAGATGCCCTGCTGGGCAGGTGTTACGAAAGGCGTCCAGCCCCTGGTGATACCAGTTGAGCATCACGGATTGCGCACTGTTCTCAAAATAGGGAACGTGAATCTGGATTGTCCGATCTTGTCCGATTCGGTCCAGGCGACCGATGCGCTGCTCCAGAAGGTCTGGGTCAAGCGGCAAATCGAACAACACTAGGTGACTGGAAAATTGAAAGTTTCGTCCTTCGCTACCGATCTCTGAGCAGATGAGTAGTTGACAGCCATCTTCGGGATCGGCAAACCAGACAGCTGCCCGGTCCCGTTCAACGATACTGCTGCCCGCGTGAAAAATGCCGGCGTAGATACCGGCGCGAACACGCAATGCGGTAGCGAGTTCCACTGCCGTGGTGTTGCTTGCGCAGATCAATAGGATCTTCTCCCCAGGGAGCCAGCTGAGTCGCCATTCCAGCCAAGGGACGCGCGGATCTAGCTCCCACCAGGGGGGCGATGCGGATCCGCGTTCCAGGGTTTCGGGGGCCAGCCGTTGCATGGGAGATGGGATATCGCTCGCCAGGCATAGACGGTATTCCTCGGGCAGTGGCAGCGGGAAGGCGTGCAGTTCCCTTGCCGGGAATCCCTGCACCTGAGCACGGGTATTGCGAAACAGTACCCGTCCGGTGCCATGCCGATCCAGTAACCGCCCGATCAGTTGACGGCGGGCCAGTTCACGGTTGGGGTGATCGGGCGCGGTGCTGGCTGCAATCAATTCCCGCTCCCCCGGGCTATCCAGTAACCTGTTGAGGGTGTTGCAGGCGGCTTCGGTGAGTGGTCTTTCCTCCAGCAGTTGATTGACGGCGTCGGCCACGGGCTCAAAGCGCTGGGCCTCCCGTTCGAAAACGCTTAGGCTGTGAAAGCGATCAGGGTCTAACAATCGCAGCCGGGCGAAGTGGCCGCTGCGTCCCAGTTGTTCCGGAGTGGCGGTCAACAAGAGTACGCTCGGGATGACCGCTGACAATCGCTGAACCAGCCGGTAGGGCTCGCTGGCTTGCTGTTCGTTCCATTCAAGGTGATGAGCCTCATCGACGATCAGCATGTCCCAACCCGCCATTGCCGCTTGCTCCAGACGGTGAGGGTGACCGGTGAACAGTTCCAGACTGGTTAACACTTGCTGTTCGGCAAGAAACGGGTTATCCCTTTGATCGGAATGCTCGATGGCCTGATAGCGTTCTTCGTCGAAGAGGCTGAAGCGCAGGTTGAACCGGCGCAGCAGCTCCACCAGCCACTGGTTTAACAGTGAGGCCGGGGCCAAGATCAGGATGCGGGAGGCACGGCCTGTCAGTAACTGGTGATGCAGTATCAGGCCAGCCTCGATGGTCTTTCCAAGTCCAACCTCATCGGCTAACAGTATACGGGGCGAATGGCGGTGGCCGACTTCCCGGGCGATGTAAAGTTGGTGGGGCAGAAGTGCGATGCGAGCACCGCCGAGGCCGCGGGTTGGTGAATGCTCCAAGTGTTGTCGCAGTTCGAGCGTGTCAAAGCGCAGATCAAACCAACCGGGATCGTCGAGCTGAGCCGCGAACAGGCGCTGCTGGGGTTGGCTGAAGAGCAGAAAGCCACTAAGTTGTTGCTCCGGCAGGACCTGTTCTTTGCCCGATCGCGTATGGACCAAGTAATTCACCAGGCCACCGTTCGGGATTATCGACTTTACTCTGAGGGGAGTACCGGATTGGTCCTCGACGGGATCACCGGGAGCGAATACAACCCGGGTAAGGGGAGCGCCTTCCCCTGCATACGTGCGTTTTTCCGCGCAGGCAGGGAACAGAATGTCGACCAATCTGCCGCGGGTCCCCAAGATCACGCCTAAGCCGAGGCTGGGTTCGTTGTCGCTGATCCAGCGCTGGCCTGGGATAGGGTTGGGGGAGCGCATGGGTTTCCTCCCTTGAGTGACTGCCGTAGCGGGCCTAAGGATATCGGAACCACACCGGGAAGCGAAGCGGGTGCATGTAGGGGTGGTGAGGTGGAATCGTTGCCAGTAGTGGCTCCCCGCCCGGTTCCGAATGCCGGTTGAGAGGCAGCTTCGCTATAAGTCGAGAGTTTTTACGGGTTACGCGGTCATAAAAATTTCGATTGGCCGAATTCTCGGGGCTAATGTTAGTATTAGTGCTCCGAGTTAAAGGCCGAACCGGCGCTACCCGTTCGGCGACAATTAAGAAAGAGGAATTCACGATGAAATCGAAAGTTGTTGCATTGGCGGCCCTGTTGTCCTTGGGTGTAACGGGTGTTGCCTTGGCTGCCGATGGTGCGGCCTTGTACCAGTCTAAGGCATGCTTTTCATGCCATGGCGCGGATGGCAATACGCCCATCATGCCGATCTATCCCAAGTTGGCCGGTCAGAACGCAGAGTATGCCTTCAACCAGATGAAGGATATCAAATCCGGCGCCCGTGCCAACGGCCAGACTGCGGTAATGAAAGGTATTGTGGCCGCAGTCTCCGATGAGGAGCTCAAGGCCATCGCCGACTGGCTCGCATCCCAGTAATTTTGCAAGGTTCTCCTGCCCATTTGTTGGCTCCCCGCGGGCGGACAAATGGGCAAATATCTTCCCGTTGTCCCCGCCGTCCCTCCTCCCTGTTCGTGTCTTCCATGATCATCCGCCAGGTAACTGCTGCGCTACAAACTTGATTACGAATACATGATTGGGCTATCTACCTCAATTCTTGAGTAAGCCGCTCCGTTTGTCTTGATGTGAATCAATGCTGCTCATGAGCACCGGGCGCATGATGGCGGCGGACGTTTCGGTCATTGGTCAATCGAGCAAATAACTAAAGTAGTCATTAATGGAGATGAGTTTCATGAAATTCAGCAAAACGCGTACGTTGCCGTTGCTGGTGGGGATGACCCTGGGTCTGGGGGTGGCTACCAGCGCCTACTCTCAAGCATCTCTCGAAGATGTCATGAAGGCCCGTGGGCTGACACAGAAAGACCTGTTGGCGGCAGCCAAGACCTATACCCCAACTGGCGGTAGGGACGAGTATCTGGCATTCAGTTCCGGTGGCCAAAGCGGGCAGGTGATCGTGTATGGAATCCCGTCCATGCGTATCCTCAAATACATTGCGGTATTTACCCCGGAACCTTGGCAGGGATACGGCTTCGACGATGAGTCCAAGGCGGTGCTGGCTCAGGGTAGGATCAATGGCAAGGATATCTTGTACGGTGATACTCACCATCCCGCGTTCTCCGAGACAGCGGGGGAATACAACGGCAAGTACCTGTTTATCAACGATAAGGCCAATCCCCGTCTGGCGGTGATCGATCTGCACGACTTTGAAACCAAGCAGATTGTGGTCAATCCGTTCTTCAAGAACGAGCATGGCGGTGCCTTTGTAACACCCAATACCGAATATGTGATGGAGGCAGCTCAGTATGCCGCGCCCTACGAAGATGGATTTGTCCCGCTGGAGGAGTTCAACGAAAAATACCGGGGTGGAGTAACCTACTGGAAGTTTGACGATAAGGTCGGACGTTTGGATCCTTCGCAGTCATTCACCTTCGAGCTTCCCCCTTACAGTCAGGACCTCTCGGATGCGGGAAAGGGCCCCTCCATGGGCTGGGGTTTCACTAATTCTTTCTGTTCGGAGCGCTATGTAGGAGGTATCGAGCGCGGACGTCCGCCGTTCGAAGCCGGTTGTTCGCAGAAAGACACCGACTTTCTCCATGTTACCAACTGGAAGAAAGCCGCCGAACTGGTTGCCGCCGGCAAGGTTAAACAGGTTAAGGGGGCTTATCTGATCACCATGGAGCAGGCCGTTGCCGAGGGATTAGTCTATTTGATTCCTGAGCCCAAGAGTCCGCACGGTGTGGACGTCAGTCCCGACGGCACTCACATCATTGTCTCCGGCAAGCTGGACAGCCATGCGTGGGTATACAGCTGGGAAAAAATTGAAAACGCGATCAAGAACAAAAAGTTCGAAGCCAAGGATCCCTATGGTATTCCGATCATCGGGATGAAGGATGCACTACACACCCAGGTTCAGGTGGGGCTGGGACCATTGCACACTCAGTATGATGCCAAGAAGTGCGTGGTATATACCTCTATCTACGTAGACTCGATGGTGACCAAGTGGGATTACTGCGAAGGTAAGGTGCTAGACCAACTCAACATTCACTATAACATCGGCCATTTGGTGGCGATGGAGGGTGATTCGGTTTCGCCGGACGGAAAATATCTGGTCTCTCTCAACAAGCTGGCGATCGATCGTTTTAATCCGGTAGGCCCGCTGCATCCTCAAAACCATCAGCTGATTGATATCAGTGGCGATAAGATGCAGCTACTCTACGATATGCCGCTGCCATTGGGCGAGCCCCATTACGTGGTAGCCATCAAGGCAGACAAACTGAAACCCAGTGTCCGATATCAATCGGGCTGGAATAGCCGTGGAGATAGCCGCTCCAACTACCGCACCCGTGCCGGCCGTGAAAAAGTGGAACGAGACGGGGATGTTGTGCACGTCTATGGTACTTTGATCCGTTCCCACATCACCCCCGAGATCATCGAGGTTGAAGAGGGAGATACGGTTTCGCTGCATTTTACCAACTTAGAGCGGGCAGAAGACGAGACCCATGGTTTTGCGCTTTACGGTCAGAACGTAAACCTGTCGGTTGAGCCCGGCAAAACAGTGTCGGCGACCTTTAAGGCCGAGAAGGCAGGTGTCTATCCCTATTACTGCACCGAGTTCTGTTCCGCACTCCATCTGGAAATGCAGGGTTATCTGCTGGTCCGGCCAAAGGGCTACCAAGCTGCAACTACCGGTATCCAGGAAGGCGAGACCTATACCCAGGCCGACTATGACAAACAGGTAAAAACGAATGTTGATACCCAGGCCGTCATCGACTCTGTGGTAGGCTTTATCACTAGCCACAACTATAAGGACTTCCCTGAGGTGGTGGCTTTGGTTGAGGATGCCACCGATCAGCTGGGTTTTGCTGAAGAAGCAAAGAAGAAATCTGAAGACTTTGCGGCAAAGGGAGACTTCCAGAACGCTACCCTCTGGGCTGGCCAGTGGTGGCAGTATCAAGTCAAGACAGCGGATTTGGGTCTGCGTGCCAAGACTTTTCTGGAAGAGCACGGTGCGACCAAGGTCGAGTAGTCGCTGACAACGGTCGCTGCGTGTGAAGAGGGGGTCAGCAAGGCCCCCTCTTCACGTTTAATTGGCAAGTAACTCCATGAAATACATGGTTTTTTAACAAAATATTCTATTGACCATTCAACCCGTCGAGGCTATTTTTTGATGGGCTACTGAGCCAATGTAACGGCTAGGTACTGGTCATATTGGACGTCCAAGATTCTGGAGGAAGCGCTGATGTATATTCGTAAAATGTTATTTTGTGCTGCTAGCTCGGTACTGCTTTCCCTCGGCGTGGTTGGGCACTCCGCTGCGGCGGATGGAGCCGAACTCTTTATGACCAAGACCTGCTGGTCTTGCCATGGGAAAGATGCCAAGACCCCCATTATGCCTGTATACCCCAAACTAGCCGGTCAGTCGGCGGAATACGCCTTTAACCAAATGAAAGATATCAAGTCAGGGGCCCGCAGCAACGGTCAGACAGCGGCAATGAAGGGGGTTATGGGGTTAGTCAACGAAGATGAGATGCGGGCGATAGCGGAGTGGCTTAGCACCCAGCCTAGATAGCGGGCGAACGACCGAATGAGATTTTTGCGATAGTAAAAACTTTCGGTCCCGGAGTTGAAGTCTGGGGCGGCCTTGATGTATATCAAAGTATGCTAATATTCCCTGTGCCAGACTCCCCGTTTGTGATCAAGGGATGGGCTCACCTTTTCACCGATCAGGATAGCGTTGGCGGTGAGTCATCTCAGTTTATGCACGGCAGGCTTGTGCACCGGAGATTTTCATAAATGAAACATAGTTATCTCAATTTGACGTTTGCGTTGGCTGTTGGTACCGCAGTTAGCGGCACCGCGCTGGGCGCTTCCGATGGCCCGGCTAAAGATCTTAAGGACTGGAACCGCGAAGGGGGCGAAAAAACCGAGGCGATGCTACTCGAGCCAGATCGTGATCGGGGGATTGCCGTATACGAAGTTTGCTCAGCCTGCCACCTCCTGGAAGGGTGGGGATTGACCGACGGCACCTTCCCCCAACTGGCTGGACAGCACCGCAATGTGCTGATCAAACAATTGGCTGATATTCGTGCCCAGAATCGGGACAATCCCACCATGTATCCGTTTGCCCTGGACGATCAGATTTTGGCCGCTGCGGGTTACCATGAGGGTGACATTTCTCCGGCCCAACTCGTGGCCGACGTTACCGCTTATATTGCTACGCTGCCGATGAATCCAGAACCGGGTCTAGGGCCATGGGAAGAGGGCACACCGGAGTTTGAGCAGGGTAAGAAACTTTACGCGGATAACTGCACTCGTTGCCACGGTGATAACGGGGAAGGTGACAACGAAAAGTTTTATCCCAAGATTCAGGGTCAGCATTACAACTATATGTTGCGCCAGTTCGAGTGGATCCGAGACGGCAAGCGCCGTAACGCCAATCCAGATATGGTTGAGCAGATCAAGAATTTCAGCGACAACGACATGAAGATGGTGATTAACTTTGTCTCCCGTGCTCCGGTCCCAAAGGAAAATCTGGCACCCTCCGCGGACTGGCGGAATCCTGATTACGATTGACCGGTAAGTCAGCGCCACCGCTCTTCCTGTAGGGCGTTGGCCCGATATAAAACCACTCCCGAAAGGGAGTGGTTCACTGTTACTCTTAAGAATTGCCGACTGATAAAGGTCGAGTGGTTAGTACGACACCATGAACGCAGCATCCCGATCAAAGCAGACCCTCCAGGTTGCGCTTCTCTGTATTGTTGCCCTTGGGCTCTTGGGGGCAGTTTTTTATTTACCTACTTGGTGGGTTTCACTGACGGCGCCTAATTATCCCCCCGAGTCTTTTCCGGATGGCGTGAAGATTCACTTTCATATGAACGGCGTATTCAATGGCTGTGAAAAACTGACCAAGTCTGAAATTACCGAGGAAATTGCCCTCGATTGTGTACACGAAATGGATACGATCAATCATTATGTTGGTATGTATCCGATTGCTGCGGGTGGTCCCGTGGAACGTGGCCTGTCTCAATTTCTAATCGTGTTTTTAGGGGTCATGCTAGTGGGATTTGCCTGCATTCGTCCACAGATCAGGATGGCCCTGATGGGCGTGGGGTTTACGGCTATTGCTATCTGGATGTTTTTGACAATCTATGGGGAAGGGGGTGTTGGCCTCCAGAACAAGGGTTACATAGAATCTTTGGTGACCTCATTAGATCAGGAAGCCTCAGGGGATACCGGGGACGAGCCCCAGATCGTGATTGGGGGTATTGTCGGCGCCGTTAAGAAGTCTTTGGAAGACTCCGGTGTCACTGTCGAGCTACCCTCGGAAAGGGCGGCACGGGAGAAGCGAGCACTTGCGTTGACCGAATCGGAAAAGAGCCAGCTCATCGAGCAACTTAGGCTTACCTATGAGAAAGATAGGGAGGCAGGACGAGTGGCTGATCCCTGGAATGGCAGTAACTTTCAGGTAATGACCTGGCACTATGGGAAGAGTCTGGGGCGGTACTTCAATAATCAAGAAGAGATCGTGCCGATGGTCAATACTCTGGGATTGGCTATCCACGTGGTATTTGTTGGGTTGCTGGGAGCCATGCTACTACTCATATTTGGGGCCAGGAAGAATGGTGGCGTACTTTACTGGCTGCTAGTGTTGGTGCCTCTGGCGCTGCCATTGTTCTTTGTCATCGATTATTCCGCCTGGCTTTGGTGGTATGGCCACACGCTTAACGACATGGGGGCTTTTTCAGTGAAGCCATTTATGCCGACAGTATTTGGTCAAGGCAAGGTAGCCCAGTTTGCGACCCATTCTTATCCTGCTCTGGGATTTGGGGTAATGGTACTGACCTCTGCCGTGTTGGCAGTTGGGGCGCTGATCCGCAGGAAGCAGTTCCGCGGCGTTGATTGATATCGGCAGGCATGAAGACATGTCCCCGCGCCGCTCATTGGGGAATCCAGCTTATCAGGTAGCTGGCTCGGTGCCAGAGCTAATGCGCAAGTACTGTCGTGCACTCCTCCTGACGTTTTTGGTTGGGACGATAATGGTTGCCGAGGGCAGTGACTATCCGGCGTTGCAGCCGTTGGTGGATTCCACCGAGGAACACGGTCTATTGGTGCCGCCGCCTGGGACCTATTCCGGGCCGGTCGTTCTGGAGCGCTCCATAACCATTGATGGTGCCGGCAAGGTAACGATTGATGGCGGTGGTAAGGGATCTGTGATCTATATCGAAACCGACGGTGCGACGGTTAAGAATCTGCGACTGACAAACTCCGGCGAGTCGCATAACGATATAGATTCCGGTGTACAGGTAAAGGGAAATTTCAATGTCATAAAGGACAATGTGATCGACGATACGCTGTTTGGCATCGATCTCGCACAGTCTGAGCACAATATCGTGCGTCGAAACCGGATTTCATCCAAGGCTCTCGAGCTGGGTCTTCGGGGTGATGCGATCCGCCTCTGGTACAGCGTGGGCAACAAGATCACTGACAATATCATTCGAAACTCCAGGGACACGGTAGTCTGGTATTCGAGTGATAATTTGATTGCACGAAACGATGCCCGGGGAGGACGTTACTCACTGCATTTCATGTATTCACAATACAATGAGGTAGTGGAGAATCACTACGAGGGCAATTCAGTGGGAATTTTCCTAATGTACAGCGATGGGGTGGTCGTTAAGGATAACTATATCGCTTATGCCACTGGGCCGACCGGAATGGGCATTGGTTTTAAAGAGACGTCGGATGTGGAGATTAGCGGTAATCAGGTGTTGCATTGCGCCACGGGTCTCTATCTGGATGTCTCACCCTATCAACCCGATACGACAAACCGCATTTTTAATAACCTCGTCGCATTCAGCGGTATTGGAATACTCTTTCTCAACGACTGGAAGGGAAATCTGTTCCGCGGCAATCAGTTGAACGGAAATATCACTCAGGTGGCGGTGGGGGGCGCCCGCACGGCAAAACGCAACGACTGGAGTGGTAATTATTGGGACGATTATCAGGGATTCGATCGGGACCGCGACGGCGTCGGAGACACACCATACGAACTCTATAGCTACGCCGACCGTATTTGGATGGATGTACCCCCCGCCCGATTCTTCAAGGGGTCTCCAGTTCTTGAGGTGCTAGATTTTCTGGAGCGCCTGGCACCCTTTACTGACCCGGAGATGGTATTACGGGACGACACGCCCATAATGTCTGCGGAGAT
Source organism: Gammaproteobacteria bacterium (assembly GCA_020445415.1). Lineage (GTDB taxonomy): Bacteria > Pseudomonadota > Gammaproteobacteria > Chromatiales > Chromatiaceae > HKST-UBA178. Next base: position 39,414 of record JAGRGP010000046.1, on the reverse strand, counting down.
AAGCAGAAAATGAGTGGCTCGCCGAATAAACCCGAGCGGAGAAGGTCTCCACTTTCTCCCAAGAAGCGAGAGCAAAACCGCCGCGAGTTCCTGCGTACGACGGCACTGGTATTGGGAACCGCAGGATTTTCGCTGCTTGGATTTTTGCCAGTGGTGCAGGGTAAGTCTCTGCGGTTGCGCCCCCCGGGCGCCATTAAGCAGCCCCATGACGAGCAGCAGTTTCTTGCTTCTTGCATCAAGTGCGGTCAATGCGTGCAAGTATGTCCGGTAAGTGCCATCAAGCTGGCGGATCTAAACGAAGGACTGGGCGTTGGGACACCCTTCATCGACGCGCGGGAACAGGCCTGTGATTTTTCTTGTGACGGTCTGCAGTGTGTACTCGCTTGCCCAACTGGAGCACTGACCCACGATCTCGATTTTCCGGCCGACTCGCGTATGGGGTTTGCCCGGCTCGCACGGCCCAATGCCTGTTTAGCGGTCCAGGGCCAGGGTTTTCGAGGTCAAGCCCGAGGACCAGCATTTCAGGGTGTATTGCGTTACGAACAGATCGATCGCTGGAACCCGATCCCGGTAGCCGACCATCCCTATGATCTCGATCTCTGTGACCTTTGTGTGCGGCAATGCCCAATTGAGATCAGAATTACGGCCTGCGCGGAAAAAGGGTCTGCCACGAACGGACAGCGAGTGGAACGTGTTGCCGAACAACTTGGCAACGAGTGTCCCCCCAAGCACGCTATCTCGCTGCAACCCGTATTATCGGAGGATGGCTCCAGCCGGATGACCCCGATAATCCAAGAGGGCTGCGTGGGATGTGGTGTTTGTGAAATGATCTGTCCCCCGGAGCCCCCTGCCATTGTCATCGACATCGATAAGACGACTGATACGGTGAATTCATGAAAGGCTATATCCTCGAATCCCTGGCTCAGATCATGGGTGCTAAACCAAGCCGCCCGGAGCCCGGCAGCCAGCCTGAAGAACTCAAGGAAATCTATCGGGAGAAGCGGGGCGCCCTTACCAAGGCCGATGTGGAGGCCGCTCGCCACACCCACAAGAAAACCTGCTGCAATAAATGGCAAAGACGCCGCTGGGCTACCTTGGTAGCCGTCAATCTCTTGTTTGTCGTGTCGTATTATTTCGACGTCCAGGTACTCGAGGGCGCACTCACCGCTTCTCGGTTTGTCGGCTTCCACATGGCCGATCTGAATTCCGCTTTACAGGTGGTTCTGGCATATAAGCACATTGTATTGAACCTGGTGATCGGTATTGTCACGGTATTTATCCTCTGGGCCCTGCTGGGCGGACGGACATTCTGCTCTTGGGTGTGTCCTTACCATCTGCTGGCGGAGTGGGCGGAATACCTCCATCTTTGGCTAGTGAAAAAGAAACTGGTCAAGGATCATTCTTTTCACCGCGGCGCGCGGCCAGTCTTTTATCTGGTATTTGCACTTCTGGCGCTATTCACGGGTTATACCGTATTCGAGACGATCTCCCCTACCGGCATACTAAGCAGGGCACTAATCTATGGTCCGGGCATTGCGTTGATTTGGGTAGGCTTTCTCTTGTTGTTCGAGGTGTTTTATTCGCGGCGTGCATGGTGCCGCTATGTTTGCCCGATTGGAGTGACCTATGGGGTGGTGGGTGTGTTCTCACCCCTTCGGGTAAAGTACAACGCCGTAAATTGTCACCATGAGGGAGACTGCCGCAAGGTTTGCATGGTTCCTCACGTTCTGGATATCACAATCAGAGGGCAGGCTCGCGCTGTGAATATCGATGTCGCGGCTGACTGTACCCGCTGCGGTATGTGTGTGGACGTCTGCCCGACCGATTCGCTCAATTTTGTCGTTAAGGGGCTTGGCAAATTATAGAATCATGCCGGAATCGATCCCAATACCCGAAGCTGCGCGGCGGCGGTGTGCCCAGCATTTTGCTGGGGTCCGAAGGGTTGTTGTCCCAGCAAGCCTTTATGGGGTGAACAGGTTTCATAATCTATGATCCGGTTCGAAAAACTAAGCAAGCGCTTTCGGCGCAACGAAGTTTTGAAAGAAGTCGACTTGGCCATCGACCGGGGGCATCGGGTGGCTTTGGTCGGCTCCAATGGTGCGGGCAAGACTACCCTGATCCGCTGCTTGTTGGGCGAGTACACCTATCAGGGGAGGGTGAGCGTGGATGGCCTCGATCCAAGGCACGACCGGAGAAGAGTGTTGTCTAAGGTTGGCTTTGTTCCCCAGCTACCCCCTCCGGTCAAGATGCCAGTAAGGCAACTGGTGCGTTTTGCGGCTAGTCTGTGCCGCGCCGATCCCGAACGTATGGAGGCAGTGGCAGCCCGTTTAGGGCTGGAGGTTGCCCGTTTTCACGGACAACCTTTTGTTAAACTCTCGGGCGGTCAAAAGCAAAAGCTGCTGATCGCCATTGCCCTTGGCCGGGACAGCGAGTTGCTCGTGATGGATGAGCCATCCGCGAATCTGGACCCGGACGCCCGCCATATCTTCTTTGAATTGCTGGCGGAAAAGCAGGAAAAGTCGGCAATGATCATTTCCAGCCATCGGCTGGATGAGGTTGCCGCGTTGGTGAATCGAGTGGTCGAGATGGACCAGGGAAGGGTCGTGCTCGACGATCGGGTAGCCGACTTGGTAGAGCTCACCAGTCGTCTCTTTTGCCGGGTTAAGCTGGGGCACCCCGAGCCGGCCTTTGCCAAGGCGATCGGCGAATGGCAGTTCCGGCAGTGCGGGGATGGGTTGGAATGGCAAGGTATTGTAGCGGGTCCGGACCGGCTGCGTTTTCTCGGCGTATTGTCCCGTTATGCTGCGATACTGGCGAGTATCCATATGGACGAGGATGTTTCGGGGCCTATTGTGGCAGCAGGTTTAACGAATGATTGACCGGCTATATCGGCTGGCAACGGTGGGGTGGATATGCCTGGTGCTCGGTGGCTGTTCCGGGGCTGGAGAACAAGGGCCAGTCGAAGTGCGCTGGGATCGGGATACCTGCGAACGTTGCCGCATGGTGCTCAGCGACAGATTGTTCGCAGCCCAAATTAGGGTGTTTCCCGAAGGTCGGCGCTCGAAGGTCTTCAAGTTTGACGATATCGGTTGTGCGGTACTTTGGTTGGACAAGGAAGCTTGGAAAAACGATCCCAAAACGGAGATTTGGGTGAGGGATCACCGGACTGGAGACTGGATTGATGCGCGCACCGCCTTCTACCTGGGCGGTATGATGAGTCCCATGCAATATGCCCTGGGCGCACAGGTGGATCCTGCTCCTCAGGCAATGGACTTCGCGCGCGCAACGCAGCAGATCCATGTGGTGGAACGGCGTTTTGGGAGTCACGGGGTACAATTAATGGACGCTCCTGCGCCGGAGGGTACGGCGACGCCTGATGTGATCCATCGCGATCGTTCGGATGCCCGGCACAAGGAATGATCGCTTTCGGACTCGATGCCCAATGAATCATCTATTGCTTAACGCCCAAGCGGATATCGTCGAATCTCTGCGAGCACGCTGGTTTCTGGTTTATGCCGCGGTCTTCGGAGGCCTGGTCGTGCTGCTTTTTGCTTACGGACTGGCCGAATCGCGAATCATGGGTTTTACCGGCTTGTCACGGTTGTTGCTTACCTATATCCAGCTGACCATGGCAATACTGCCCATCTTCGTATTGATCACAACGGTACGGTCCGTGGCGGGAGACCGCGAGGCGGGCGTGTTTGAATATCTGCTTTCGCTCCCGATCGGTCTCGGGTCCTGGTATTGGGGCAAGCTCCTTGGCAGGTTTTTAATAGTATTTCTGCCAGTCTTTGCGGCGATGGTGGGTGCGGTTGCCTGGGGGGTGGCCAAAGGGGCCGATGTCCCCTGGCTCATGTTGGTTTATTACACCAGTCTATTGATGGCACTGGCCTGGTGTTTTCTGGGTATCGGCATGTTGATCTCCACGCTTGCTAGATCCTCGGACGTGGCGCAGGGCGCGGCCTTTGTAGTATGGCTGACGTTGTTGTTGTTTCTCGACTTGATACTTCTCGGGATTATGATTCGAGAGCAGCTGCCGGCGGAATCTGCGGTCGCGATTGCGCTTGCCAATCCAATGCAGGTATTTCGCACCGCAAGCATGATGCTTTTTGATCCTCAGCTGGTTTTGCTGGGCCCTTCGGCGTATGTGATTCTAGATAATTTTGGCCAGGAGGGTTTTATCGCTTACGCGTTGATTTATCCTGTGATTTTGGGTACCGCGAGCGCCGGTATCGGGTACGCGGTGTTTCGTCGCAGCGATCTCCCTTAACGGCATGGGATAGGGGTTTGTGCACCGCTTGAGTACAGGTGTTTTATTAAAGGTTTGTCCGCGGGCAACTGGGCGCCTCGCCGTCTCGGTCTGTCGCCCCCGTAGGGCGTGGATACTCCTGGAGGTGTTTTATGAACTGGATTAAGGCCCGTCTTATTGCGTTATTTGTCGCCTGTTTGGTTAGTGCCGGAGCAGGGGCGCAAGTGGCCTCGGACAGCATTACGGTAACGGACGCCTATGTGCCGGCCACTCCTCCAGGGGCGCCCAACGGGGTGGCCTTCATGACTCTGCGCAATCATTCCGGCACTGATAGTATCCTGGTGGCTGCCAATAGCTCGGTATCTAAGGTGGCCGAGTTGCACGGCCATGAAAGTCATCAAGGCATGATGCGCATGCGACGGGTCGCCCAGGTTGTGGTACCGGCAGGGGGTATGGTGAAGTTGGAATCGGGTGGCTTGCATATGATGTTGATTGGTCTGCAACAAGACCTGCGGCCGCACAACCGGGTTGCTATCGGCCTAGTGTTCAGCGATGGGTCTGAGCTGCATATCGAGGCTCCGGTGCACGGCTTGCGGTGACCGGGTATTGCCGCAGAATCTCTCTCGGTTCGTCTGATTAGCTGCGTGAAAGGCCACTAGAATCCATGCCCGCGTCCGATTCGGATTTACCTGCCCTCTTTCTCCAGCGGTTGGAGCAGATGATTCCGGAAGAATCACTAGGCACCTGTATGGCGAGTTTTTCCGAAATCAGACCGACCAGTTTTCGGGTAAATACCTTAAAGAGCGAGAGCTCCAAGCTGCTTCTGGAACTGCAGCAGCTGGGGTTGGACGTGCGGCCGGTAAAGTGGATGTCCGGTGCCTTCACGCTCGGTGATCACGGGCAACGTCGTCGATTGACCGAGTCCCCCGCTTTTCGGGAAGGGCGGCTCTATATACAAGGGCTGGCTTCCATGCTTGCCCCATTATTGCTCGATCCCAAGCCTGGAGAGACGGTACTTGATTTGGCAGCGGCCCCTGGCGGTAAAACCCTGCAGATCGCCGCTATGATGAAGAATCAGGGGACACTTTCCGCGGTTGAATCAGTAAAGGGAAGATTTTTCCGGCTCAGGGCCAATCTCGCGCTCCATGGTGCCACCATGGTGAAATGTTATCTAATGGATGGCAGAGCGGTCGGCGGAAAGGTCCCCGAGCGTTTCGACCGGGTTCTTCTGGATGCTCCGTGTTCCTCAGAAGCCCGTTTCCATGTCAGTAAGCCCGAAAGCTGGTTACGATGGAACATTAAAAAGGTCAGGGAGTCTGCGCGTAAACAGGTCCGGCTATTGGATTCAGCGGTAAAAAGTCTCCGAGTAGGAGGGCGGCTCGTTTATTGCACCTGTGCATTTTCGCCGGAAGAGAATGAAGAGGTCATCCATCGTACCCTGAAACGCTACCCTGATAAGCTGGTGGTGGATGCCATCCGGCTCCCAATATCCGGTGTCCAGAACGGTATAGAGGCATGGTCTGGAAATGCTTATGATCCGCAGGTGAGCCAGGCACTGAGGGTATTGCCAACCGCGGAGATCTCGGGCTTTTTTCTGTGTCAGATGACCAAGGTGAGTGAGGGAAGTTAGCGGGCGCTTACTCAACCTCTCTGAGTATGCCCTCCCGGTAGACCACCCGGTATCCTTTTGCCAACTGGGTATCCCGTCGCTCCACCAGCCTCCGCTCGGCATTCTCCCGATCCTGAAAATACTCTTTGGTGACCTTTCCCCGGGCTCCTTGCAGCCCGGTCTCGCGGACTAGCGTCCAGCCGCCCAAGAGGTCTGGCTGCAAGTGCAGATGGTAGAATCGCAGCGGCTGTTCCGGTGAGTACTTAGTTTGCATATAAATACGCATGGCTCGCAGTGCGCCTCAATCATCCAATACGGACAGGTAGGCAAATATATCTCGGATCTCTTCGTCGGTGAACTCGCTGAGCAATGCGTCTTCGGGGGCATCCGGATCATGAATTCTTATCTTGTTACGATACTTTTCCACCTGTCGCCACAGGTAGTTCGTATATTGTCCGGCTAGCAAAGGGACAGCTTTCTTCTTGTCGCCTTCGCCCATCTTGCCGTGACAGGAGGCGCACTCCTTACGATAGAGCTTGCTCCCCGCCGCCTGGCTTCCTTCGGCGCGGGGAATCTGCATTATCTTTTTGGAGGCTAGCAACCGGGCGTAGGCATCAAAATCCGGAGCGGATTCATCCACAGGTGGCAGCTTGGTCTTCAGTTCGATCCCGGCCAGGTAGGCGGCAATATCCTGGATATCACCATCTGGCATTTGCCGGTGATCAACGTACTCGACCATCGCGAGGTTGGGGCGCTGCCGATCCCGGAATAAGTGCAACTGCCTGGCGATGAACTCGGCGGGCATCCCAGCTAACCGCGGGTATTCGCCTTCCTTGCCACCTTCTCCAAACTCGCCGTGACAGCCGGCGCACACTTCGTTGATTTCTTCCCCATTCTCGGGGTCGAACTCGTGAGCGTCCACCGGGTTTCCTGGGCATAGGTTGAATACCACAGCCAGGGATGTGGCATACAAGAGTCGGTGTGCGGCCATGGCTTTGCTTGGTCTCTAGCTTACGGTGGTCGAATTAACGGGTGAATAGAATCACCGTTTGTTTGATTATTACCTTAACGCCAATCAGGTCGACAATAACAGTCCAGCGGACAAAAGTGCCCCATAGGCCAACTGCAATTGTACGGTTTGAGCGAGAATGGTATTGAATCCCTGCCCAGGGGGTTCCCGTACGAAACGGAGAATTAAATAGAGGGAGATGGGAAGGGCGCCAACCACCAGCCAAGCCCTCGTTTGTTGCAGGACCATCGGCAACAGAAAGGGTAGCGTCAACAATATGCCAAACAACACACGTGACTGGCGACGTTCGAGATAATGGACCAAAGTTAATTTGCCACACTGGCGGTCAGTGTCTAGGTCCCGATAGTTATTGACTAACATGACGGCTGACGCCAAGAGTCCAATAGCCACACCGATGTAAGCGCTGCTTGCCGACACGTTACCGGTTTGCAGGTAATAACTACCCATCACCGCTGCTAGCCCGAAGAAAATGAGCACGAACAGTTCTCCCGATGGGCTGTAAGCGATGGGTTTGGCACCTCCTGTGTAGGCGAATCCAGCCACCAGTGAGAGGACGCCCAATATCAAGATCGGCCAGCCCCCAATCCAGGTGAGATAAACTCCCCCGATGAATGCGGCTGAAAAACTCAGCAATGCTCCTCGCTTAATGATTGCGCCGTTCATCCATCCCTGTGCGGTTACCCGCTTTGGACCCAGTCGGTTGGGCGTGTCGGTGCCCCGCTCAAAATCTACAGCATCATTATAGAGGTTGGTGCCAACTTGAATGGCAAGGGCTGTTCCGAGCGTAATCAGGAATACGATCAGGTTACAATCGCATGCATCCACCCATGCCAGGGTACTGCCTACCAAGACCGGAGTCATCGACAAACTCAATGTCTTGGGTCGGATTGCCAGGAACCAGGTGGTGAGTTTGTACATTGGAGGAAGGAAGCCAACAATATCGCGGCAAATTTTCTATTTTACCCACAAACCGACTCAAGCGGGTTTATAAGTTCCAATACCCCGATAACCAATCGCTCCGACGGGTAAAGCAGATGGGTACTGCTGCTGTGCAATTTAGGATTTCATTTTAACGGTAGGACATCGCGAGTGGAAATAATCCGGTGCCATTTGCGTTATCCACATAAACTCACTAAGGGGCGCCCATAGTTGATTTGACCGGGCGTTAATGGTTCTGGTATACATGCACGGTTCGAAGTGGCTGTAAGACATCTGACTAGATGTGTGGGCCGTATCGCGCGCCTCGTTTGCCGACGATAGCACATGGTGGCCGGATAGGCGTCCGGTTAAATTTTTGAATTTAGTGGGGTAGGTGTTGACAATGGACAAATGGCTGGTTTCAGTTTCAATCGCATTGGCTTTGGCGTCGGCCGGAATACAGGCTGCAGGTGACGCGGCTCAAGGCAAGACCAAGTCAGCCACTTGTTTGGCGTGCCATGGACCTGATGGCAACAGCCCTAATCCTATCTGGCCGAAGCTAGCGGGCCAGCATCCAGGATATATTGTTCAACAACTAAGAGATTTCAAAGCGGGTGATCGGAAAAACGATCTGATGACCCCGATGGTTGCCCCGCTCAATGATCAGGACATCGAGGATCTCGCTGCCTACTTTGGCAGCCAGGTTCAGGCCAAGGGGGTTGCGGCGGCCGATCAGGTGGCTTTGGGAGAGAAGATTTTTCGGGCCGGCAATCCAGCTTCGGGAGTGGCTGCGTGTATGGCCTGCCATGGGCCGACGGGAAGTGGGAACGCACCAGCCAAGTTTCCAAGAATAGGTGGTCAACATGCTGCTTATCTCGAGCAATCCCTCAAGGCTTTCCGCTCTGGCGGTCGCACTAACGATGCCAATCAGATGATGCAAGGTGTTGCCGCCAAGATGACAGATGCGGAAATCTCAGCCGTTGCACAGTACGCGCAAGGTCTACGCTAGTCTACGCGCCCGGTCTGGTGCGCCGCATTTGTCGTTAGCAGGACAGGAGGGTGGCCCCGGTGGCCGCCCTCTGTTGTTTCCCAGGTGGAAAAAGTTATGACCTACCTGAAGTGAACCCCATGGAGTTGTGCTGGTCGGATACTTAATTGGGGTATACAACAGCACCCTGCGCCGGAGGCGACCTAGAGCCCAGGTTGGGATCAAGTTACCCCCGGTTCGGCCGAAACAAACTAATATGGAGTAGAAATGAAAAATAGATCCTTCTTGCTTGTTGTTTGGCTGCTAATTTGGGTTGTTGCCGGGCCAGCAGTTGGGGAAAGCGGGTTTGAGGAGGAAGTTCATTACTTTTCGGTAATACCGGAACAGCCCGGCGGTGAGGGCTCAAAGGTGCAGGTAAAAGAGTTCTTTCTCTATACCTGTCCTCATTGCTACAACCTTGAGCCGCATATGAATAACTGGCTGAAAACCAAACCGAAAACTGTAGATTTCGAAAGGGTTCCGGCAATGTTCAACAGCCCTGACGTAGTGATGCAGGCAAAAACATTTTATGCCTTACGGCTCCTAGGAGTGGTGGACGAATTGCACGAAAAAATCTTCCATGAGGTCCACGAAAAGGGTGCAAAGCTGAGCGATCAGGACGCGATGGAAGCGTTCTTGGCACAACATGGGGTTGATCTGGAGGCTTATCGCAAGGCGATGAAATCATTTGCGGTGCAGACTCAGGCCCGTCGTGCCAGTGTTTTGGCCGACCGCTTTGATGTAAGGAGGGTGCCGGCCATTGTGGTGGATGGTAAGTACCGGACCGGTGGCCTGGATGGGCAAACAATGATGGAGCTTACAGACTACCTTATCGCTAAGGTTGAGCAGGAAAAGGCTGCTAAGAAAGGGCAGTAATTTGTCGTGGCGCTGGGTGTCAGACCGTGAACTGCGGACCGCGGAGATTCGTACGGTTTCTGGAAAGGGGACGCTGATCAGTGAATTACGAGAATTATCAACGGCTCAGACTGCTGAGCTATAACATACAAGCCGGGGTCGATACCCAGCACTTTGGTCAGTATCTTACCCAGGGTTGGAAGCATGTGCTGCCTCATCGGGAACGGTTGGCGAATCTCAATGGCATCGCCTCGATGATTGGGTCCTACGATATAGTGGGTTTGCAAGAGGTCGATTCCGGCAGCCTGCGCAGTGGGTTCCTAGATCAAACAGAATACCTTGCGCATCGAGCGCAGTTTCCGTTCTGGTTCAAGCAAATCAATCGTAGCTTGGGAAAGTTCGCGCAACACAGTAATGGTGTGTTAAGTCGCATGCGGCCAACTTCCGTGGATGAGCACCGCTTACCGGGTCTCCCCGGGCGAGGGGTTATCGTCTGTCATTTCGGCAGAGAGGCTGGATTGGTAGTTTGTATTATGCATCTAGCCTTGGGACAGAGGGCGCGACTGCGGCAGATGAGGTTTGTTAGCGAGTTGGTGGCGCACTATACGCACGTTATCGTCATGGGGGATCTCAATTGCAGCGGTGATTCCCGGGAGATGCAATTACTGCTACAGAGCTCTAATCTGCGAGAGCCATGCTGTCAACAGGGAACATTTCCTAGTTGGCGACCGATGCGTAAGCTCGATCACATCCTGGTGTCCGAATCGCTGTTGGTCGAAAATGCTCGGGTATTGGATTACCCATTTTCAGATCACCTACCCATAGGTATCGATGTTCTTGTCCCCGAAGGCTTAGAGCTGGCCGCCTGATGGTTTGGATGGATATGCAAGGCGACTAAAGGCGTTCTCAATTAAGTGACGAATCAGACGGATCCTGAGACCCAACGCCATCTTCAGACAGAGAGGCTGCTTTGTCGTGTCATTATCCGTTTGGCATTAGCGGCTAATGGCTTGGACGCCAGCTTGGATCCCCACCTGAACAAGATAAGGGACGTTGTCAAACGTGGGATAGTTCCCGGGGTTTCGGAACAGCTTGAGGAGCTGTCAAAGAAGCTGCTCCGGGCAGATGAGGAGAGCCCGCCCCACACTAGGGAACATCAGCTGTTTGATCGGATTGTCGCGGGGGTGTCGCTAACCGACGAGGTGGTGGCGCACCGCATTAAGGCGCTGAGTGAACAGATGAAGGCGGATCCAGGCCTCGTCCAAGATGCGCAAGTCGACCAATTGCTGGATCTCATCGTCGCGGAGAGGACGTCTTCTGCGCAGGCTTCACCAGGGTTGATCGGTCGGTTGTTCAGGGGCAGAAAGGGGGGGCGGCCAGAGGCTGTCGGGCTGAGTGACCACCCTAATCAGTTGCTTCGCAGCCTGTTGGAAAAACTCAGTTGGCCGGGACAGATCGGGCAGGATGTCGCCCTGCTGTGTGAGCGGCTCGAACCCGAAGCGGGGGCCACTGTCTGGGTAACCGTCCTTGAGGATCTCACACGACTGATCTCATCGTCGTTAATCGATGTACAGTCTGAAATTACTGCCACCGAAGGTTTTTTGGAGGACTTGACCGGCAGGCTAAGAGAGATTGACCAACATGTTCGGGAAAGCGCCGACCAGCGCCAGGAATCTCTCAGCGGGGGGGATGGACTGGACCGGTCGGTCACTAACGAAGTAGGCGGAATTGCCAGGAGTATGCGGTCGAGCTCACCAATAAAGGAGATGCGGGCCGAGGTGATACAGCACCTAGACAATATCCAACAGCATGTGCGCTTCCATTTGGATCAAGAGCGAGAGCGTCATCTCCGGGCCGAGAATATCGAGAAACAGCTCCGTAGCAGGCTCAGGGATATTGAGAATGAGACTTCGGAACTGCGGACCCGGATACTTGATGCCCATCACCAAGCAATTACCGATCCGGTCACCGGCCTACCCAATCGTTTGGCCTACGAAGAACGGCTGTCGCAAGAGTATTCTCGTTGGAAGCGTTTCGCCAATCCCCTCACGCTGTTGGTGTGGGATGTCGACGACTTCAAACAAATCAACGATCGTTTTGGGCACCACTCGGGAGACAAGGCGCTACGAGTCATCGGACATATTATCAAGCGGCGTTTGCGGGAGACGGATTTCGTGGCCCGTTTTGGTGGTGAGGAGTTTGTCATGCTACTGGCCGGGGCCAGCCTCGGAGAGGCGATTCAGCTGGCCAACGAGACGAGGGAAGGGGTCCGGGAAAGCGGATTCCGGTCTGGTGATAAGCGGGTGGAAGTTACCATCTCTTGCGGTGGTAGCGAGTTTGTTGAAGGCGATACGCCGGCAACCGTTTTCGAGCGAGCCGATCGGGCACTCTATCAAGCCAAGAGTAAGGGAAAAAACCGCTGCGTCGGTTTATAGATCTATCCGACCTTCCCACCCTTGGAGATAAAAATAGGCCCAGCCACCACCTCCGTCTTCCAGTTGGGTCATGAGCTCCGGGGATGGCAGGGCCTCCTCGGGAAAGATTGGGGTAATGGCTAAAAAGAGTCGCGCCACCCCGGCTTTTCGGCGCCAACGCAGTAATTCCGGTGGGCTTGACCGGGTGCAACTCGGACAGGCTATTTTGGTGGTATGGCCCAGTCTCCAGGTTTCCGCTAGCCGGTTCCATCCTTCAAGTTTTTTACCGCAATGAGGGCATCCCGGAGGGCGGGTATTGGCGGCGGAGAGTAAGCGGGGTTCGGGAAACGGACCTAGGACCTTGATTTGGCAGAATTCCTCGTCCCCGTCAGCCAAGGGAGACAGCCGCAGACTCGGGGAGCACCCCAGAAAGTTGATGAGCTGAAAAAACCGATCACCGGCGAGGTACTGCCACCCCTGTGCTCCATGCGCAATGCCAATCAAGCCAATGCGATGCAGCCGTTTTCTCAAATGTTCCAGTGACGGTGTGTCATGTGGGTGAATAGGGTGGAGGAGTAGTGCGCCGGTTTTCATTGTTTCTGCAACCCTATCGACAGTGCTGGCAGACGAGTATAGCCTGGCTAAGGGTTCGTCCCCCAGCTTGGTGCTTTCCCATGAGTGAACGCCAGGGTTTGATATACTGGTATCACTGCACAGTGGCTGCGGCAGTTGTATTACGGGAGGCATGAATTAATGGCAGGGGTGTTGAATGCGGAGGTGGCCATGCTGAGGGCTTCCTCATCAAGCATCCTGGCGATATACCGAATGGTGGGGGGAGCACGGTGCTGGTAGGTCCTAAGAGACCAGCGGCATGTCGGGCGGGAGAGGTTGCCGCAAGTTTATCGACAGCAGTTGAGTCTGTGGCGTGGCTGGGGAGATCTTGCTTGTCCCGGCGGGCTGTGGTCATTTGGCTTGGGTAAGCGGGTGCGATGGTTGATATAGGACTACCTGCCAATAAGTATCTTGAAGGCGTTATGCAGCAGGCGGAGGCAGTATGCCATCGGCGGGGGACTCGCCTCACCGATCAGAGAAGGCGGGTGTTTCGTATTCTATGCGTCCGGGGGAGACCGATGGGCGCGTATGAGGTTCTCGATGAGCTGGGCAAGGAATTGCCCGGAGCCAGGCCTCCGACCGTGTATCGTGCGCTGGCCTTTTTGCAGGAGCAAGGATTGGTGCACCGTCTAGAATCGATCAGCGCGTATGTAGGGTGTCTCCACCCCGATCACCACCATGCGGTGCAGTTTCTAATCTGCCGCGATTGTGGTGCGGTGCAGGAGTTGACGGATGCAGAGGTGGAGCACACGTTGGGTCGGATTGCCGGCCGCTGCCGGTTCGAGGCGGATAGTATGGTGGTCGAAGTGACCGGGCGGTGCGCGGGGTGCGTGCGGTCGTGAAGCGGTTGCTTATTTTACTGATCAAGGGGTACGGTTATTTGATTAGTCCCTTGCTGGGAAACCATTGCCGGTACTATCCCAGTTGTTCCGCTTACACCAGGGAGGCGATAGAGCGCTTCGGTGCTTTACGCGGTATGTGGCTTGGCATGCGGCGCGTGTCACGTTGTCATCCGTTTCACGAGGGAGGCTATGATCCGGTGCCCGGGGGCGATGACTGTGGTCATAAATCTTCCTGATTCGACACCCGCTGGCAGGTGTTGGCAGCCTATCGGGTATTGAGGCCCACGGCATGGATCAGAATGGTTGACACCATTCGGGAGGCAGATATCACAGCCAATTCCCAGATAACCCGAAGCAGGGAGCAGACTGAAATCGATGTCCGGTGCGGTAACCCGCGGTCTCGGGGCCATGATTCGAGGCGTTCAGGATTGCCAGTGGGGGTCTCGGTAGTCGTTTCGTATACGCGAGTAGCCCGGCAGGTTAGGATGGATGATCAATCGGTCCAAGACTGATGACTTCGATTTTCTCTTCCCGGGTCGCCTTTGAAGAGGCATTTAAGACCGGTTTATCGGACCTGCTTGCCGGGTACAATGAGCTAGGTGTCTTTATACTGGTACTGGCCAACGCTCGCTTCGATCATCAGAGCTGGGAACGCCTTGCCCATCAACTCGAGGCACGTTACCGGCTTTTGAGTAGCGATCTTCGGCGACATCCGCGATGGTTTGGGCTCGATGACGCGAAGGATGATTTGCAGGTCTTCCGGCGTATTATGGAAATTGGACTCGACGGAATATCCCCTCCGGAATGCCGCAGGGTGGGTCCTTGGGAGCTTCAGTTCAATCAGCTACGGGGGTTTCGTCCCCCGCGCATGACCCAAGTTGAGACCACCGGGATCCGAGCGCCTTTCGACCAGCGCCGGTTTCACTTCAATAAACCGTTTCTCCGTAAGGAGATTATGTGGCAGGGGGGACTGTTTGGTCGTAATGGAGCGATTTATTACAATAAGTTCCCCTTTGTACCCTTGCACGCGTTGTTAGTGCCGGAGCCCAAGTCGCGTCACCCCCAATATCTCCAGGCGGCGGATCACGATTATATTTGGCGCTTGGTCAACAGCCTGTGTAGAACCCTCCCCTGTGTCGGATTTGGATACAACAGTTTTGGTGCCTTTGCCTCGATAAACCATTTGCATTTTCAGATGTTTCAGTGTCAGCGGCCGTTACCGCTCACCGATGGGTGCTGGGAGCATAACGGGGGCAACCAACCCTACCCGGTGCGGTGCCGACGTTTCGGCTCGGTCGATGAGTCTTGGCGATATATCGATTCACTGCACCGCGCGCGCTCTAGTTACAATCTTATCTACCTTCCCGATACGGTTTACTGCATTCCTCGCAAGAGCCAGGGGAGCTATGTTCACTCCGGCTGGACCGAGGGATTTGCCTGGCATGAAATGGGCGGGTCGTTTACGACTTCCCGAAAGGCCGATTATTTGATGCTGACCGCCGATGCGCTGAGTGCTGAGTTGGCACGGGTGAGGAGTTCGGTATAGATGCTCCATAGCCAATTCGGCCTGCTCTCCAGGCGCCGCTTCTTTCCCCTTTTCCTTACCCAATTCTTGGGGGCGTTCAACGACAATCTGTTCAAGAATGCGCTGGTTATCCTAATCACCTTTAAACTCGCAACCGCCGCGGGTTTGAATGCTAGCTTGATGGTGACCGCGGCCGCGGGAATATTTATCCTTCCCTTCTTTCTATTTTCCGCGACCGCTGGGCAATTGGCCGACAAATATGATAAGGCGTGGTTGATCCGTCGGGTAAAGCTGGCCGAGATCGGTCTGATGGTGGGAGCTGCAGCCGGTTTCTATTGGCAAAATATCTATTTCTTGGTGACGGTGCTCTTTCTAATGGGGGCGCAATCCAGCTTTTTTGGCCCGCTCAAATATGGAATTCTTCCCGACCACCTCGCTCCGGACGAGTTGATCAGCGGAAACGGCCTGATTCAAGCTGCGACCTTTTTAGCGATACTTCTCGGTACCCTTACCGGTGGTCTGTTAATACTCTCAACCTTTGGTACAACGATTATCTCTTTGGGAGTGATCGTGGTTGCGGTTGCCGGGTGGGTTGCCAGCCGATTCATTCCCGGTACAGCCCCCGCGGCTCCCGATATCCCGATACCTGCCAATTTTCTTGGTGAGACCCTGGCAATTGTTCGCTATACGGCGGTTCGAGCTGAGATTTTCTTTCCAATCCTGGGTGTTTCCTGGTTCTGGCTGGTCGGTGCAACCTTCTTGGCCCAAGTGCCGACATTCGGCAAGGCTGTGCTGGGTGGGGGCGAGGATCTTGTTACCCTTTTGTTATTGGCTTTCTCGGTTGGAATAGGTATTGGGTCGTTGCTATGCAACCGACTGTTGCGGGGCGAGGTGCATGGGACCTTTGTCCCCCTGGGAGCGCTGGGGATCTCTGTGTTCTCGGTAGATCTTTATTTAGCCAGCGTAGGTTGGAGTGGTTATGCGAGTCAGACCGTCACAGTCTCACTGTTTCTTCAGGCTTGGCAGGGTTGGCGTATCATATTGGATATGTTGCTTATTGCGGTTTCTGGCGGTGTGTTCATTGTGCCCTTGAATGCCATGGTGCAGGCACGCAGCGAAACCTTTCACCGGGCTCGCAACATTGCTGCAGTCAATATTCTCAACGCATTATTTATGGTGGTTTCCGCGCTCGTCAGTATGTTGTTTCTAGCCTCGGGGTACACGGTACCGGAGTTATTCCTGGCGGTCGCGATGGCGAACATCGGCGTGATATTTATTACGCTAAAACGACGCCGCGAGTGATTTCCGCCGCTACCGGGCCGTTTGATAACAGAGATTGGAGCCATGGTACCCACAGGTTTTGCGGGCCGTGGTGGAACAGCAAAGCGGCCTGTGCCGGGTCATTTTTCGGTAAGGCTGAAAGCCACGTCCTGGACTACCTCTTGTGCCACCGGTTGGGGTTCAAAACGCCAAGCGTGTATGCTGTTTAACACCGCTTGGTCAAACACTCCGGGGGGGATTGCCTTGACGATTCTTGGTTGATGGACCGTGCCGTCTTTGGCGATGGTAAACGCTACGGTGACAACACCCTCCGTGCCGTTTTTCTTCGCTCTCCTCGGATATACGGGAGGCGGCCGGTAGCTTGGCACCGGAGCTACGGGAACGGATGCTGGGAGAGCGGATTCTGGGGGTGGTCCGTTGAGAGCAGGGTTGGGTCTTCGCGATTCGCCCGACCTGGCCGGGCGGTGTGTTGAGCCGGGGTGCGCGTGCTTTGATTTTTCTGTCCGGCGTGGTGGGTTTACGTGCCGGGAGCTCCTTTCCTCCGGTTGTCGCGCCTTTGAAACTTGAACTTCGGTTTTCGAAATCGGTCTTGTCTCCGGTGGCTTAACGGATAATTGGGGTTGTCTGGGCGATTTCACAGGCTGTTGAATCTGCTCGGCAGGGTGGGCCGAAGGCGGGATGCTGGGTGGCAGATTCCTAAAGTACAGTGAAAGCCGTTGAGTATTGGTGGAAGCCACGTCCCGGACGACCGATTCGCCGCTGACGATCCGCTGAATGAAGATTACCAGCAGCAGATTGATCACCAGTGCCGGCAGAAGATATATCAGCAACCTAACGTGGGTCATGCTTTTCGGACGTGGCTACCGTAAGGTTGGATATGCCTGCCAGCCTGAGTCGGTCCATCACGTCGATCAGCAGGCCGGTACGGGAGTGCTTATCCGCAGCAATGACTACGCCTCTGCCCGGGTTGGAGCGTCGCAGGCGTTCAATTTCCGATACCAGCAACTGTGGAGCGATAGGTTGCCGCTCGATCCAAATCTCATTCCTGGAGTCGATAGTAACAACGATACCACCGGATTTTTGAGGCAGCGCACTTCCGGCGGCGGGCCGATCGACCTCGATGCCAGTCTCCTTGAGAAAGGACGAGGTTACCAGGAAAAAGATCAGTAGAATAAAGACCATGTCCAGTAGCGGCGTCAGATTGACTACTGCTGCCGGAGTTTCGTGTTCTGTGTGCCGTTTACGCATCGTTTTAATCCGTTGGTCAAACGAGTTTGTCCCGGACCCTATTGATTTCGGTTTCTGCACGCTGCTGCAGGTTGATACTGAAAAACAGTGCGGCGATCGCGGTTACCAATCCAGCGGTGGTGGGAAGCAGTGCCTTGGATATGCCGCTAGAGAGCGCTTGGGGATTGCTATTGCCGTATTGCTGCAATATGTCAAAGGTCGCCACCATTCCGGTTACCGTGCCGAGTAGCCCGAGTAACGGAAGAACGGCAGCCAGCGTCTTGATAGGGATAAGCCCACGCCGCAAGGCTACCGACAGCTCGGAGATCATCCCCTCCCGGATACGGCGGGCATACCAGCTCTGCTGTTCAATCCGAAGATTCCATTGGGCTACCGTCCGCGCCAAGATACTGGGATAGCGGAAGCGGTAAAACCAGTAGCGTTCGATAATCAGGGTCCAGAGTAGTAGCGATGTCAACATGATCAGGGGGATCAGGGGACCACCCCGGACCGTAAGGTCGATGATGGCGTCAATGGCCTCGGACAGGCCGGGATATTGAGGCATTGATCACCACCTCGGATGAGTATCGGTTAAGTTGCCATGCGGACCCGGGAAAGCCGGGACTTCAGCAACCATTTTCCCGTTATTGTCATTGCGATTCAAATCGTTGTTCTGCCCGCTGGGCGACCAACGCGGCGCTCTGTTCGTCTAGTATCTGCACCAGGCGATTGCTGTGGGATGAGAGTAGGCTATGAAGTAGCATCAACGGTATGGCCACCACCAACCCTTCCACGGTGGTAACCAGTGCCTGAGAGATACCTCCCGAGAGGAACCTGGGGTCGCCATTCCCATGCAAGGTAATAGACTGAAAGGTTTCGATAATGCCGGTAACGGTTCCCAGTAGGCCCAGCAAGGGGGCTACCGCCGCCAGCACGGAGAGGCCGCCCAGTCCCCACCTGATGCGGGGTAGCTCTTTCAATATGGCCTCGTCCAGCTTTAACTCCAGGGTTTCGGTGTCTACCCGGGGATTGCCTAGATAGACGTTCAGGATGCGTCCCAACGGGTTGCCGGAATCGGCTTGATCTTTCCGCATTTGATGCCGAATGCGCCGGTCGAGGCGGATCAGGACCAACAGCCTGCTAAGGGCCAGCAGCAGTCCGGTAGTGCCTACCCCCAAAATGATCCAGCCAATCAGGCCCCCCTGGTCGATCCATCCCTCGATCCGCTCCAACAAGGTCGGCGCGTGTGCCACTAATTGCGGCAGATGCCCCCGGCTGGGATCAATGGCGACAGGGTGAAACCCAGAGACCGAATCTTCCAGCGCATGGGCCAGTTCCCGCAAGGCGTTGGCGGGCTGGCGCAGCGGCTCGGTAAGCTGACCGGCCGACGGTAGATAACGGAGGTAGTTACCGTCGGCAAGCAGAGTGAAGGGACCAACGCGGGTTATCAGCGTTTCCACCTGCTCGCCGTTCGGAGTGATCACGCGTCCTTGAAACCGTGCTACCCGGCTTGACTCCACCAGTTCCCGGAGCTGCATTTGCCAGAGTTCCTTGAGCTGAGTGATCCTCGGTGTCGATTGCTCACCCATGAGCGCTGTTAGCTTGGCCTCCCGTCCGGGAATCTGCGCCGAAACCAACGACCCCTCGAACAGTTGCCGCAGGTGGTTTGCGGACTGCTCGAATGCCTCCCCCAATGTGGTCTGTTGGGTCAGTTGATCGGCAGCTTTTGACTCCCGGGCCCGCAATTGTTCCGCTTGATACCGGTGTTGGCTGTTCAGTGCGTCGCTCTGGTTTCGCAGCGCCTGTAACCGTGCTTCAGCCTCCTCTAGCAGTGCGTGTTGCCTGTCTCCCGCGGTGGCGAATTGCCGCACAGCTGTTTCGATTCGTTCCCCGACGATCTGCCGATCGTCCTGCGCCTGTTGTAATAACTCCTCGAATGAGTTCGGAGGCTCAGGCCAGGCAGGAGTGCTCAGAGCAATCAGTAATACCCACAGCTGCTTCATTGGGAAAACACCGGTGCCGGCACAGGCAGCGTCAGGAGTTTGGCGGGCACCTGGTTTTTGGCTATCCGGATCCCTTGAGTTAGGGTTGGGATAAAATCCCGGGCGAGTGGTTGCCAACTGTGGCTTCCCGTATCCCAATAACCGGCGCTATCTTGATCTGGTGCCAAGTAGTAGAGTCCCAATCTACCAACGCGTAGAAACTCAACGTCCCGCGTGGTTTGCCCCAACTCCAGCGTGTCCGGATAGGCTTCCAGGGTATAGCTGTATCCGAGCTCCTCGCGGTAGACTTGATCAACCCGCCGAAACGCCTCGACAATGGAGATATCCGGGTCATCAAGATCCTGCTGCAGCCGATTGATCCGGGTCTGTCGCTGGGGCAGTTGAAATGGCAGGTCCAGGGAGACGAACTGGCCGATGACCGTTGCCATTCGTCTTAGCAGTGGCAAGATGTCTTGAGGCGAGGATCGGGAATCTTGCGGCTTTCGCGCTATGGACTCTAGCTGCTGCCGCTGATCGGCAAGTTGCTCTTCCAGAAAAGCGTTCTTCGTGCGCAGAAGCTCTATTTGGCGCAAGGTCTCAACATACTTGTCGCGCAGCATGAGCCGCTCCCTGTCGCCACGGTCAACGGGTGGTGCGCTACCTTCCACCGATTCGCCGTGACGGAGCGGGGGCACATTTGCCGGGAGATCTCCCGCCAGGGCTGGGGTAACTTGAAGCGATAGGGTCACCAGGTAAGTGGTGGTAAAGGTCAATGTTTGTAGCAGGCCCATGACGCAGTTACGCTCTAAGAGTTGATTTCGGGATTCCCGGGGAGAGAAGTCTAACGCTCCCCGCCGGGTCGGGCAAAAGCCGATAACTATTGTCTTGTAATTGGGTGAGCCCCGATACCGGGCTCCCTCAAGGCACCGCCCGAATTACTGAGGTGGTGTGCGTATCCGATTACCGATTGGGTGACGGAGGGTGTTGAGTTCTTGCAGGTGAAATCGAGATGGGTCAGGTGGTTGGTGAAAAATCTCCGGAGGTGGGCGTGGAGCCTGGGGTGAAGTGCACCTGGTTTGTCTATATTGCGCGCTGTTGCGACGGGTCGCTATACACGGGTGTGACCACCGATGTCACCCGCCGGATGAGGCAGCACAATGCCGCCATGGGTTCAAAATATACGCGGGCCAGATTACCGCTGCGGCTCGTCTACTGCGAGTCTCAGGATTGCCGGGGCAAGGCCTTGCGTCGGGAGGCACAGATCAAGCGGCTGCCGAGAAAACAAAAACTTCGTCTGATCCAGGGATCTGGTCGCGAGACCCTCCTGCCATAGAAATTCGGTCATTACGCCATCAACCGGCTGCTACGGCGGTTGTGGCGATGCGGCTATCGGAGGGGGTTAGCGTTGCTTGCCCTAGGCTTGCCATCGGTTCCGGTCTTCAGGGGTGTTGATATTGCGGAACGCCTCTGGGCAATGGGAAAAATCGGCGGTAGCCACCTTGTGTTTGGCGAACCAAAGATCGATTTTTCGGTCACCGCCCGCCAAAAACGATAACAAACTACCTCGTAGTGACACCGGTAACAGGGTGTAGACCGGCTGCAGCCGCCCGCCGTCGTGCGCCACTACCAGTTCAGCTTGGTGAGCCTCCAGAGCGTCACTCATGGTGGACACGTATTTAGTTGGCAGCCAGGGACCGTCACATGGCAAGGTGATGATAAAGGGGGTGGACGCTGCCCCCATGGCGGCGGCGAATCCGGCGAGCGGACCCTGGTAGTCCTCCAGATCGTCGGCAACCAGCGTGTAGCCAAACGAGCGGTAGCGAAGGTGGTTTCGATTCGCGTTGATTATTATCTGACCGACTTGGGGGGCAAAAACCTCGAGTATCCGTGAGATGAGAGGCTGACCGTCTACTTCCACCAACCCCTTATCCTGCCCCCCCATGCGCCGGCCACGGCCCCCGGCAAGGACTACGCCGGTAATTTCCCTGGGGGATAGTGCCATGCTTTGGAATCCGTCACTGGCCGGCGACTTGACGGGTATTCGCGGACGGCTTGAACAGCTTGTGACCGGCAATTGTGAAGTCTCCGATCAGTTCTTGCCCATGGCTCGAGGTGATCCACTCAATTAGCCGGGTTGCGCCCGCGTAGTTGATATCGGGATAGCGTGCCGGGTTGACCGCGATGATACCGTAGGGGTTGAATAGTCTGGGATCTCCCTCAAACCTGATCTTGAGCGGGGATTTGTCCTGATAGGCCAGCCAGGTACCTCGGTCCGTCAGGGTGTAACCCTCCAGCTCCCCGGCCATTTGTAACACTTTTCCCATGCCTTGTCCGGCCTCCCGGTACCAATCTCCATCAGGCGCCGTGCCCAGGGATTTCCAAAGAGTGAGCTCCTTCTTGTGGGTGCCGGAATCATCGCCCCGGGAAATAAACACACTTGGCTTGTTAGCAATGCGGCGCATTGCTTCGGTGGCATCCAAGCTGCCCGATACTCCTGCTGGATCGGCTGCTGGACCGACGATCACGAAATCGTTGTACATGACCTCGCGCCGATCGATTCCATAACCGGCTTCGACAAACGCCTTTTCAGCTCCGGGCGCATGGACTAAGACCAGGTCCACGTCACCGTCCTGGCCCATGCGCAGCGCCTTGCCGGTTCCCACCGCGATGACATGCACCGAGATCCCGGTCTCTTTCTCGAATGTCGGTAGCAACATGTTTAGCAGCCCGGAGTTTTCGGTGCTGGTAGTGGTGGCCATGCGTAACGGTGGGGCGGTGGTTTCCGCGGCGGCAATGCCCAGGGTGAAGGTCAATACGAAAATTCCCTTGAGGAAACGGTCTATCATCGGATATCAACTCCTGTAATGGATGGAACAAAGGTCCGCTGGAGCGGTGAGCTTACTTCATGAGGGTGAGGCTGATCCATCTTGGCGCTTTAGCCGCCGGTAGCGTTCATATGGCGGAAGATCACGGGCTTAGTCGAGAGATCGAATTCGTGCCCTCGCGGCTTGATCTTCATCGCTTCCACAATGGCCTGTTGGAGGACATCGTCACTGGTTGGATTGGCACGTACTACCCGTCGTAGGTCTACGGAATGCTCCTGGCCCAGGCAGAGTAGCAGCCGGCCTTCCGCGGTAAGCCGCACCCGGTTGCACTGGTCGCAGAAATTGTGGCTGTGAGGAGAGATAAAGCCGATCCGGCTGGCTCGCCCGGGGATACGGAAATAGCGCGATGGGCCTCCACTGCTTTCGGTGGTTGGTAGCAGCGGATAACTCTGTCTCAGGTCGGCCAGTACTTGGTTGCTCGAGTAGTACGCTTCAGCGCGATCATGCTCATCGATAAGGCCGAGCGGCATCTCCTCGATGAAACTGATGTCCATGTCTCGGGCAAGTGCAAATGTTGCCAGGTCGGTCACTTCGTCGTGGTTGCGGTTTTTAAGCACCACCGCATTGAGTTTGACTTTCAGGCCTGCCGCCAGAGCCGCGTCGATTCCGTCCAGCGTCCGCTGCAGAGTGCCGGTCCGGGTAATGTCGCGGAAGCGCGTCGCGTGCAAACTATCGATGCTGATATTGACGCGCCGCACGCCGGCGCCATACAGCGTTTCAGCGAAACGCGGCAGTTGAGTGCCATTGGTTGTCAAGGTCAATTCGCCTAAGCTCTCCAGCCGGCCCAGTTGCCGGAACAGTTCGGCGACATTTTTGCGGGTCAGCGGCTCGCCTCCGGTAATTCGGATCTTCTTAACCCCCAGAGACACAAATGCACGGCCAATACGGCTGATCTCTTCCAGTGTGAGTAAACTGCGATGAGGTACGAACTGGACATCCGCCGCCATGCAGTAGACACAACGCAGATCACAGCGGTCGGTAACCGAGATCCGCAGGTAGGTGATCCGGCGGCCAAACTGGTCGGTCAGCTGGGGAGGGTGGGGCATGGCGGGATCCCGTGTTTCATTGCGTTAACATTTAGCACATTTGCTTCGTATGTGTCTTCCCTGCAAAGGGTGTGGGATGGAGTGTTGTTGACGTACAACGCTCACCTCAACTGGTCGGTAGGAAATATTGATGGCCGGAACCAACGCTACCCCGCTATCAGGTGGAAGGTAGCAGTCCCAGCCGTTGCAGCGTTTCCTCGGTCGGAACACCTTCCGGGTTCCAGCCCCGTTCCCGATAATACTCAGGTAGCATCTCGTCGAGGTGCGCCACCCAGCCTTGGCCGGCGCCCTCGGTGGCAGGTTCGGTGAGAAACCGTACCGGCAGCGTGTCGTCTTTTCGGGTGAAGCCGGCGCGATGGTTGAACAGCCGCTCGAGGTTGTAGATGCGTTCCCCTGTCAATCGCAGGCGTTCACTGCTCCAACCGCCGCAAGCGGCGTCGATCTGCGTGGCGAAATCCTCCAAACCCCAAGCGCCGCGGGGAAACATGCATAACCCGGAAGAATCAATAGCCGCCGCCACATCCTGGGTGTTTTTTACGATTCTGGCCCGCCCCTCGGTGCCCACGTCCTTGAAGTCTGCGGCGTAAGGCGAGGCGCGCATGTGACAGGCACCTCGGTTACTGGTGGCGTAGGCCAACCCCATCCCCTGCATGGCACGGGGATCGTATCCCGGGAACTCCTGGCCTTTTACGGCCACGGCAAGTTCCGGGTGCCCATACTTTTCGCACAACCGCTTCGCGCCCAAGGCAAGATCACGCCCAAAGCCCACTCCAGCAGCGGTGGCTTCGGCGGCCGTTACCAAGGCTTGGCTGGATCCGAAACAGTAGGCCACGTTGTCCGTGACCGTTTCATCGATGGCTCCCGTCTCATAGAGCTCCATTGCCGCTGCTACCGTCCCCCCGAAGGAGATGGGGTCCATACCCTGCTCGTTGCAAATAAAATTGACGTAGGTGGCGGCTTCGATGTCACTGCAGCCGACCATGGGACCGAAGGCGAAACTGTTTTCGTATTCGAGGCCACCGCCGGCTTCCCGATAGCGCTGGCCTTTTCCTTGGATTGCCGGATGCCGGGGGTCAATCTTGGAGACTCTGCCGCAACCGATAGAGCAACCAAAACAGGCCTTGTTGGTCAGCAGGTTGGCATGACCGTCATGGGCCCGCCGTTGCGCCATGCGTTCCGCATTGACCGCCTGGGTGCCCTCGAACCTCACGGCTTGGCCGTTACGTGTGGGCAGCGCACCATAGGCATTGGTGGTGTCGATCATCGGCAGGGTGCCCCGTTTCATGAGCATCATCCGGACGGGATGGGAATCCAGTTTGTTCCGAGCCTCGCGAACAGCCTCCATGAACCGCAGCGGATTGTGCACCGAGACTCCGCCCGTGCCTCGCACCGCCACCGCCTTCAGTAACTTGGAGCCCATCACTGCGCCTACTCCCGAGCGGCCTGCCGCCCGGTCCCGGTCGCAGATGATGCAAGCGTAACGTACCAGGTTTTCACCCGCTTTGCCGATGGAGGCGATACGGATGCGTGGATCGGCGTGCCGGGCGCGGATCCGCTGCTCCGTGATCCACACTGATTCACCCCAGATGAACTCTCCTGCATCCAGTATTTCGGCGCTGCCGTCCTTTATCCAGAGATAGGCGGGCCGGGATGCCCTGCCTTCGATGATGATCAGATCAATACCCGCATACTTTACTTCGGCCCCGAAAAAGCCTCCCGCGTTTGATGCGGCAATGGCTCCGGTAAGGGCTCCTTTGGTAACCGCCGACCAGCGCCCCGCCGTTGCTGCCATGGTGCCAGTCAGTGGACCGGTCGCCAGGATCAGCGGGTTTTCCGGCGAAAGGGGATCGACAGACGGGTCCATCTCCTCGGCCAGGTATTTGGTCGCCAAACCCCGCTGCCCAAGATAGGCATCTGCCCACTCTTGAATCAGGGGTTCCCGTGTTACACTCCGGCGGGTGAGATTCACCCTTAATACCCAGCCTTGCCAGGCCATCGTTTATTGTTCCTCCGCTACAGTGTGAGTTGGATCCAAGCCGGGTCGTGATCGCTGCCATCTCCGCCATGACGCAGTCTGCGGTCGATGTATCCGCCGGTGAGTTGGTTACTCAATCTGGGACTTATCCAGATCTGATCATAGAGGCCGTACTGAGGAGGCCGGTCGACCCCCGGAGGGTTGTGTCGGTACGTCCAGCTGGGGGTTTGAGGTCCATCTCCCTGGCGTTCCTTTTTGGCGGGGCGGGTTTCGACCGGATTCGACAAGCCGTTAAGCAAACGCTCTCCATCCACCGTCAACATGGGTGCCAGTACCGGTGAATCCACCGGGTCGTTCATGTCGCCGACCAGGATGAACTTGCTACCTTTCCGCTCACGGCTGGTGAGTATATGGGCGATCGTTTCCGCCTGCCGGCGGCGGCGGGTATCATTTTTTTCCTGCCCTTTCAGCGGGTCCTCGCGGAAGTCCACGTAATGGCTCTTCAAGTGCGTGTTGTAGAGGGTAAAGAGCTTTCTTTTGCGCTGCATGTCCAGTACCTCCGCAGCGACCAAGTCTCTCCCGAATACCCGGCGACCGGGATCCTCGGGGTGGGTGGCAGTTTGATAAGAAGTAACCGCACCGATGGGGTACTTACAGAGCAGCCCCACGTCAATCAGGCGTTCATCGTTACCTTCGACAAGGACGGCCTCGGAATACAGGCCCCCGAGAAAGGTGCTATTGAACTGTTTGAGTACCGCAATATCCTCAACTTCCTGAACCGCTAGCAAATCGACATTCATCAGAAGGATCCGGTCGGCAATCATCTGTGTCTCCCGGGCATCCTTTTCTTTGATTAATCTGCCTTGAAAAGTCCGCAAGGCATAGTCTTCGGTGCTGTCGAAGGAATAGGTCACCGAGATATCTTCATGCCGGGGCGCTGTGGCCTGCAATTGGCTGATACTGGCACGGAAGTTATACCGAGAAAACAGATTGTTTAGATTGAAGGTGCCGACGGAGAAATGCATGGAGAAATCCCATTTCCGATTTTTCGTTCGACCCTGAGTGTAGCCTAAGATCGGCAGGCTGGGGGTAAACGCTCGACATTGCCGATTGCCCGGGAAAGGGCCCAAGGGGAGTGGCTATAACCGGATTTAGCGGGTGATGTGACGAATTGAGTCGTCTAATTGACCGGCCAGTCGCTGCGGGATGCTAACTGGCCGGCCGGCACAACCGGCGATGGGGTGAGAAGGCAGGGTTTCCTGCCCTGGGTCGCCTTCAGTTCAATTTTGCCACCTTAGCGACGTTGTCGGTTATCAGACTCTGGACCTCTTCCGCGTATTCCTGCCCCATCTCCGAAAGGATCTGGGCATCGGCGACCATGCTATCGATGGCCTCCCGCGCGACGGCTGCCTGCTTTTCCATGAATGCCCTGGCTTCGTCGAAGTCGGTAATGGTAAGAGCGTACATCCAATTGTCGAGAACCAGACTCGCGTAGCGGCGGACTGCCTGAACCTGCAGGTCAACCAGCAAGTCGACTTTGTTCAGAGCGAGTTCGTTTAATGCCTTGGCGGGGCCGGCCAGATCTTTTGCCTGTGCAGCGAAGGTAGCGGTTGACATCAGGTTTTCTCCTAATTTATGGGGGCGAGTACCTTGTTTGTTGCATTGCAGCATATCAGCAGGAATGCTGCAATGCAACAAATATTTTCCTGTCGGGCCGGTAATGACAATGCGGGTGTGGCGGGTCTGGTCACGACTCCAGCGGTTGCCGCTAGGATTCTCGGTGATTGCTAGGTATGCCTTGCCTGGCAACGGATGGCATTTCTCTGGGTAGCGGGTAAAATGCGGCTACCGCGTCTGCGCGGATAACTGTCACACAACATTATTTAGGGAGATGACTATGGCGGTTCTGGAGGAGTTCAAGAAGTTTGCGATGCGCGGAAACGTTGTCGACATGGCGGTTGGCATCATCATCGGTGGAGCATTTGGCACCATCGTTAAGAGTTTGGTGGACGATGTCATTATGCCCCCTGTCGGTCTGTTATTGGGCGGGGTGGATTTTTCCGATCTGTTTCTTACACTCAAGGATGGAGCTACCGCGGGACCCTACGCCACGGTAGCGGCCGCCAAGGAAGCGGGTGCGGTGACCCTTAATGCCGGCTTGTTCATCAACAGTGTTATCAGTTTTACGATCGTTGCGTTCGCAGTCTTTCTGTTGATCAAGGGCATGAACAGTCTGCAGAAAAAGGAGGAACCCGCCGCCGATCCCACAGAAAAAGAGTGTCCACACTGCTTTACTTCGATCCCGATCAAGGCGACCCGCTGCCCAAATTGTACCAGTGAACTGAGCTAGTTACCGACCGGGATGGCGTGCAGCGGTTTGGTGCCCTGCCCTTCCCGGGCGTAAGGATAGGTTTGACCCGCGGATCGGCTGGAGGCTCGTGCTTGCAAGGTGCCAACGGCTACAGCATCATGGAGGCGGGTCTTTCCTCAGTTCGATGGGTTTTTTACAGCGTCAACGAATGGGGGGCTGGGCGGGCTAGCTGCAGCCAATCATCCAACACGAGGTATCCGGATTATGAACATACGGCACCTGATTCCACGGCTGACGTTGATATCGGTTACGCTTTTACTATCTCTTCAGGTTGCGGCCAAAGAGTACACTCAGGCTGAATTGGACCAGATGATGGCGCCGGTTGCGCTCTATCCCGACGCGTTGCTTTCACAATTACTGATGGCATCTACTTACCCCGACCAAGTAGCAAATGCGGCCAATTGGTCGGAAGAAAATCCCAAGCAACAGGGGGATGAAGCGGTACAGGCGGTGCAGGATAAGGGTTGGGATCCCAGCGTCGCTTCTTTAGTGGCGTTTCCCCAGGTGCTATCCATGATGGGGGGCAAACCCGATTGGGTAAAGCAGATGGGGGATGCCTTTCTGGCTGAGCCGGAAAAGGTGATGGAGACGGTACAAGGGCTGCGGAGGAAGGCTAAGGAAGCCGGAAATCTGGAGAGCAGCGAGCAGCAAAAAGTTACCGTCGACAACACCACTGACCAGACGGTGATTGTGGTGGAATCGAAGGATCCGCAGGTGATCTATGTCCCGGCGTACAACCCCACCGTGGTTTATGGTACTTGGTGGTGGCCTGCTTACCCACCCTTTTACTATCCGCCTCCGCCAGGCTACGGTTTTGGCTCGGTTGTAGCAGCAGGTATCGCGTTTGGCGTGGGTATCGCTATTACCAACTCGATCTGGGGAGGATTTGATTGGCGTCGCAACGATATCAATATTAATGTCAACAAATACAATAATATCAATGTCAATCGTCGTCTTGATGTCCGCAGCAACACGGTATCGTGGAAACGGGATGTCCGAAACAGTGGAAGCAAGCTGGGAGATCGTAACAATCGACAGGTGAACCGGCTGGACGGAGCGGATCGCCGCGAAAACTTCCGTGGCCGGGATCAAGATCGGGAGAAGGCCAGGGCGGCTTTGCAGGGTAAAGGTTTGGACCCGGCCGCAGAGCGCAGAAAGCTGAGTGGCAGTGGGGGAGAAAGCGTCAGAGATCAGGTTGGCAGGGTCGACCGCAATACTGGGGGCGGTGATAAGGTGGCCAAGCGAGCGGGCGGCAATGCGGAAAGATCCCGGGAGCGAGTTGCAGCGGGCGGTAGGGATCAAGGATCCTCTGGCCGCCGTGCGAGGGATAATGCGTTCAGCGGCTTGAGTGACCGTGCGGGATCCCGGAGGATTACTGAACGCGGCGCGCAAAGCAGTAGTAGATCGTTCCGGCGTGAAGGTGGAGGAGGTGCGCGAGCAGGTGGTGGTGGGCGTGCGGGTGGTTTGAGGCGTTGACGGGAGCAATGAAATGAACTGCAGAATGGCTACGTGCAATCGTCTACTGGTTTATGCATTTTCGGCGTTGGCCCTGGCTGCTGCCGCCACCGTCAATGCTGATCAGCTTCACTTTGCTGCGGCAGAGCAGGCCGCAGATACCTTTGTTGTCGCCATTGCCCGTGGCGACCAGGATACATTGGAAGGATTATTTGGCAGGGGCTACTTAGATTACCTACCCATTGACGAGGTTGATACCGCTGATATTGATCGCTTTCTCGCCGCTTGGACTCGTCACCACACGTTGCTTTCAGAGGGCGAGGGTATCCGGATGTTGGAGGTTGGAGACACTGGCTGGACTTTGCCTATTCCCATCGTCCAAGACCCCCAAGGATGGCGCTTCGACACCCAGACGGGGCGGGAAACCATGCGGATAAGGCGCATCGGCCGCAACGAGCTCTCAGCGATGCAGGCGGCGCTGGCTTATCATGATGCCCAAACCGAGTACGCGCAGCGTGATCATGATGGAAATGGGGTGCTAGAGTATGCGCAGCGTTTCATCAGTACGCCGGGCAAACGGGATGGTCTCTATTGGGAAGCGTCCAAAGACGAGGCAGAGAGCCCGCTGGGGGCACTGTTTTCCGAAAAGACTCCAGAAAAGGCTTATCACGGATACTATTACCGCATCCTCTCTGCTCAGGGAAAACACGCGGAAGGCGGTCAGTTGGACTACAAGGTTAACGGTAACATGGTTGGAGGATTTGGGTTGGTGGCCTGGCCCGCGGAGTATGGTGAAAGCGGTGTGATGAGCTTCATGCTCAACAAGGAAGGCGTATTGTACGAAACCGATTTGGGCCCAGAAGGCGGGGAAGCTGCTGGACGCATGCTGGCTTTCGACCCGGATAGCCGCTGGGTGCGAGTATCCCCTGTCTTTAGTGATCCCGAGTGAAGTTGGTTTGGCTTTTCCCCTTTGATACTGGGGGCGGGATTAATTGATTTTCCTGTTTGCGGTGCCTATTCCCACCAGGTATTTGGTGCATGCAGCCCTCGTTTTATTGGCTGATTTTGGAGCCGGGAATCCATAGACGCCCTCACTGGCGGATTGTCAACCTGTAAGGCGGGTCTAAAATCTTACCCATCGCGTAAACCCGCTGAGATACCCTATTCCTCTGGGCTGTAACTTTTTAAATGGTTACAGCCGATAACCTTTCGGCGAATGGGATTTATCTATCTGTTTTGCAAAGAAAAACCTCTTTTTATCCAGCCGGCCACAAACTTATATTACATTTTTGTTACACCCCCTCGGCCCTGTTGGAGAACATTGGAGTGTTTTGTATCCAATTGATTTGTTGGAGGAATAGTCTTTTTTATGAGTATGGCAAAGAAATTGCTGAAAAGTTGAGTATGTCGGAAATCTTCCTGGCACGGTTCTTTCCCTCATGAAGTGCCTGATGCGGCGGGTCGGTGCAGAACATAACGGGTCTCTATACGAGAAAGGATCAAGGTGTATCGAACCACGAGATGTGCCACGA
Source organism: Gammaproteobacteria bacterium (assembly GCA_020445415.1). GTDB lineage: Bacteria > Pseudomonadota > Gammaproteobacteria > Chromatiales > Chromatiaceae > HKST-UBA178. The sequence continues at coordinate 8,579 of JAGRGP010000046.1, read as the reverse complement.
AATAGCCGGCTGTTTGAAAGCAAAGGCAGCGATGATAACTCCCACGGATGGCAGCAACTAATAACAAATAGAACCCAGCACGGTGCGGATTGAGATAAGACCCCATTGGGGAGCATTACTGAGTCCGTAGCGGGTTCTTAATGGCAAGGGGAAAACGTGGCAGCGCTGCTTGGATAGGGGCTGCCTTCTACATTTTGAGTGCTCAATAATGAACTATAACAAATCAAATAGTCGGTACCTGTTGCCCTTGGTATTGGGGCTGTGCTTCGGCATGTTCATGATAAGTCCCGCGTTCGCTGCCGCCGCGGGAAAATCCATAGATTGGTTTGAGATGACCATGACCCTCCTGGGAGGGTTAGCAATATTTCTTTACGGCATGGAATTGATGACCGACGCGCTGAAAGCGGTTGCCGGCGACCGTATGAAGGTCGTATTGGAAAAATTGACCGGCAACCGGATCGCAGGCGTTCTTACCGGTGCGGGAGTCACCGCTGTTGTTCAGTCATCTTCGGTCACTACCGTCATTGTGGTGGGTTTCGTAACTGCCGGCCTGATGAATCTATCTCAGGCGATTGGCGTAATTTTTGGTGCCAACATCGGTACCACTATCACCGCCCAGATTGTGGCATTCAAGATTACCAAATACGCATTGTTAATGGTCGCGGTTGGTTTCGCCATGATGATGCTTGGCCGGAAGGAACAGATCAAACACTGGGGCTTCATGCTGATGGGCCTCGGCCTGGTGTTTTTCGGCATGGGTGTTATGAGTGGCGCCATGAAGCCTCTGCGCACCTTCCAGCCGTTTCTGGATTTGATGACCACCATGGAAAACCCGCTCGTGGGGATATTGATCGCTGCGGTTTTTACCGGTCTCGTTCAATCTTCATCCGCGACCACAGGTATCGTTATCGTGATGGCTACTGAGGGTTTAGTGAGTCTGCCCGCGGGGATCGCCTTGGCCTTCGGTGCCAACATCGGTACTTGCGTTACAGCCTTGTTGGCCGCTATTGGCAAGCCAAGAGTAGCTGTACAGGCCTCGTTGGCCCACCTGCTGTTCAATGTGCTCGGAGTAGTGATCTGGTTTTTCTTTATCCCGTATCTGGCGGATTTTGTGGTTTGGCTGTCGCCGGCTGCTGATCCCAGTCTGACCGGTCAGGCCAAACTGGCGGCCGAAGCCCCTCGGCAGATCGCCAATGCACACACTGTCTTCAATGTCGCCAATACGATCATCTTCTTACCCTTCGCGACCCTGCTGGCGAAGCTTGTGGAACGTTTGGCGCCGCTCAAGAAGGAAACCTTTGAAGAAAAAGCAATATCGAAGTTTCGACCCCAGTACCTCGACGAAGGCATGCTAGATACCCCTCCCTTGGCCTTGAGTATGGTTCGCAGGGAGGCACGCCGTATGGGCGAGGTAGTCGAAGAGATGCTGTCGGATCTGCCGTCCTCGTTGTTCAGCGGAGATACGGACAAGATGTCCGTGGTTGTCGACAAGGACAATCAGGTAGACGCGCTCTATGCTTCAATTAACAGTTATCTCACGCGAGTGACGAAACGAGATCTCATGGAAGGTACGGCCAATGAAGCGATGATGCTGACGACTACCGCTACCGAGATCGAAAATATCGGAGATATTATTGAAACACATATGTCGCACTTAGCCAGTATGTGTGCCGCGAACGATATTGCGTTTAATGACGACGACCTGGCCGCCCTCCAGCTTTTCCACTCCAAAGTGCAAAAGGCCTTCCGATCGGCCATGGTGGCGGTAGAGCACGACCGCCGCGCGGCGGCACAGATGGTACTGGATCAGGAGGAAGATATCGTCGAAGGGATGGATATTTTCATAATCGATCGCCAACGTAAGTTTCTGCACGAAGAGCACACGCCACAAGAGATGGCGGCATTCACGCTGATGGCGGATATCATGGAAAATCTCAAGCGTATCTTCGAGCACAGTAAACGTATCGGGAAACTGGTGCTCAAGCAGGAAGGCGGAACCTCGATTCTGGTGGTTGATTGATGCTGGATTAGCCAAACTGAATACGGGCGGGCAGGGTCGCTCCCGGCCTGCCCGCTCAGTTTCGTAAGTTGGATGCACTGCAACGGGCGTGCATGAAACAAAGATTCCATAGGGGCGGACGATAGAAAGCGCCCAGGGTCTCTTGGAGCACCCAAAGCGGAAACAGGCCCCAATAACCGGACAAAGCACCTTAAGGGTACCGCTCGGGTATCTGGTAACCCGGCGAGTGTTGCGGTGATATGTTCCTGGGCGGCGCGGCCCGCCTTTAACTAGCACCTATCTCAAATTGCTGCACGCCACCGATAGGGCGTTAAAACCTGCCTCAAATGCTCATTTACTCCGTGCAAACTGCGCGTTTTCGGCCGGTTTTGCCTGGTCTGGAAGCCGTTCGCTAATTTTAGATAGGCTCTAACCAAGATCCTCTTGCTGGTGTTTTCCTAGGATACGTAAGAATTCCGAGGTCAACTTTTTGTCGGGTTGCTTGGCAGTATGGAAAGAACCGAGGAACGACATGCAATAATCGGAAATGATTCTGGCATCAACGTCATTCCGCTTTTCCTCAGATTTCAGAGTACGGTAAGCCTTTGCTACTTCGGCAAACTTTCGGGTAGCGTCAGGGTCGTCGGGATGCAGATCGGGGTGATATTCATGGGCCTTTTTTCGGAAAGCTTGATGAATACCCTTCTCGGTTGCGTACTTGGGTACCCCCAAAACCTCGTAGAAGTCTATTAGGGGTTCCGAATATTTTTTACGGATTCCCATGCTAAGAGCCGTCCTTTGAGAGTGGAAGTTCTAACTGTCATATATTTGTAACATTATTGTCGTAATCTTGAAAATTTGAAAAGTACTTTTTTCTTCGTTTCTTGGCAATCAGTTCACGGATCTGCCTAATGTATCTCCCGCTATGCGATCAGAATGCCGATGGAAATTGCGGCCGGGATAGCGCTCAAGCCCGTAAAAAAGGCCGAAAAACTTAATAATTACAAAAGATCGTTTTATTTTTCCTGGGAGAGATTCCCATTTACACGGGGGCGGCTTTTTATCGAAGACAGCCAATCCCGGCGGTTTGCGGCTAGCGGTAAGAAGCCCCCGGAACCCTAGTGGGTAGTGTAAATGATCTTTCGCCTATTCTTTCGGCGGTGGCTCCGGTCGTTCGTCTTGCTACCGAGTAAATGGTGTCTTTATCCATCTCCTCCAGCAATCTCACATTCATGTACTTGCGGGTGCCCCAGGTGGTGGCGGATACATCAAACTTGAAGTTCACCCTCGTTGCCGAGGCGATATTTTGCACCCGTACCCTGGACCTTGAATGTCTCCTGGGAGGTGTCACCATCGGAAAATTTGGTGCCCACATGGAGATAGCCGTGGGTTCCGAAGCATGGGTGATATCTGCAAACGCGGTGTGGTACCGAGTGCCTCCGTGAGAAGCAGGCTGTTGCTCTTCAGTTGTAGTCATTTCATATTTAGAACCCTTTGGTTATGGGAACGAAATGACACATACAGGCCCGCTCTCTACATGGTGGACATGTGAATCCTATATATGAAACAATGCTCAGATAGTGAGCTTATGCTCTTTTCGAGGGGGATAATTCACATTAAACATGATGTCAACTTTTTTTCATGTTGCGGCAAGCTAAAAAACACGGAGTCAGCGGGATATGTCGGCTTGTGAGGACTCTGCAGATTTATCTACAAAAATTAGGAAGCATGGATTGCGCGGGGTTCCCGCAACAGCGGGAATGACATAAATTCAACCGCGTATGGGAAGTCGCTGAAAGATAGAAACCGTGATGGGGCGTGTCACTTGCCGAGCCTTGGGACAGTTGCCACGCCTCTGGACATGGCGTGGTAGGAAGTGGTCCGGATCAAACCTGTTCTTGGTTTTTGCTTGAACCTGCTGAGGATGTACCTATGGCAAAACATACAAAAAACGAACGGGTTCGCCTGGATGACGCGGCGCGTGCCGGCTGGCTTTATTATGTCGCCCAGAACAACCAGGACGAGATCGCCGAAAAGATGGGCATTTCACGCCAGTCTGCTCAGCGACTCGTGTCCCTGGCCATGCGCGAACGCCTGATCAAGGTCCGATTGGATCATCCCATTGCCAGCTGTATGGCATTGGCCCAACAGGTGATAGATCGATACGGTCTCGAGGACTGCCAGGTGACTCTAGCGGACCCATCATCCGATGATCCGGCTCTGGGCATTGCTCAGGTGGCGGCCGCCGAGATGGAAAAGTATCTCAAGTCCAAGTCCCCGATTGTCATGGCGTTAGGGACGGGAAGGGAAATGCGCGAGGCGGTAAAACAACTGGCTCCCATGAATTGCCCTCAACACAAAATCGTGTCCCTGGTGGGCAATCTTGCCCCCGACGGATCGGCAAGCCTCAATGACGTCATTATGCGTATTGGAGACGTCGTCAACGCCCCTCGCTATCCCCTGGCAGTCCCCGTGGTGGCTACATCGGTCAAGGAGCGCGATACCGTCTGTGCGCTGCAACCCATCCGTCGTAACATCGCCCGGGCTCAGGCCGCCGACGTGGCCTTTGTCGGTATCGGTGAATTAAACGAGGCTCCCCCTCTGCTGACCGACGGTTTCATTACCCAACGGGAGTTGGAAGCGTTGATCGACTCCGGTGGTGCCGGCGAGATCATCGGTTGGGCCTATGACGAGAATGGAAAACAGATAAAAGGGCAGACCAATGCCCGGGTGGCCAGTGTACCCCTTAGTCAGCCTCCCGTTTTCCCCATCATCGGAGTCGCGCGCGGAGCCAACAAACTGCGCGCCATCCGGGCAGCGCTGACAGGACGTTGGATCACTGGCCTGATCACTGACGAAACAACGGCGCGGGCCTTACTCGAATAAAGTCTACCTCCGGTCTTTCCTGCCACTCATCTCTAGCTGCCGAAATTTTTAACACTTCGCAGTCACTGGCCGTACCACTCGTAGTCACAGAAAAGTCAAGTAATTACAACAATATGCGATTGATTTTCTTTCGCTTGCCGATGGGTTTTCCTTCACTTTCACATTCTTGTTGATATCAAGAAGGATTTTTTATTGACATCGACGCCGGGTGGACTAAAGTAGAGAGTAATTGCTCAACTAATAAGCAATTACTCAGTTAACAAGATTTTATAAGACCAGGAGGAAGCAATGAAACATCTGGTAAGTGCCCTTGCAGGCGCAATAGCCGTTTCCATGGCCGCCGCCCCCGTGCTGGCCGACAAACTCACCATTGCCACCGTCAATAACGGCGACATGGTCCGCATGCAGAAGCTGACCGATGACTTCACCGCCAAGCACCCAGACATCGAGCTTGAGTGGGTGACTCTGGAAGAAAACGTGCTACGTCAGCGGGTAACGACCGACGTAGCGACCAAAGGCGGCCAGTACGACGTGATGACCATCGGTACTTATGAGGTACCGATCTGGGGCAAGAAAGGTTGGCTGGTCTCCCTGAATGACCTGCCCGCTTCTTATGATGTGGGCGATATCCTGCCAGCGATTCGCAGCGGCCTGACTGTTGACGGCAACCTCTATGCCGCCCCGTTCTACGGGGAAAGCTCCATGGTCATGTACCGCACGGACCTGATGGAGAAGGCCGGCCTGGAGATGCCCGAGGCCCCCACCTGGGATTTCATTGGCAAGGCCGCCCGCGCCATGACCGACAGGGAGAACGAGATCTACGGCGTCTGTCTGCGCGGCAAGGCCGGCTGGGGTGAGAACGCGGCCTTTCTAACTGCCACCGCCAACTCCTTTGGGGCCAAGTGGTTCGATATGGATTGGCAGCCACAATTCACCGGAGAAGCCTGGAAGAAGACCCTGAGTTATTACATCGACCTGATGAACGATGCCGGCCCTCCGGGCGCTTCTTCCAACGGTTTCAACGAGAACCTGGCCTTGTTCCAGTCCGGCAAGTGCGGAATGTGGATCGATGCCACGGTAGCGGCCTCCTTCGTGACCAATTCCAATGATTCCGCCGTGGCCGACAAGGTCGGTTTTGCTCTGGCCCCTGACAACGGTCTCGGTAAGCGCGGCAACTGGCTGTGGGCCTGGAGCTTGGCCATCCCGGCAGGTACCAAACAGGCGGAAAGCGCCAAGAAGTTCGTCGCCTGGGCAACCTCCAAGGAATACCTGGAACTGGTCGCCTCGAAAGAGGGCTGGGCCAACGTACCGCCGGGAACCCGTGCGTCTCTGTATGCCAATCCCGAATACGCAAAGGTTCCTTTCGCCAAGATGACCCTTGACAGCATCAACTCGGCCGACCCGACCAAGCCGACGGTTGATCCGGTCCCCTACGTGGGCATTCAGTTTGTCGCTATACCGGAATTTCAAGGGATTGCCACAGCCGTGGGCCAGCAATTCTCGGCGGCCCTGGCGGGCAACATCACGGTGGACCAGGCACTCGCCAATGCCCAGCGTATCACGGAGCGGGCCATGAAAAAGGCGCGCTATATCAAGTAGCCTGACCTGCCTTGGAGCGGCATCGCTCCTCCTCCACTTGGGGCTGGCGGCACAGCCAGCCCCCTTTTTCCACTGGATAGGAGTTACGTCATGGCTACCGATCACTCCCGTGTCGCAGCGCGCTTCATGATTTCACCGGCGGTGCTTCTACTGCTCGGCTGGATGATTGTTCCGCTGTCGATGACCCTCTATTTCTCGTTCCTTGACTACAACCTTTTGTCGCCGGGGATGGAGCAATGGATCGGCTTGATGAACTACGAGTTTTTCCTCACCGATCCGGCCTTCTTTGAAGCGCTGTTCAACACCTTTCTCCTTGTTTTCGGCGTTCTGTTGATCACTATCGTGGGTGGGGTGGGCCTGGCCCTGCTGCTCGATCAGCCCATGTGGGGCCAGGGCATCGTTCGCATCCTGGTGATCGCCCCCTTCTTCGTCATGCCCACGGTGTCCGCCCTGGTATGGAAGAACATGTTCATGAATCCGGTAAACGGCCTGTTCGCCCATGCCGCCAAGACACTGGGTCTGGCGCCCTTTGATTTCTTCGCCCAGGCACCGCTATTTTCCATCATCATAATCGTCGCATGGCAATGGCTGCCCTTCGCCACCCTGATCCTACTCACCGCCTTGCAGTCCCTGGACCAGGAACAACTGGAAGCGGCGAAGATGGACGGCGCGCCCAAGCTCAGCCGTTTCTTCTATATCGTTCTGCCCCATCTTTCGCGGGCGATCACGGTGGTCATCCTAATCCAGACCATCTTCCTGTTGTCGATCTTCGCCGAGATATTGGTGACCACCAATGGCGGGCCCGGCTACGCATCCACCAACATCACCTATCTGGTCTACGCCCAGTCGCTGCTTCAGTTCGACGTAGGCGGGGGGTCGGCCGGCGGCATCGTCGCAGTCGTCCTGGCAAACATTGCCGCGATCTTCCTGATGCGCATGATCGGTAAGAACCTGGAGGCTTGAACCATGTCACGTACTGCTATCGACTACCACAAGGTCCTGATGACCGGGCTGGCCTGGGGCATAGGGCTGATGATCTTTTTCCCCATTCTCTGGACCATCATGACCAGCTTCAAGACCGAGGCCGACGCCATTGCTTCACCGCCTTTGTTCCTCGGTTTCGACTGGACCCTGGAGAACTACAGCGAGGTCCAGGAGCGTTCCAACTACTTCCGGCACTTCTGGAATTCGGTTGTCGTCTCTTTCGGCTCCACCTTCCTCGGGCTGCTGATCGCCATACCGGCCGCCTGGGCCATGGCTTTCGTACCAGCCAAGCGCACCAAGGACGTGCTGATGTGGATGCTGTCCACCAAGATGTTGCCGCCGGTGGGCGTGCTGATTCCGATCTACCTGCTGTTCCGGGATACTGGTCTGCTGGATACCCTGACCGGCCTGGTTTTGGTCCTCACGCTGATCAATCTGCCGATCATTATCTGGATGCTCTACACCTATTTTAAGGAAATCCCAGGTGAGATCCTTGAGGCCGCACGCATGGACGGCGCCACCCTGTGGGCCGAAATCGCCCATGTGCTGACGCCGATGGCGGTGCCGGGTATCGCCTCGACTCTGCTGTTGAACGTCATTCTGGCCTGGAACGAGGCCTTTTGGACTCTCAATCTCACGGCGGCCAAGGCGGCGCCTCTCACCGCCTTCATTGCCAGTTATTCCAGCCCTGAAGGGCTGTTCTACGCAAAACTTTCCGCCGCATCGACGATGGCAATTGCGCCAATCCTCATCATGGGTTGGTTCAGTCAGAAGCAACTGGTACGCGGCCTTACTTTCGGTGCGGTGAAATAGGAGCAGATCATGGGAAACATTAAACTAGAGCAAGTCACCAAGCGCTTCGGCGACGTTGAGGTCATTCCACCCCTGGACCTGGAGATCAACGAAGGGGAATTCGTCGTCTTCGTCGGCCCCTCCGGCTGTGGAAAATCCACCCTGCTGCGCCTGATCGCAGGCCTGGAGGATGTCAGTTCCGGGACCATTTTTATCGACCAGCAAGACGCCACGGAGATACAACCGGCCAAACGTGGCCTGGCCATGGTGTTCCAGTCCTACGCGTTGTATCCCCACATGTCGGTGCGCAAGAACATCG
>JAGRGP010000004.1 GCA_020445415.1 Gammaproteobacteria bacterium | reverse complement strand
CACATGAAGCACATCCAGTTCCGCGAGGAGTCCCGTTATCCTGGATTCTACTACCGGATGGACAAGAACTTCGTGGACGAGGAGAACTGGCACTGCTTCGTCAATTCCATCTATGACAAGGAGACCAAGCAGTGGACCGTTTTCAAGCGTGCCCATGTGGATCTGGTCGATAAGTCCAAGCTGTTCAAGTAGAGAGATCCGGGGCCTGATGGCCTGATAGCGTCCGGGCACTGTCAAGTGCCCGGGCTTTTTTTCCAAGCCTGGGCATTTGTTAGTCTGACCCAGAGACTCTGCTCTGGTCCCCCAGTAAGATTGCCCTTCCCCAATCGGTAGGTAAGCTCGTCAACCCGCCTGGCAGCCGGTTTTTATCGGCACCTGTCTGTGTCAGCATAAGTGGCAGCGACGGTCGTCATCGGAGGGTCAAGCCGGATAGGGTTCGGACTCACCAGATAATGCTGGACGACCTCAGGAGATAACCATGAGTGAAAAATTTGATCTACCTTTCGAAAGCAATCTGATTCCGAAAATGCTGGAGCTGGGGTCCCTGCTCAAATTTCGCTGCCATACGGGCATTTCTTGTTTCAATGCCTGCTGTAAAAAGGCGGACATCACGCTGACTCCATATGACATCATCAGGCTCAAGGACCGGCTGGGAAAGAGCGCGACCGAGTTTCTAAAGGATCACACCGTACCGTTTCGCATGGATAAAGAGGGGCTGCCCGGAGTAAAGCTCAAGACAGATGATCAAGGCGCCTGCCGATTTCTTTGCGAAGCGGGATGCAGTGTCTATACCGATCGGCCTACTGCTTGCCGTTACTATCCCTTGGGGCATATGTCCATGTTGGCATCTGGCAGCAAGACCGACGAAACCCATTATTTTCTGGTCAAAGAGGAGCACTGTAAGGGGCACGAGGAGGCGCAAGAGCAAAGCGTTGCGGAATATCTGACCGACCAACAAACCGCCCCTTATGACGAAATGAATCGAGAGTGGTTGCAACTCATGTTGAAGCGCCGCTCAATGGGGCCCACGGTTGGCCGACCGCCGGAGGCAACGTTGCAGATGTTCTTTATGTGCTCTTACGACATGGATCGTTTCCGGCGCTTTGTTCTGAGTGACAGCTTTAAGAAAACCTACGAGCTCGAAGAATCGGCCTACGAAGTTTTCGAAAAAGAAGATCTTTCACTGATGCAGTTTGGTGTCCGTTTTATGAGACAGGTCTTTTTCGGAGAGCGCACCATCCAGGAAAAGGAAGGTGCCTGGCAAGAGCGGGTAAGCCGCAGGCAAGATGTATGGGACGCTCGCCGGCAGGCGGAAATAGCCAGGCAGCAACAGGAAGAGGACGAAAAATACAAGGATTTGTAAGCCTACATTGACTGCCGGTAGGCGGCGGTTCCTGGCGGAACTCAGTGGTCTGGGGCTGATTCAGCGAACCATTTACGGGCCGGTCCGTAGAGCGCGGTACGATCGTCGAGGATGATACTGACGGGAATCTTTTCCATCAGCCCTTGCATCTTCCCTTTGTCCCGGAATGCCTCCAGAAAGGCGGGCCGCTGCAACCAGGCAAGGATCTTGGGTGCGATGCCTCCCCCGACGTAAACACCGCCAGTTGCCATTAGCTTTAGAGCTTGATTACCTGCCTCGGCGCCATAGAGGCTACAAAACAACTCCATGGCCTCGATACAGGTTGGCGACTCATGGTTGTTTGCGGCTTGAGCGATGGCGGCGGCCGGGTCTCCGTGCTTCATCGCCTGCTGCAACCCGGCGGGCTGGGCAATGCCCCGGTGTCTGGATAGGAATTCGAAGATGTGCACCAAGCCCGGACCGGACACCAGCCGTTCCCAACTCACCTGGCCATAGCGGGGCTCGAGCCAGCGCAACAGATCTACTTCCAGATCGCTGCGGGGGGCAAAACTTGCGTGCCCTCCCTCGGTAGCGAAGGGATGGTGCCTTGATCCATCCCAATACATGCCTGCCTCGCCAAGTCCGGTGCCCGCCGCGATTACCGAACGGTTTCCCTGGCTGCCGGATGCTCCGGGTTGCAGCACGAAAAGCGCCTCTTTAGAAAGCGAGTCAATGCCCCATGCCGCGGCTTCGAGATCGTTGAGCAGAACAATGCGAGAAATACCGGTATCCGCTTCCAGCGTCCGCGCGTCTACGACCCAGGGGAGATTCGTGACGTCGCAATGCCCATTTGCGACTGGCCCGGGTAGCCCGAGCGCAGCCCCTTCCATGGGTTCCCCGAGGTGGGCGAGGTAGTGCTCCAAGATATCCTGGAGACTGTGGTGTTCCATACTGGGATAACGACGTTCGTGGGATAGTTCGAGCCTGCCTTCTATTGATGTGGCCACTGCCAGCCGACTATTGGTGCCGCCGATGTCACCGGTCAAGATCCGCATGTCGAGTCCCCCCTCCGGGCGAGCAAGCCCCCTAGCGTCTGTAGCGACGGGTAGAACCTTGGCAGAGAAGTGCCCCCTTTTCATCCCTGCCGGTACTAGCCCCACCTCGCAGGTAAAAAAGCCCTCCGAAGAGGGCTAGCGGTTTGGCTACCGACAGGTTATAAGAAATTCTATTTGTTGGCGATATCTTCCAGCTTTTTAGCCTTGATTATCTGTTGGTCCAGGGCCGCGTCCTTGGCCGAACGGCCAAAAGCAACGTCCATCAGCTGGCTATAGTAGACGACCGGCATGCTGAATTTAGTGCCGTGCCGGGCGTTGATCTGGTCTTGGTAGACTTCGACATTCATCTGACAAACCGGGCAGGGGGTCACGATCAGATCCGCGGCGCTGTCGTAAGCGGATTCAATAATGCCCTTGATCATATCCTGAGACTTTTCTGGTTCGGAAAAGGCAAGGGCACCCCCGCAGCACTGGACTTTCTTGTCGTATCCCTTGATCGGGTCCCCGCCGACTGTCTCGACCAGTTTGTCGAGGTACATGGGGTTTTCAAACGATTCGCCATCGATACCAAATGGCCGGTTGGTCTGGCAGCCAACGTAACCGGCGATCTTTATTCCCTCCAAGGGACGCTTGACCTTGGAGCCGATGGTTTCGTATCCGAGATCCTCAATCAGTACCTCGACCATATGCCTGACTGGAGTTTCGTTTTTCAGTTTTAGGCCCGCCTCGGCGAGCGCCTGATTGGCCTCGGCGAGCAGGCTGCTGTTTTCCTCGAACCGCTCTTTTGCCTCGCGGGTGGCTAGCCAGCAAGCGGCGCAAGTCGCTACGATGTCTTGGCCGGCATTATGCTGTTCGGAGAGAGCGATGTTGCGGGCTGACAGGGTCAACCGCGGTAACTCCCCTCCACCGGCGTAGCCAATGGAGGCGGCGCAGCAGTTCCAGTCAGGGATCTGGTTGAGTTTGACGTCGAGTTCCTCGCACATGGTCTCGACGGATTTTTGCATGTTGGATGACGATGCTCCCTTTTGCGAGGAACATCCGGGGTAGAAGGAGTACTCTTTCTTAGCCATTTTGGGTGTTCCTCTATTTGCTGTTTTTGGCAATGCGTTCGTCTTCCAGTTGCTGTGCCTTAGCGATTACTTTCTGGAATCCCGACAGGTCTTTCACCTTGTGCCCGCCCCAGGCCTCGCTGACACTCATGCGCTTGGCCTTAAGCATGTTCATACCCAACTTTTGATTCGCCATGGCGTTCTTCACGCCTTGGCCAAAGCCATCCATGAAGTAAAGACTGATGCCTAGCTTGAGCTCGTTTACCCGCCCTTTCTTGGTGAGGTTCTCCCAAAACATCTGCGCGAACTTTTGTGTCGGCTGATTTTTTGGCACCAGCCCCAACCGCTTCGCGTAGTGCGCCAGGCCATGCATGATGTGGGTAATGGGCAACCCCCGTGGACAGCGCGCGATGCAGTTGTAGCAGGAGGTGCACATCCACATGGATTCAGAACCCAATACCTCCTCGCGTTTTCCGGCTCGGATCATCATAAAGATTTCTTGGGGTGGATGTTCCCAGGCATTACCCAGGGGACATGAACCGGCGCACACGCCACACTGCATGCACATCTTTACCCACTGACCCTCTTCCACGTTCGCTTCGACCTCCCGCAGGAAGTTGCTGCGATATTGCTCGATCATTGCGGTGTTCAAGTCACTCATTTCTCAGGCTCCCTTTGTAGGGTATCAGGGGACATAGTTATTTCCACCCCACAAATCGCAGTTGTTTCGTCTGGCGGGCCGCCGTCAGGTTGGCCGCCGTCCGCATTCCATCCAAATTCAGAACTTGAACGGACTCAGGCCGATCTTACTGACCGTTTCAGCCATATCATTGATCAGCTTGGGTGCGCGCTCGATATCGGTGATCGCTACCTCGTATACCTTCACCCGCTCCGGTTCCAGGTTAAGGGATTGAAGTGTGTCTCCAACCTTGCTCATGCGCTCATGGGCCATTGCCGAGCCGCGTACGAAGTGGCACTGATAATCGTCCCCCTTGCTGCAGCCCAGCAGCACGATACCGTCGTAACCGTTATTCAGGGAATCGGTGATCCACGAGAGGCTAACCGAACCCAGGCAGCGCACCGGTATTACCCGCGCCCAGGGATTAATCTCCATGCCGTTCATGGCAGCTTGATCCAGTGCCGGATAGGCATCATTTTCGCAGGCCAGTACCAAGATGCGGGGTTTTTCGTCAAATTCTTCGGGTACGTTGACGTTTTTGATTTGTTGGCCAACGGAATCGATAGAGTAGTTCTCGAAAGAGATTACCCGTACCGGGCAAGCTCCCATGCAAGTACCGCAGCGGCGGCAGCGCGATTCATTAAACACCGGATAGCGCTGTTCGTCCTCGTTGATTGCCCCAAACGGGCATTCCACCGTGCAGCGTTTACATTGGGTGCAACCCTCCTTGCGAAATCTTGGAAACGAAAGATCGCCGGCCCGGGGATGGGCAGCCATGCCTCTTCCGGCATTTTCCGCCGCCTGGATCGCCTTCATCGCCGCTCCCGCCGCGTCATCGGTGGCCTGGCGCATGTCCATCGGGCGGCGCTGTGGTCCCGCGGCGTAGATGCCGGTGCGGCGGGTTTCGTAAGGAAAGCAGATAAAATGCGAATCGGTAAAGCCGTTCTTCAGATGCGGCAGGTCGGTACCCTGGCGGTAATCAAGATTGAGGATTGAAGGTGGCGCGTTGGCCAAAATCGCCCGGGCTTTCTCCCGCTCTTCTTCGTCCTCCGCCTCTTCCACCGCAAGCTGGGCATAGGGGTCCGGGCCGGTATTTGGCACCATACCGACGTCCAGTACCACCATGTCGCAAGGTATGCTGACCTCGTCGTTTAGAATAAGGTCTCGAAACTTGACCACCAAATCCTTGCCGGTAACAACCTCGGTTACCCGGCCCTTCGAGAAGGTGATCATCTTTTCTTGGCCGGCCCGGTAGAAGTCCTCACCACCGGCGCCGGGTGTCCGCAGATTGTCGAACAGAAGAGTGGTATCGCAGTCTCCGTTCAACTCCTTGAAGTACATGGCCTGCTTGATAGCGACCAGATCACCGATCCCCGAATGGTAGGGCAGGTGCCCCTTCTCTTTCGAGTTTTGCCCGACGTTCTGGAGAAAGGCGACGGAGCGTACCACCTTGCCGTCCGAGGGCCGCGCGATAGGATTTCCGGCGGCGGCCTTGGCCAGTTTTTCCAGTTCTTCGTTGGTGACGATATCCGGGCTGTTGCCGTACCCATACTGGTCGAGCTCACTGGGATCGAACAACGTAAATCCGGTTGCCTGGATAATGGCGCCAAAGGTCTCCGTGGTGGAACCGCCGGACTCGGTTACGATCTCGGCGACGAATCTACCGGGGGCACCGGTTGTCTTGGCCAGGGTGCTGTTGAGATGGACGGTAATGCGGCCGTTCGCCTGGATATCCGCTACCATCTGTTCTACCCCCGTATCTTCGGGGTCGGAATAGGGTGAACGGCGCGGAATCGATTTGTAGTAGCCCGCGGCATGCCCACCTAGGCTATGGCTTTTCTCGACGATGTGTACCGGGTAACCGGCAGCCGCGGATTCCAGGGCGGCCGCCATGCCGGTGATTCCACCACCAACCACAAGGATGTTCTTGTTCAGTGGCTGTTCGCCGGAGGCTGTCGGCTGATTCATGAACTTCACTTCGGCACAGGCCATCCGAATGTAGTCCTCGGCCATCTCCTGGGTAGTCTCGCGATTTTCATCGGTGTCCGGACGGACCCAGATCACGCCCTCCCGCAGATTGGCGCGGGACATTGCCACGCTGGTGAAATTGAATGCTTCCACCTTGGCGCGGCGGGAACAGGCGGCGATCATGATATGGGTCGCACCTGAAGCGATATCGTCTCGAATTGCCTGCACACCCTCGCCGCTACACAGCATTTCATGGGTTTGGCAGGATGCCATCTTTCCTTCACGAGTGGCGATGTTTTCCAGTTGTGCCACATCCAACCGCTCACCAATGCCACATCCCGAACAGATATACCCGGCAAATTTTTTCTCATCAGCCACTTTTTAACCCTCCGTTCCGGCGATGCGATTGACTACCTGGATAGCTCTCAGTGCCGCTCCAGTAGCCTGTTGCACGGCACGGTTCACGTCCAGTGCATCGGACGCGCAACCGGCCGCGAAGACGCCACCGTTTTCTGGCGCGGGCTCGATAAACCCCTCTTCGTTGATCTGGATTGCAACCGGGAAGGCCCCTTTATCGACACTGGGCTCCATGCCTATCGCTAATACCACCAAGTCATATTCGGTGGCATAGCGGTCGTAGCCACCCTTGCCGTCACGGTTGTAGCTTTCCACGTCAACACCATGGAGCACCGGATTACCGTTTTCCTGGTTCTCGGTAATCGACGCTACTTTGGACTTGATGAAAGCGACGTTCGGATTGGCTTTGACCTTTTGGTAGAAATCCTCGAAGCGGTCGATGGCACGTATGTCGATGTAGTAGATGGTCGACTTGCCCTCGTCACCCCAAGCGCTCTGAACAAAATGAGTTTGCTTCAGACTGGCCATGCAGCATATCCGCGAACAATGCAGCAAGTGATTATGGTCCCGCGAACCGGCGCACTGGATAAAGGCAATGTTCTTGGCTTCTTTGCCATCGGAAGGTCTCACCAGCTTGCCGTTGGTGGGTCCCTGGGGATCGGCCATCCGTTCGAATTCCACATTGGTGATGACATTAGCAAACCGATCGTAGCCGTAAGGCTGGATCTTATTGGCATCGTATGGTCGCCAGCCGGTGGCCCAGATCACGGCGCCGGCCTTGAAAGAGATGGTCTCTTCCGGCATTTCTAAATCGATGGCGCCTACCTTGCAGGCGGCCTTGGCTTTATTACCATCCTCGGTCCCGATGATCCGCGGGTCTAGCACATACCGTTGCGGATAAGCCATCCGGTGCGGCAGGTAGGCGCCTTTGCGTTGCTTGAGGCTACCCAGCCCATAGTTGAATTCATTATCGAATTGGGCTTCGACGGCCTTTTCGCAATCACCGCAACCGGTACAGTTTTCATTCACGAACCTCGGGCTTATCTTGACGGTCGCGGTGTAGTTGCCTGCTTCTCCCTGGATGTCCGTAACCTCCGCCATCGTGATAATGGTGAGATTGGGGTTCATCTTCGCGCGGCGTTGGTTGATCTCCAAACCGCAAGTCGGGAAGCAAAGCTTGGGGAAGTACTTGTACAGCTGGGTGATTCGCCCCCCTACGAATGGGCGCTTTTCCACCAGCACGACCTGTTTTCCTGTTTCGGCGGTTTCGAGGGCGGCGGTCAATCCGCTGATGCCTCCACCGACCACCAGGATTGTCTGGTTGGTTGCGATTACTTCCGTCATGGATAGTCCTCCGTCGCGGAAAGGTTTTTCTCGCCGTTCGCACGGTCGCGAGAAAGGTGGCTTTCAATACGGCCCGGCAACCGCCAAGTCCGAATTTTAGAATTTGATAAGATACCCTTCTCATTCGCTTCCTTCCATAGATACCAGGCCGCAGTTCGATCGAAGTTTCGAATGAGCGCATAGAGCAGGTATATAGATGAACACGTGTTGGCTTGAGATTACCGGTCGCTCCTGGCAATCTGAACTGCCCGTCAATACGGGAGTACAACAAATAGATTACATGTGGGAGGAATTATGAGATACGCACCAGGTTTGATACTACTGCTTGCTGCCAGTGTCGCGGGGGTTGTCGAAGCCCAGCCCTATCCCTTCGATAGACCAGGACCATTCCGGGTCCCCTATCAGGCGGAGCAACAAGGTCCGGCGGCCATCCTGAATGAGGGGCTGAAGAAGTTGCAGGCGTTTGCCAGGCAAGATGAGCGGCCGAGTCGAGAGGCGATAGCACTGTTTCTTGATCAGGAGGTGGCGCCCTATTTCGATTTTGCTTACATGGCGAAATGGGCCGGCGGACGGGCTTGGCGGCATTTAGGCCCCGAACGCCAAGCGGAACTTGAGCAAACGATAAAGATCGATTTTCTCTCCACGCTTGCCCAACGGCTAGCGGGTTACGATGGCCAACAGGTGCGGATTATTCGTACCCGCCGGGGCAGTGGAAACGAGGTTAGCGTGATGGTGGGGATACTCAACCCGGGCAGTTATCCGGCGCAGCTGGAATTCCGTTTTTACCGGTCGTCCAGGGGCTGGAAGGTATTTGATGTTTCGGCCAACGGCAGCAGTGTGGTTATGCACTATCGATCTGAGTTTAACAGGATGATGCGCCCTCGGCCGGGTCGAGGTGGGTACTATCCGGGCAGATAGCGGGAAGAGGGCCAAGTTTGATTCTGAGGGCTCTCTACCGGGCGTGATGGGAGGGTTAAGCGCTGTCTGCATGCCGGTTTTGCCGAACGGCCTGTGAGGTTCGTTTGCGCCTATGCTATACCAGCAGATTACTCAAAGCCGGTTTGCACTGCGCAGCGGCGTGGATCCCGAACATCACGCCATCGATCAATTTATGGATAAAGGAAGCGCATGATGGAGGAAGGTGGGTGAGGATGCTTTGATGGAATCCCATGGTGAGGGCTCCCCGAATGGCGAAAAGCGTTTGGGCGGCGGAATGATCGTCGCCGCGTGGTTACTGCTGTTAGGGATTCTTACCCTATTTTTTCAGTCGTACCTCGACCGACGCGATAATCCAAACAGGACACCTGACAGCACTGTCTATGAATCAGGCATCCGCGAGGTTGTACTGAAACGCAATCCCAGCGGCCACTATTTATCCGACGGTGAGATCAATGGCATTTCCGTCACCTTTCTGCTGGATACCGGTGCCACCGATGTCGCCATCCCCGAGAGGCTTGCCGACCAGCTGCACCTCAGGCGCGGCAGGGCAGCCATCAGCCAGACCGCCAACGGTCCGGTTACCTCTTGGAGCACCGTGTTGGACGAGGTCAGGTTGGGTTCGATAAAAATCCACAATGTACGAGCCTCGATCCTGCCATCGATGTCAATGGGGGAGGTTCTGCTAGGTATGAGTTTCCTCAAGCAGCTCGAGTTGGTTCAGCGCGGCAGTGTAATGACGCTGAGACAGTATTAAGGGCGCATTGAAAAATCGAAGTTCCCAGATGCCACAGGGAAGTGCCGCTTCTTTCGATCGGGATAAGCGATCGAATTTAAAGGGGGTGGAAAACCGCTGTTATTCGTTCCCTGTCCAAAATTAGCACGGACGGCTTTTTAAAGGTTCTCTCAACCCCAAGCTGAAACATCGGTGCCACCACCAAGGTGGCACCGATGGGCGTTGATCCAGGCTAGCTCAAGGTATCTTTAAGGGCCTTGAGCGCGGCTATTCTGATCACCGTGGTCGCCGGCTTGGCCGCTATCTTGATGGTTTCACCCGTAGACGGATTACGGCCCATTCGTGATTTTCGTGCCGGCCGTCTGACGCGGCGGATCTTCACCCCGGTATCAGGTATCGCGAACTCTCCAGAGCCTCGCCGCTGCATGTGGCGCTGAATGAGGTCGCTCAGCGAACAAAATACGTCAGCCACCTGCTTACGGGTAAGACCGGTTTCTTCCGCAATGGCTTGCAAGATCTGCGTTTTGGTTTGGCGTTCGGGAATCGATTTCAAGCGTATCGGCTTAGCGGCCTTTATCCCCTGCACCGCTGCTGATTTTTTGGCAACCGCTTTTTTGGCAGTGGCTTTTTTTGCACCGGATGTTGCCGCTGATACAGTTTGGGTCGCCGTTTTTTTCTTGACAGCCATTGAATGCTCCTGGATTTTGTGGATATTTCCAGGCTAAACATATCATAGAACAAACATTTGCCAATAGAGATTACTGTATTTTAAGAGAATATTGGGCTAGTTCGCGGGGGATATGGCGGGCCGGGAAGTGTTATCACCATTGGTGGAATGAAGATCCGACCAGCCGGTGCCGCCGACTGCGCGTTCCCTTCGTCGCCATTACCAGTCTAAAACCTTGCCCAACTTTCGGAACGTCTTGGTTAGCTGGTGGTAACAGCGCGGTCGTCAGACGCGGACGCAGACTCCACCCCGGCGGCTGTCTCCTTTGCCTGTCAGTTCGCCTGTGGGTGAGCGGATAACTGTGTGCGCGCCGCCAAAAAATAGATTCTTGCTCGGCCACAAGCGGTGCTTGGGGTATTGGGCATACACTTGTGCGATATCATTTGCGCAGCATCCCTCTTCAAGATTAAGGAGATCATCCTCGAAATGGATCCGGGGATGCTCCACCGCACGGGACGCATCCATACCGAAATCCAGAAGGTTGATTAAAACTTGCAGTATGGCACTGCGTATTCGATTTGAGCCACCGGAGCCGGTGGCGATTGCCTGACCATTGTCTTGTAACACTAACGTGGGCGACATCATCGACGCAATTCGCCGGTCCTCAGGCCACCGGTGAAAACCATGAGGATTGATGTCTTCCTCTCCAAGCATGTTGTTGAGCATGATTCCGGTGCCGGGCAGCACATAACCCGATCCTTCGCCATTCGAGAGAGTTGTGCTCGCCATATTTCCTTCCGCATCAGCCACGCTGATTTGGGTGGTGCCCCGAAAGCAGCGTGCGTGGTTGCGCATGCTCTCCCGGAAACTGCGCAGGTAGTCGTGGCTTAGTATCTTGCGGGCGGTGCTTTCCTCGAGGTCCAGCTCAATGTCGTGATCCCTGCGTAGCCTCTGGGTAAGGCGTTGGGCGTGGGCGATGCACAGGGTGGGAAGCAAAGTCTCCGGCGCATAGCTACCCAATTGCTCCTGTTGCAGCAGAGTTAACGTGAAGGCGATCAACGTACCCCCGACCGAGGGTGCGGGGTTGGTGAAAAGGTGGGCCCTATGGTAGTCCAGCTCCAGGGGACGGCGTTGGATGGCCCGGTAATCGGATAGATCCCTTTGGCGAAGGTAACCGCCACGGTCACGGCAGTCGCGGATCAGCTGTTGCCCCATCTCACCCCGATAAAACAGGTCGGCGCCTTCCCGTACCAGATTCTCGAGCGTATTGGCCAAGTCATCGTAGTATAAACGTCCCCCGGGGCCGGCGATTTGCCCAGGGGCTTCCCGGGTAGCGTAGAGTGACATCGCTGCCGGATTGGCGGCAATGATCGGTGAGACGATATCGGCAATATAGTGTTGGAACGCGTTGACGACGACCCCCGACCGAGCGGCTTCACAGGCGGGTTCGATGATCGTCTCGAGCGGCATGCTGCAGAGATCGCGGTGGATTTTAAAGGCCCCTTTGATTACCCCCGGGGCAGCAATCGACCCCATACCGATATGGAATTCCTGTTGTGCGGTACCAAAATCCGCCAGTATCGGAAAGAAATCGATCTCGTCGTCCGGCCTTTTGGCTCCTGGGGTTTGAGTGAAGAAATCAAGCAAATAAGGATGCTGATGCGCCTTGCCGGCCAGAAGAAATCCTCCGCCTCCCAGTGAAGCCAGCACCGGTTCCGCAACGCAGCTCGCGAATATCGCGGCCAGCGCGGCATCGAAGGCGTTACCGCCCGCTCGGAGAATTTCCGCCCCGGCGTTGGCTGTGATCTGATGCCCGGCGGCGATTATTCCCCTATGTCTGTTCATTAAGAACGGCCCTTTTTTAGCAGGGTACGGGACTCCACCAATTGAGTGTGAGGGAGGGCTGGGGGAGTGACCAGCGTACCGAACCGGTAGTTTTTCGTGTTTACGTTAACTAAATATACCACCCGGGAGGATTCCTTGACGCAATAGGTTTATACCGAACAGCGTTTTTGCGTTAAGCTCCGCTTCAGGTTGCCGATAATCTCTGTTGCGGCGCTCTCGCTTATTTGAAAAAGGCTCGCTATCCACCGGACCGGCCGTTTCGTCAGTGATTAAAAAACTACTACACATGGTGATTTCAACAAGTGGGCTGTCGCCCGCTTTTGGAGCCGTTTCGGGCGGGCGTGAAAGCGCCTTGCCAGCGCAACGATGCCGGTGCCCGCATGGGAGAACTCGGTGAGTAGCGATACAGAATCCCATGGATATGGCACGCCGCAGGATGGAGAGCCGACTTCCCCGGCTGACAAGGCTATCCAGGCCGAAGAGCAACTTCGTCGGCAGGTGGCTGAACTGGAACAGGACAAGGTCAAACAGGAGCAGGAGCACGACGCCGAGGTGGCTGTGCTGCGCCGAAATGCGGAGGACGCGGCGACACGGTTACGGGAGACGGAGCAATTGTTGCAGGTCTCCGGAGACAATGCCCTAGAAGTCGAACGGCTGCGCGAGGAACTCAAGAATTTTCGGGAAGAAGCCTCTCGCTTCTCCCGCGAGGATGATCGCGAAATCAGGCAACTGAAGCGAGAAAATCAAGACTACGAAAAAAAGATCGAACAGTTGAACTCCGAGGTCGAGGAGTTGCGAAATGTCATCCAGGAACATATCGAGCGACTGAACGGCGGAAGCAGTGGTGCGGGGATTGATCAGACCTCTGCGCTGCATCAGGAATTGCGCCTGGTACGGGAGCAAGCGGAGACCGATCTCAAACAGTTGCGCAAACAGCTCCGGGACAGAGAGCTAAGCGGATCGGCGGAGACCGCCGAGAATGAGGTACTGCGGCGAGAGATCCTGGAGTATCAGCGGGCGCGGGACGAACAGGACAAGCAGCTGGAAGAGGCCGCCGAGAAACAGCGTCGGCTGGCTGAGGACATGGAGCAGCAAAACACAGAGACCGAGCGCTTGGAGCGGGCTCTGGAGATTGCCCGTTCAGAGGCTGACGAGCATAAGCTGCGGCGTCACGAGGAGGTTGAGGTCAGGAGGCGGACGGAGGCCTTGCTCAATGACGCTCAGCAACGGATCGAAGACTTGCAGGCGGCGAGTGAGAGCCGGTTTGCCTCCCCCACCACACATTCTGGACCTTCTGCGGGCGGAGGCTTTCAGGTTAAAGGTATGTTGGTGGGCGCCGCGTTGGCTTTCGTGCTAGCCGAAGGACTTTCGGTTGTGGGAGGGCAGGGTGAGATCCTCACGGGGTTGATCCGTGGCGGACAGTCCCCCGTGGTGGCACCAGCAGTAACCACATCGGAGATGGATGGGGAGCGACAGGCGGTGGAGCAGTCGTCGATCCGGACGCCGCCTGCGGATCAGGACGTGACAGCCGGCACACCGGCGGCTGAGGAGAGTGGCTTGCCACACGAGGCCCCTCAGGGGGTTGGTCATACCGGCCTGGAGCCCGCTACTGGCACCATCATCCAGGATCGTTTGCGACGTGGTGGCCACGGCCCGGTGATGATATATGTTCGCGGTGGAGAGTTTGTCATGGGACATCAACGCGACCAGTTGGCCCGAGACGAGCGGCCACCTCATACGGTGAGGTTGGCTCGGTTTGCAATCTCCAGAGATGAAGTGACCTATGCGGACTACGCGGCATTTTCCCGCGCCACCGGACGCGGTATGCCCAACGACCAAGGGTGGGGAGGTGGCCGGCGTCCGGTCATTAATGTGAGCTGGAATGACGCGGAAGCGTATACCAGATGGCTGTCTCAGCAGTCAGGTAGAAACTACCGTTTGCCGACCGAGGCGGAATGGGAATTCGCGGCGGCTGGGGGTAGGGACAGCTTTTACTGGTGGGGTTACCAGCTGGGCGAGGATCATGCGAACTGTTTCGATTGCGGGAGCCGTTGGGACAGTCTGTCAACCGCTCCCGCCGGCAGTTTTCAACCCAATCCTTATGGTATTCACGATACCGCGGGTAATGTATTGGAGTGGACCCAGGACTGTTATCACCACAGCTATGAGGGTGCGCCAACAGATGGCAGTGCCTGGCTGACGGGGGAGTGCGAAGAACGGGTGGCCAGGGGAGGCGCATACAATACCCCGGGTGACAGTCTCCGCACCACCAAGCGCTTCCACTATTATCCTGAGACCAAGCTCCCGATCCTTGGATTCCGCGTTGTCCGGGAGCTTGAGTAGGCCGTCCCCAACATGCGGGTTGATTCTCCCCAAACCCCACCGAGTACACGGATCCTTGGGGTAGGGACCGCCACGGTCGACATTGTCAATGAGGTGGATTCCTACCCGGCCGAAGACAGCAAGGTACGGGCACTTTGTCGGCGAATCGGCTGCGGGGGTAATGCAGCCAACACGCTGATCGCCCTGAGGCACTTGGGATATCAGTGCAGTTGGGCGGGTATCCTGGCGGACCTTCCGGAGTCCGAGCCTATCATCTGCGGGTTGCATGCGAAATCCGTGGATATGGCGTGCGCGGTGCGCGACCCCGAGGGAGAAACACCCACCTCCTATGTTACCCTGAACCGGACAAACGGCAGCCGCACGATTACTCATTATCGGAGATTGCGGGAATTCACGGATGCCGACTTTGGTGCCCTGGATCTTAGCCGTTTCGATTGGGTTCACTTTGAGGGGCGCAATCCGCCGGAGCTGGAAAAGATGATGAGCAGGCTCAAGCTGGCCAACGGACCCCTGTGTTCGCTGGAGGTGGAGAAGCCAAGAGTAGGGATCGAGCGGCTTTTTCCGCTGGCTACCGTCATACTGTTTTCCAGTGACTATGCCCGCTGGCGGGGATTTGATGATGGTGAATCATTTCTCGATACTATCCGGACCGAGATCGGTCCCGACCGTTTGTTCACCTGTGCCTGGGGTGTGCAGGGCGCCTGGGGTGTGGGTGCGGATGGCAGGATCGCCCACGCTCCGGCCGTGCTATCGTCGGGGGTTGTAGATACCTTGGGAGCCGGAGATGTGTTCAACGCGGCGGTGATCGACGGCGTAATCCAGTCAAGAATGTTGAGCGAATTGCTGGCTCGTGCCTGCCAGCTGGCCGGGAGAAAATGTCGGCATCTCGGAGTGTTTCTGGACTGAGGGCGGTAGACGATACTACACTCCAGTCTGACCGTAATGGGGAGCGGTTGGAGAGAAATCCTGGGCAGGTGGACAGCGTTGGGCCTTGCCACTGGCGTATCGATTCCAGAATAAGGCAGGCGATAGGTGGCCGATGAAACGAGCAGACGTAACGGAAATCGATATACACGATCTCCCCGAAGGATCATCTCGAGCGATCTCCTCAAGCGATGGAAGCGCGCAGCCCGGCGGATTTGTGGTCCGCAAGCACGGAAAGTTATTCGGTTACATCAACCGTTGCCCCCACACGGGAGCGCCGTTGGATTGGAATCCTGACCAGTTCCTGGATGCCGACGGGGCGTATATCCTATGCGCGACGCACGGTGCCTTATTCGAGATTGACAGTGGTCTTTGCGTATATGGTCCTTGCATCAATCAGCGGCTAGAGCCATTGCCCCTCGAAGTCGTCAAGACATTATTGCGGCGGAGCGGTGGCTGAGCCCGCCCATCACCGCTAACACCCACTGGTAAGGGTGCTAACTATCGAATCCGGGCCGTAGAGTAAACTCAGATGGAACTGTCAGCGGAACTTTTTTCGGCAATTCTCCACGGCCCTGCCTGGGTTATCTTTCTGCTCGCCTTGTTGGCAGCGCTGCGCATGGCCTGTTGGCGCCGGCTATCGAACAAAGAGCAGTTCAATGTCTTTCTCGGCACCTGTGTGGTGCTGATCTTACTGTGGCTGGTTCGCGCGCAAGTGGAGCAGTATTGGAGTTACCATCTCCTGGGCGTGACCGCAGTGACGTTGATGTTTGGCTGGTCTCTGGCGATCATTGCCACCACTATTGCGTTAACAGCGGTTACCTTCAACGGAGGTGGTGATTGGCAGGGGCTGGCTCTAAACGGCCTTTTGGTCGGTGTTTTACCGGTAACCTTGACCCAGTTCTCGCTGGTTCTGGTTCACTCTTTACTGCCCAGAAATTTTTTCGTCTATGTGCTTCTCAATGCGTTTTTGATCGGCGGTTTGGCGGCTACCCTGTGTGGATACGCCGCTGCACTGCTGTTGGCGACAAGCG
The DNA here is from genome assembly GCA_020445415.1 of Gammaproteobacteria bacterium. GTDB lineage: Bacteria > Pseudomonadota > Gammaproteobacteria > Chromatiales > Chromatiaceae > HKST-UBA178. Next base: position 32,371 of record JAGRGP010000004.1, on the reverse strand, counting down.
GTGTATATACCTGGTTTCAGTTGGAGCAAGAGTTGTTACCGTTTTTCCCGCTGATGTTTCTTCCCGAGGCGTTGATCAACGGCTGGATCATCACCATGTTGGTCCTGTACCGTCCAGCATGGGTTGGCAGTTTCAGCGATGTGCTGTATCTCAAGGGGAAATGAATACGATGGAGAGGATACTTTGAGCTGGTGGGGAAAACTCGCGGGGGGGGCTTTCGGCTTTGTGCTCGGCGGGCCTTTGGGTGCCCTGTTGGGGGCAGTGCTTGGCCATAATCTGGACCGGGGCCTCAAGGCCCTTGAGAGCGAAGCGTTGGAACCCGGTGATCGAGAGCGGGTGCAGACCGCGTTTTTTACCGCCACGTTTACGGTTATGGGGCATCTTGCCAAGGTGGATGGGCAGGTTTCGCGGGAGGAAATCGCTATGGCCGAAGCGGTCATGGCGCGCATGGAACTCGATACGGAAACCCGCGAGGCGGCTATCCGGTTGTTTAACCGTGGGAAACAGCCGGATTTTCCACTGGATGAAGTGTTAGATCAGTTCCGCAGCGAGTGTCATCGCCGCAGTACGCTGATCCAAATGTTCATCGAGATTCAACTGCAAGCCGCCCTGGCGTCTGGGAAGATTGAGCCAGCCGAGGAGCGGGTATTGCTGCATATTTGTAACCGGCTAGGGGTGCCAGAATTTCTGTTTCGCCAGTTGTTGCGGATGATCGAGGCCGAACGCCGTTACACGAGTGACTCCGCAAGGCACCAGGACACGGCGCAGAAGCCGACTCTCAAGGATGCCTACGCCATCTTGAATATATCCAGTAATGTCAGCGACGCGGAGGTCAAGCGTGCCTACCGGAGATTGATGAATCAACACCACCCAGACAAATTGGTTGCCAAGGGTTTGCCCGAGGAGATGATGAAGAGCGCCGCGGATAAGACCCACGAGATTCGCCAAGCCTATGAGCAGATAAAGTCCGCCAGGGGAATTTGATCCCTTTCCTATATTCCTTCCTTGCTGAAATCGAAGCCTAAGTCAGGGTAGGCTTGAAGCTCGAACCCTTTCTGTATCTGCTTGTCAATGATTCCGCTATCTGGGCGCACACGGATGAGTTGGGCGGTAAGCGCAGGAGATCCTTGCGGGTAACGTTGAGCCGCACGATCTCACCCATGGGAGTGACAAGCGGGATCGCGCAATCGGTGTCTGAGCGCGGCGGAATTTGCCGATGCACCGCTGGGGATCATGCGGTCTTCACTCGCCTTGATAGAGCATGGGGTTGATATTGGGGGGCAACTGCAGGTGGTAGCCGTGGGTACGCAGATTTTCCAGTACCTGGTTGATGTCTTCCCGCGCGAGCTGTCGGCCCGGATGAAGATCCAGCTCCATCACCAATGCCGGTGTACCGAAACGTTTCAACAATGGCGCCGGTAGCATCTCGTCAAAGGCATCTGGTTTCGCTAGGTAAAGGTACATTTCAATCTGGCGCGGGCTGCGGTAGATCCAGCACTGTACTGAAGCCTCGTTATTCACTGGCCTACCTTATACGGAGCTACAGGCTCCAGCCCCCAGATCTCGCTGTTGTATTCCCGCATCGTGCGGTCCGTGGAAAATCTGCCGCTGTTGGCGGTATTCAGGATCGAGCTCTTGATCCAATTGTCCTGGTCCCGGTAGAGGGCCGAGGCTCGCGCCTGTGCCTCCACGTAGCTGGTAAAATCCGCCGCTAGCATCCATGGGTCTTGTGGGCTGCGGATCGCCTCGATAAGCGGTTGGAAGATGCCGGGCTCGAACTGACTGAAATGCCCCTGCTCCAGTAACGTCATCACCCTCGACAGGTTCGGGTCGCTGGCAATGATGGTGTCAGGCGAGTAATTGCGGCGTCGCTCTCTGATCTCATCCTCGGTGAGGCCAAACAGGAAAAAGTGCTCCGGTCCCACCTCTTCCCTGATCTCGATATTGGCGCCATCCAGGGTTCCGATGGTGAGTGCGCCGTTCATCATGAACTTCATATTCCCGGTACCGGAAGCCTCCTTTCCCGCCGTGGATATCTGTTCCGAGAGGTCTGTTCCCGGGCAGATTGTCTCCATTGCCGAAACGCAGTAGTTGGGCAGGAATGCTACCTTCAGCATTGACCCGGCTAGCGGATCACGATTGACTACGTGGGCCACGTTATTTATCAGTTTGATAATGAGTTTGGCTTGAGCATAACCGGGAGCCGCCTTGCCGCCGATGAGCACACAACGGGGTGTCCATACGGTGCAGTCTCCGGACTTGATTCGGGCGTATAAGTGGATCACATGAAGAATGTTCAGCAGCTGGCGTTTGTATTCATGGATTCGTTTCACCTGAACATCAAACATCGCTCCCGTATCGAAATAGATCCCGCATTCACGTTTTACGAGATTGGCAAGCCGCTGTTTGTTCTGGTGTTTAACCTGGCTCCAGCGTTTGCGAAAGTTTGGGTCTCCAGCGTATGCCTCGATTTCTTTGATCTGCCCCAGATCACGGATCCAGCTGTCACCGATGGTATCGCTCAGCAGACTGCGCAGTCCTGGGTTACACGCGGCCAGCCAGCGACGCTGGGTGACCCCGTTGGTCTTGTTGTTGAATTTTCCTGGCCAGAGATCGTGAAAATCCTTGAATAGGCCATTGGCCAGTAACCTGGAATGCAGCTCCGCCACCCCATTCACCGAAAAGCTGGCGACAATTGCCAGATAGGCCATTCTGACCTGAGGCTCAGGGCCCTCCTCGATGATCGACATACGTTGCTGCCGGTAACTGTCGCCCGGCCAGCGGGCTGCAACTTCGGCCAAGTGGCGAGCGTTCACTTCGAAGATAATGTCCAGCAGTCTCGGCAATAGCTGCCGGAACAACCGTACTGGCCATCGTTCCAGGGCTTCCGGAAGCAGGGTATGGTTGGTGTAGGCCATTGTGTTGCAGGTGATGTCCCATGCCTGGTCCCAGGAGAGCTTTTCCTGGTCAATCAGCAACCGCATCAATTCCGCTACGGCAATTGTGGGGTGGGTATCATTGAGCTGGAAGCAGTTACGGTCGGCAAATCCCCGCAAATCGCTTTTATTGCGTTGCTTCCAATCGCGAAGTACATCCTGGATGCTGGCACTGGCTAGAAAATACTGCTGCTTCAGGCGCAGGGCCTTGCCATTCTCACTACTGTCGTTAGGGTAGAGAACCATGGTGATGTTCTCTGCGTTGTTTTTTGCTTCGACAGCCTCGGGATAACTCCCGGCGTTAAATTCGCCCAGGTTGAATTCATCGGTGGCGGCTGCTTGCCACAGCCGCAGGGTGTTCACCGTGCCGTTCTGGTAACCCGGTATCGGTGTGTCATAGGCAATGGCCAGTACATCCCGGGTATCCACCCAACGCGCACGCATGACCCCAGCGGCATCCTGATAGAACTCCGTGCGCCCGCCAAAGGACACACGCTGACTGTACTCTGGCCGCTCCATCTCCCAGGGGTTGCCATTGCGCAGCCAGTGATCGGGCTCCTCTTGCTGGTAGCCGTTTTTGATGCGCTGCCGGAACATGCCGTACGCATAACGGATGCCATAACCCGTCACCGGTAGCTGCAGGGTGGCACAACTATCAAGAAAGCAGGCAGCCAGCCGTCCCAGGCCACCATTTCCCAATCCAGCATCGGGCTCGGACTCAGCGATTTCCTCCAAGACCAAACCCATTCGGTAAAGGCCTTCGGTAACCTCGTCGGTAATCCCCAGGTTAAGCATGGCGTTGCCGAGCGATCGCCCCATCAGGAACTCAAGGGACAAATAGTAGGTGCGCTTGCAGTCTTGGCTGCTGTACGCCTGTTGGGTTCTTTTCCAACGCTCCATCAGCCGGTCACGGATGGTGTAAGCCAACGCGATATAGGGGTAGTGAGCGGTCTTGCAGGTGCCGTTTCGGCCCAGGGTATGTGCGAAGTAATGCTTGAAGTTGGCCGCAATTGATTTTCTGTCCATGCCCAGGGCTGGCAGATTCCGCAGCTTACTGTTGGGCTTGCTGCGGATGAGCGGGGAGAAGTATTCCTGAGGTGGCTGGGACATATCGGATCTGAGGCCCTTGAGTTGATTACGCTGGCCCATAATATATCAGGTCAGATGTAATTAGCATGACAGTGATTCGGCGGGTGTCGCCGGAATGCGGGCCAAGTGCTGCCCTGCCCTTTCTGCAGGACAGCGGTGCGGAGCGATCAGAAGAATTCTTCGCTGTGAATCTGCAGGCCCTGAGGGGCTCCTACCTTGCCGCTCTCGTCCAGCCGCATGCGCAGGGAGAGATTGTTGCGGGAGTCGGCATTTGCCAGCGCCTCTTCCTGGGTGATCCTACCTTCCTTGTAGAGTTTGTACAGAGCTTGGTCAAAGGTCTGCATACCGCGCTCGTTGCCTTGTTCCATAGCCTCTTTCACCGAGTGAACGTCGCCTTTTTGTATCAATTCGGCCACAAAGGTCGACAACAGCATGATTTCAACCGCCGGTACCCGTTTGCCATCCTTGCTCTTGATCAGCCGCTGAGAAATCACCGACTTGAGATTGAGCGAGAGGTCCATATACAGCTGATGGTGAGCACTGTCGGGGAAAAAGTTGATGATACGGTCCAGTGCCTGATTGGCGTTATTTGCATGTAGAGTCGACAGGCAGAGATGTCCTGTCTCCGCGTAGGCGATGGCGTGCTGCATCGTTTGCCGGTCACGGATCTCACCGATCAGGATCACATCGGGGGCTTCCCGCATGGCGTTTTTAAGGGCCACTTCGTAAGAGAGGGTATCCAACCCAACCTCCCGTTGATCCACCACCGATTTCTTATGGGTATGTAGAAACTCCACCGGATCTTCGATGGTAAGGATGTGTCCCGTGGCGTTGGTGTTGCGGTGGTCCAGCATCGAGGCCAGGGTTGTCGATTTACCCGATCCCGTTGATCCCACCACCAGAATCAGCCCTCGGGGTTCCATGATCAGGGTTTTTAGCGTCTGGGGCAGATTCAGATCTTCGATTGACGGTATTTGCCCTTTGATGTAGCGGATTACCATAGCCACGTCGCCCCGCTGTCGGTAGACGTTTACCCTGAATCTCCCCAGTCCGTTGATCGAGATTGCCAGGTTTCCCTCCATGGTGGATTCGAACTCCGATATCTGATCGTCGTTCATGATCGAGTAGGCTAGGGTTCTAACCATGCCAGGTTTCATCAAGGTGTCACCAATCGGCATGGTTCGCCCTTCGGCTTTCAGGTTAGGGGGTGCACCCGTGCTGAAGAATAGGTCAGAGCCGTTTTTCTGGACCATCAATTTCAGGTAAGGGACGATCTCCATATTTCCTCGCTCAAAGTTGTGTGGCCTTTCCAGTCTTCTACAGCGGCAGCTGGGACGGGAAATTGAGGGCTGAGCGGTGCGATGGAGTTTAGGGGCAGGAGTTGGATAGGATTCCCGGGAAGCGGTGCCTCCCGGGCGCTGAATGTAATCGAAAATCTGGGCTGACGGTGGGGCGCCCGTTGTGGGCCGATAACCTAGACCACTACCATCTCGAAGTCGCTCTTCCCCACTCCGCAATCAGGGCAGCTCCAGTCTTCTGGGATATCCTCCCATCGGGTACCGGGGGGGATCCCATCTTCTGGGATACCCTCCGCCTCATCGTAGATATATCCGCATACGATGCATTCCCACTGTTTCATATCGCTGTTCGACACTCACTGCTTGCCGGAGTCTGGTGATTAAATCGCCCCGCCACCCTGTCTCCGGAGGTGCTGCGGGAAGTATTTAGGACGGTGGATTGGCGATCCTTGGGTTAGCTCGGGATTGTCGGCGGGAGCATGCCGATTTTTTCCCAAAACGCCTTAAACCTGTTTTGTATCGCATCATGATAACTCAAGTAACCCGGTGAAAGTCCATTGGAATGGCCGGGTTTTGGGTCTCCCAGGGCTGCTGGGCCGGTATCGCCGGTGTAGAATAATCGCTTCCTTCTGGCGGGGATATCGAGGATAGGATGAACGACGGACACGCGGCTAAATCCATATCTCAGGAATACCACGGCTTGATAGCTCGTGTGGCCAACGCGATAGCGGTGCCCCCGATCGACGCGGTGTTGCTGCCGGCGATAGCCGCAGACCCGTTGAAGCAAGACGAATTTGGTTTCGTGATACTTGCGGATGGAAGTGCGGGCCCTTTCTATACCTGCCTGGGTGATACCCGCCAACGGCTCGATGCGTTGTTGCCCGGACGCTCACTTATTGGCGCAAATCCGTTGGCACTGGCTCATCGTTTGGGTACCGGAGATCTGTATCAAAGCGCCCTGGCACTGGGTGCCCTGAACGCCGTCAGCCAGCACGTGATGAGACGCGCCGGGTTTGATCCGGCACAGGGAGGAACTGGCACTGACTGGGAGCCCTCGGGGCGGATCGGTATGGTGGGGTACTTTGGGCCGTTAATCGCTCATTATCTGGCCCGTGGCCTGGAGATTATCGTGGTCGAGCGGCTCCCGGAACGGGTACCCGATGAGTTGGGCCTTCGGGTAGTCACGACACCACAAGCGCTCGGGGAGTGCGATGTCGTGATCTGCACGGCCTCGACCTTGATTAACGCTTCACTGGATGAGGTCCTGGCGGCTACGAAACAGTCTGCGGTGGTGAATCTGATGGGACCTAGTGCGAGCCTTCTCCCAGATCCTCTGTGGTCGCGGGGGGTGGATATCGTAGGGGGTGTCGAGGTGGATGATGTTAGCCTGCTGCGGGTGGCCTTGGCAGAGGGGAGGTCGTGGGGCAAGACGTGCCGCAAGTATCAGTTGACCCGGGATAGTTATCCGGGCCTGGAATGGCTGCTTGCCAGGGTGCTTTAAATCAACAAGATACAGAAATCCGGATTCCCTGCAGACGCAAGGCAACCAGTACCGAGCGTGCCTGATCAGGGGGGAGTATTATCCGTTTCCCACCGTTGAATATCCCCAAGTTATCGATGTGTAACTGGGTGATCTGTGCCGTTACGCCCATGCTTCGTAGTGCCGCGTCCAAGATGTTTTGCACCCCGGAATGCCGGGAATCGACAAAGTACAGGGCATCACGATCGGGCACGTAGTGCACCCGGTCCATGCTCAGATTGTAAAAGATTCTCCGCTCATCGGCGGTTGGAGGCAGTTTGATTTCCCGGTGGGCCTGACATAGGGCTTTTGCGCACTTGGGATCTACTGGGCCGATGCCTCCAGGCATAGGGTTACTCCGCTATCCAACAGGCTAAGTTGTTAGGGTTTTACCGGGAAACTGGCCGGTGGGCCGTTCAGGTACTCCAGCTTCTCGCTGGTTTCGATCCAAGATTCCTCGGCTTCGTCAAGGCGGCGGTCGATATCCGCTTTTTCCAGCAACAACGTCTTAAGGCGAACTTTACTGGCATCATCGTAGATCTCTGATTGTGCTAATGCCAGCTCCAGTTTTGCTTGCCTCCCCTGTAGGGATTCCAATTCTTTTTCTAGCTTACCGAGCCGGGCCCGCAGCGGCTGCAGTTGCCGGCGCTGTTCCGCCTCCTCGCGTTTACGTGACTTTTTAGCCAAGGCGCTGTGGGCTTGAGGCTCGCCGCTGTATTGACCCACCTCCCGGGCTTCTTTGCGTTGTTCAGCCAGCCAGCGCGGGTAGGAGTCCAGATCCTCCGTGAATTCATCGACCCCCCCTCCAGTGACCAGCAGCAGCTGGTCTGTTGTGGTGCGCAGCAGATGTCGATCGTGGGAGACCACGATCATCGCCCCTTCGAATCCTTGCAATGCCAGGCTCAAGGTGTGGCGCATCTCGAGGTCCAGGTGGTTGGTAGGCTCATCCAGCAACAACAGATTGGGCCGTTGCAGGACCAGCACCGCCAGTATCAGACGAGCCTTTTCCCCTCCGGAAAACGGGGCTACTTGTCGGTCGGCCTGCTCTCCGGGAAAGCCGAAGCCGCCCAGGAAATTTCTGAGCTCCTGCTCCCGGGTACTGGGAGCCAGTCGGGCCAGATGGTCGAGGGGGCTCTGTTCGGGCCGGAGCTGGTCGAGTTGATGCTGGGCGAAATAACCGATCCGTAATTCCTGGGCGATTTCCCGGGTGCCTCCAAGGATGGGAAGCACCCCGGCAATCAACTTGATGAGGGTGGATTTTCCGGCGCCGTTGGGGCCGAGCAGGCCGATACGGTCACCTGGGGAGAGACTGAGGTTGACGTTGTTCAGGACCCGTGTGCCGCTGTAGCCCGTGGTGGCATTTTCCAGCCGTAGTAACGGGTTGGGCCTCTTTTCCGGTTCCCGGAATTCGAAATGAAAGGGAGAGTCGACATGGGCGGGTGCGATCAGTTCCATGCGTTCCAGTGCCTTCAGCCTGCTCTGGGCTTGGCGGGCCTTGGTGGCCTTAGCCCGGAAGCGGTCGACATAGCTGCGGACATGGGCGATCTCTCGCTGCTGGCGCAGGTAGTCTGCTTGTTGGTTTGCCAGTCGCTCGGCGCGGATCTGTTCGAAGGCCGAGTAGTTGCCGGTATACAGGGTTACCCTGCCTCCCTCGATGTGGGCGATATGGCTGGTGACTGCATCCAGAAAGTCACGGTCATGGGAGATCAGCAGCAGAGTGCCGGCATATTCCCTCAGCCAGGCTTCGAGCCAGATAACCGCATCCAGATCCAGGTGGTTGGTGGGCTCGTCCAGTAACAGCAAGTCGGAACGGCACATCAGGGCGCGGGCCAGATTGAGGCGCATCCGCCAGCCGCCGGAAAATTGTTCAACAGGTTGTTGTTCTTCTCCCGGCTGGAAACCCAGGCCATGGATCAGCCGTGCGGCCCGGGCCCGGGCGCGATAACCGTCCATGGCATCCAGCTTGGCATGTAGCTCGGCAACTAGAGATCCTTGCCCCGCTTGCTCCGACGCGGCGAGTTGTCGCTCGGTTTCACGCAATTCCCGGTCACCATCCAGTACCAGCTCGATCGCCGGACGAGAATCGGAAGGTGTTTCTTGCGCTAGATGGGCGACCACCCAGTCCTTGGGTAGACTGAAGCTTCCCCCATCCCCATGGATCTGATCGAGAATCAGTGCGAATAGGCTGGATTTGCCGCTGCCATTGGCTCCGGTCACGCCCACCCGCTGTCCTGGATGAACGGCAAAGCTGGCCTCCGAGAACAGCAGTTTGGATCCTCGCCTCAGACTGAGTTGCTGAAATCTAAGCATGGCTTCCCAGTTTATCAGTTGCGCTTCGGGCAAGGATATCCCGCCTGATCGGTTTTCGCGGACAAGCGTTCCCGTGATTGATAAGCTCGCTGACCGCCCAGCCTGTTAGGTTGTGCTAGTCTTAGCCGACCAAAGTGGCTACCATTCGCCACCCCGTTTTCCAAACCGAGGAGTGCCGTGATGTCACCTCGTAATACTGGCTTTAGATCCTTTCGGCACGAGGGCTGGTTGTTGCTGTTCGTGGTGGTCTGGTTCGCGATGCTGGGTTATCGGGATCTCGCCGAACCGGATGAGGGGCGCTATGCGGAGATTCCCAGAGAGATGGTGGCTTCCGGGGACTGGGTCACGCCTCGCTTGAACGATTTCAAGTATTTCGAAAAGCCGGTTCTGCAGTACTGGGCAACTGCTGCCACCTTTCTGGCATTTGGCGAGAGTAATCTGACGGCGCGGTTGCCGGTGGCGGTAGCGGGGTTTCTCGGGGCACTGTGGATCTTTTACGTGGGTAATCGGTTGTGGGGCAGGGAGGCGGGGATATGCGCCTTTCTCGTGCTGCTGAGCAGCACCCTTTACACGGTTTTAGGCCACTTCATTACCCTGGACATGATGCTGAGCGTCTTCCTCGCGGTAGGCGTGGGGGCGCTACTGTTGGCCCAGTCGGAACGAAGTGATCCCCTGGGGGTGCGTAACTGGATGTTGCTCGGATGGGCGGTGCTGGGTCTGGCGACACTGACCAAGGGCCTGGTGGCGTTAGTGCTGCCGGGCGGCGCAATTCTCTTGTATACGCTGTGGCAACGGGATTGGGCATTGTGGCGACACTTGCACCTGGGTAAAGGCATATTGCTGCTGCTCCTGATTTCGGCTCCCTGGTTCGTCGCGGTCAGCCTTGCCAATCCGGAATTTCCCCAGTTCTTTTTTATTCATGAGCATTTTGACCGGTACACCTCGGAGGTGCACAAGCGGAATCAGGCGATGTGGTACTATCTGCCGATCCTGCTGGCCGGTCTGCTGCCTTGGTTAGGCACAGGCTTCCGAGCGTTGTTTTCCGCGGGTAACCATTGGCGGCCGGATTCGCCAAATCACTTTGATGCCGTCCGTTTTCTATGGTCGTTGGTGTTGTTTACCCTGGTCTTCTTTTCACTTGGACGCTCAATGTTACCACCCTATATACTGCCCCTGTTTCCGGCGCTGGCACTGATCATGGGGCGCCGGCTGGCATTGGGGGTTAGTGTTGTCGCCGATCTCGCAATCCTGTTCGGCATGGGGGTGTTTTGTTTAGTATTCTCCGGGATCAATGAGCTGTTCGTCAGCCCCAAACTACCGTTGGCGTATCTGGAGGCTTACGGTTATTGGGCGATGGCGGCGGCGGTTGTTTTTATGACGGGCGGCTGGCTGACCTGGCGTTTTTACGGAACCCGGGGTTGGCGGGCGGTGGCCGGGATTTCACTGACGGCGCTGCTGGGGGTGCAACTGCTAACCTGGGGTTATCAGGAATTGGGTGCAGCCCGAACCAGCCGGGCATTGGCGGATGTAGTGCGGCCGTTGGCCGACGAGGGTGCCCGGGTCTTTGGTGCCAACTTCTACCCCCAGTCCCTGCCCTTTTATCTCGGGCAGACGATTCAACTTGCGATGACAACCAGTGAGCTCGATATGGGGATTCGAATGGAGCCGGGAAAATTGATCCCCAGTTGGGATGAATTTGCCAAGCAATGGCAACAGGAGGAACAGGCGGTGTCGGTATTCGAGAGGAAAGATTTCCAACGGCTGGGAGGCGACCGGATTCCGGGAAGAGTCATTTACCAGGACCCCCGCAAACTGGCGGTGGCACGGCGATGAATTTGCCAAGCTTCCTGCTGATCCTGGTCGGGGTGCTGCTCAACGCCGGGGCCCAACTGGCGCTCAAGGCGAGTGTTCGAGACACCGGGGCCATCGCCTTCGACCTGGCCGCGTCGGGTGAAGTGGCGATGAAGCTGATGTCCGGTCCCTGGCTGTGGGTAGGACTGGCCTGCTACGGCATTAGTGTGGTGATCTGGATCCTCGCCCTGTCCCGGGTCGATGTCAGTATCGCCTATCCCATGCTTTCCATCGGTTATGTGGTCAACGCCTTCGCGGCCTGGTCCCTATTTGGCGAAGCCCTGAGTCTGGCCAGGTTAAGCGGAATCGGGCTCATCATCGCCGGGGTCTTCGTGCTGGCCAGGAGTTGAGCATGTTGCCGTTCACTCGCCCCAGTATCGACGACGCAGAGCGGCAGGCGGTTAGCGAGGTGCTGGCTTCCGGCTGGTTGGCCAGCGGTCCCCGGGTTGAGGCACTCGAACAGGGCCTGGAGGATTATCTGGGCGGCGGTGTGAGCGTCCGGGTGTTCAGTTCGGCAACCGGTGCTCTCGAGGCGGCGCTTTTGGCCTCCGGGGTCGGTCCCGGAGACGAAGTGATTGTGCCCGCCATGAGTTTCGTCGCAACCGCTAACGTGGTCGTCCGATTTGGGGCTATCCCGGTCTTTGTGGACGTGGATCTGGTCAGCCGCAATCTTGTCATCGAGAATGTGGAACGGGCGCTGACCCCGCGAACTCGTGCTTTATTACCGGTGCACTTTGCCGGTCGGGGGGTGGATCTTGCCGCCTTGTACGCATTAGCGGAATACCACGATTTGCGGGTGATCGAGGATGCGGCACAGGCCATCGGGACAGCGGTGGAGGGGCGCCGCGTGGGCGCATCTGGAAATCCGGTCTGTTTCAGCTTTCATCCAAATAAGAATATGACCACCATTGAGGGTGGCGCGTTGGCGAGTAACGATGCCGCCTTGATACGCCGGATCGAGCGTATTCGTTTTCACGGTATAGAACGTGGGGCGGATGGTGCCATGGATGTTCCCGAGTGGGGCGGGAAGATGAACCTGCCGGATGTGGGAGCCGCGATCGGCTTGGTTCAACTTAGCCGCCTCGATGGCTTCAATGCCCGTCGCCGCCAGCTTGCGCGGCGCTATATCGAACGACTTCCCAACCATCCGGCGCTGCTGCTCCCCGCGGATGTCCCCGGCCATAGCTGGCATATGTTCTGTGTCTGTATCGATTACGAAATGTTGGGGACTACCCGTGCCGAACTGCAACAGCGGCTCCAGGAGCGTGGCATTGGCACCGGCATTCACTATCCAGCGATGCACCTGTTTTCCCTCTACCGGGGCTATGGGTATGCGCCGGGAGACTTCCCGGTTGCCGAGCGGATCGGTGAGCAGACACTGACCCTGCCACTGTTTCCTGCCATGACGGATCATGATGTGGACCGCGTGTGTAATGCACTGGAAGCGCTGTTAACCACGGAGGTTGAAGCATGAGTGCCGCCGGACAAGACAGGCCTGATGTCTCCATCGTCATACCCGTATTCAACGAAGAAGCGGTGCTTCCGGCTTTGTTTGCCAGGTTGTACCCGGCGCTGGATGCGCTCAAGCGGTCTTATCAGGTGGTGTTCGTGGATGATGGCAGCCGGGACAAGTCCCTTGCACTCCTGCGCCGGCAGTATCAGCTACGGCCCGAGCACACCTGCGTGGTGTGCCTGCGGGCCAATGCGGGCCAGCACGCGGCCATCCTCGCGGGCTTCGAGCAGGCGGTTGGCCGCTATGTGGTTACGTTGGACGCAGACCTGCAGAACCCACCGGAGGAGATCGCTAATCTGCTGGCCGCGCTGGATAAGGGGCACGACTACGTAGGTACCATTCGTCGTATCAGGCGCGATAGCCGTTGGCGCCACTGGGCGTCAAGGGCAATGAACCGGCTGCGCGAGCGGATCACCAATATCCACATGACTGACCAGGGCTGCATGCTGCGCGGTTACGACCGAGATATCATTCGCGCGATTCTGGATTCTGAAGAAGCCAATACGTTTATCCCGGCGCTAGCCTATCTCTACTCGGGAAATCCCACCGAGATCGTGGTGGAGCATGAAGAACGGGCGGCAGGTGATTCAAAATATCCGCTGTACAAGCTTATTCATCTCAACTTCGATTTGATGACCGGGTTTTCGTTGATGCCACTGCAGGTGTTCTCATTGATCGGCGTGGGGATTTCGATCGTATCCTTCGCCTTCGTGATTTTCCTTGCGGTCAGGCGCCTAATCGTGGGGCCGGAAGTGGAGGGCGTGTTTACCCTGTTCGCCATCGTCTTTTTCTTGATCGGGATTTTGTTGTTTGGAATTGGTCTGTTGGGTGAATATGTCGGGCGCATCTATGTTCAGGCGCGGGGAAGGCCCCGCTATTTGGTGCGAACGGTATTACGCCAGGGCGGCGGATCCGGACCAGCGGAAACATGACCAGCAGACCGGTGACGGCGGTGGTGTTCGCCTATCATCAGATCGGCGTGCGGTGCCTGAGCGTATTATTGGCGGGGGGGGTCGATGTCCGGCTGGTGGTTACCCACCGGGACAGTGCCACCGAAACAATTTGGTGGCAGAGCGTTGCCGGCTTGGCCGGGCATGCGGGAATTCCAGTCATCATGCCGGACGATCCCAATGATCCCGAGGTGGTCTCCAGGGTAGATGACTGTGCGCCGGATTTTATCTTCTCGTTTTACTATAGGCACCTGTTGACATTGGATATGTTGAACGTGCCTAACCGGGGGGCGTTTAATCTGCATGGCTCATTGTTGCCCCGTTACCGGGGAAGAGTGCCGGTAAACTGGGTGCTTATCAACGGGGAATCGGAGACCGGTGTCAGCCTGCACCGTATGGTAATAAAGCCCGATGCGGGCGCTCTGGTGGACCAGGAATCCGTAACGATCTTGCCAAACGACACCGCGCACGAGCTGTTCCTGAAATTGGTGTGCGCGGCCGAGCGGTTACTTCAGCGGTTGCTGCCCGACCTTCTTGCCGGCTCTTGGCGGGAATACCCATTGGATCTGTCGGCGGGCAGTTACTTCGGCGGACGCCGTCCCGAGGACGGGCGGGTCGATTGGTCCCAGACGGCCTGGAAGATTCACAACCTGATACGCGCTGTGGCGCCACCTTACCCAGGGGCATTCAGCGATCTGGCAGGTCGGCGCCTGCAGATCTACGGCAGTTACTGGCGTGGAGAGTCTGGAACGGGTGATAATAACCGGATCTACTGGCAGTCGGGCCGCTGCTTTGTGGATTGCAGCGACGGCAAGCGGATCGAACTGAGCCACATTGCGGTGGATGGTGAGCCTCTCGATGAACTGGCGTTCTTGAACATATTTGGAAGTGAATTGAAGGTTGGCCCATGAGGCCGGAAATGAGGTAGAAAGGTTACATGAAGGTTTTGATTTTAGGGGTAAACGGCTTTATCGGCCACCATCTGTCGCGGCAAATTCTGGATACCACGGACTGGACGGTATACGGCATGGATATGCAGTCAGACCGGGTCCAGGAATTCCAGGCCCATGATCGATTCAATTTCTTCGAAGGTGATATCACCATCAATCACGAATGGGTGGAGTATCACGTCAAAAAGTGCGATGTGGTGTTGCCCTTGGTTGCCATCGCTACGCCGGCGACCTATGTGACCGATCCGTTATCGGTATTCGAGCTCGACTTCGAGGCCAACCTGCCAATCGTTCGAGCTTGCGTGCGCTACCGCAAGCGTGTGGTGTTTCCCTCCACGTCCGAGGTTTACGGGATGTCGACCGACAAGGAGTTCCATCCCTATCAATCAAACCTAGTGCTTGGTCCGTTGACCAAGCCCCGCTGGATCTACTCCTGCTCTAAGCAGCTGCTCGACCGCATCATAAGCGCCTATGGTCAACAACATGGACTGGCCTATACGCTGTTTCGCCCGTTCAATTGGATCGGTCCCGGATTGGATAGTATCCATACACCCAAGGAAGGCAGCTCCCGGGTGGTAACGCAGTTCCTCGGGCATATCGCCAGGGGAGAGCCGATTCAGTTGGTGGATGGGGGGCGCCAGCGCCGTAGCTTTACCGATTTTAGCGACGGAATCGACGCGCTTATGAAGATCATAGAAAACCGTGACAATTGCGCGTCTGGGCATATCTACAATATCGGCAATCCGACCAACGATCTCTCCATCCGGGAGCTGGCCGAGCTGATGCTAGAGATTGCCCATGAGTTTCCGGAGTATTCGGAAGGGGCCAACCAGGCGGCCTTGCAGGAGGTTTCCTCGGGGCAATACTACGGCCCGGGATATCAGGATATCCAGACCCGCGTGCCGTTTATCGGCAATACCTGCGAAGAGTTGGGATGGCTCCCGAAAGTTCAGTTGAAAGACTCCCTGGTAAAGATTTTTGATGCTTACCGTCACGAAGTGGCGCGGGCCAAGGCATTGCTGGACAACTGACGGGCGACCGGTTTGCACGTATCGCTGAAGGTTGATGTGGACACCTACCGGGGAACTCTGGAAGGGGTCCCCGCGCTGCTCAGGCTATTCGATGAGTTTCAAATCCGGGCAACCTTTCTCTTCAGTCTAGGTCCCGACCATACCGGCCGGGCGCTTCGCAGGGTATTCCGGCCCGGCTTTCTGAGCAAGGTGCGGCGAACATCGGTTGCCAGTAACTATGGCCTGAAGACCCTTCTGTACGGAGTATTGTTGCCCGGCCCCCACATCGGCCGCAAGGCCGGAGACATTTTGCGTTCCGTGGCCGAGGCGGGGCATGAGGTTGGGATTCATTGCCATGACCATGTACGCTGGCAGGATTTTGTGGCCGGCCGGGATGCGATTTGGACCCGGCGTGAGATGATGTCGGCCGGGTCCGTCTTCCAACAGGTATTTTGCCGTCCGGCCCGGGTACACGGTGCGGCGGGCTGGCAGCTAAATTCCCATGCGCTGGCTATTGAGGACGAAATGGGTTTCACGCATGCCAGCGACGTACGGGGCAGATACCCCTTTCTACCCGTGTTTCAGGGCGTGGAGTCTCGTTGTGTGCAGATACCGACCACCTTACCCACGTTGGATGAATTGATCGGACGGGACGGAATTGATTCCGGTAATGTTCACGAGTATGTCTACGCGGATAGCCTGCGAATCTTGCCCTATGGGCACGTATACACGCTGCACGCGGAACTTGAGGGTATGCAGCTGCTGCCCGTAATGAGACGGTTATTGACAATGTGGCAGAGCCAGGGGGGGAGGCTGGGTGCACTGGAGGATCTCTTTAACGATCTCCAGCTATCGGCATTGCCGCGCAACCGGCTTGGCTGGGGGCAGGTCGAGGGCCGTTCCGGGCAGCTTGTCATGCAAGGGCAGCGCCTTGAGTGACATCCCGGCGGGATAATAAACTGGTTTCGTTGCGCGATATCTCGAAGCTCCGGAGGTTAGTGGCGCCGGTCCAGTCTGCGGTAGCTGATGGCCTCCCGCAAGTGATTGCCCCCAATGCACTCCGCTTGCGCGAGGTCGGCGATAGTCCTGGCCAGCCGCAGGATACGGTGATAAGCCCTTGCCGACAGCCCGAGGGTGTCCATGGCCTGTGCCAGCAATTGCCGATCGGCTTCGTGCAAGGTGCAGTACCGTTCCAAGGCGTTGCCGTGCAGCCGGCAATTGGGGGTATCCGCGCGTTCCAGTTGCCGTTTGCGGCAGGCGGTTACCCGGCGTCGGACCGCTTTGCTGGATTCCTCGGGACTGGAGGGATCCGGGGATAACTGTTCTGGCTTCATACGCGGTACTTCGATATGCATGTCGATGCGGTCGAGCAGTGGTCCCGAGAGGCGGTGGCGGTAACGGTTAACCTGTTCCGCGGTGCACCGGCAGGGTCTCCCGGTGCTGTCACCCAGGTGACCGCATGGGCAGGGGTTCATGGCGGCCATCAATTGAAATCTGGCGGGGAAGTCCGCCTGTCTGCTGGCCCTGGAGATAGTGATCTCTCCAGTCTCCAGTGGCTCCCTGAGCACTTCCAGCACCCGGCGATCGAATTCCGGGAGTTCATCGAGAAACAGCACCCCGTGGTGTGCCAGGGATATCTCTCCCGGCATTGGGTTGCCCCCACCTCCCACCAGCGCAACGCCCGAAGCCGTATGGTGGGGAGTCCGGAAGGGGCGCCGTTTCCAGTCCTGCAGATTAAACCCCCGATGGCTTACCGAGAGCACCGCGGCGCTTTCCAGGGCCTCGCCATCTGTCATCGGCGGCATGATTCCGGGTAGCCGGCTCGCCAGCATCGACTTACCCGACCCTGGCGGCCCCACCATCAACAGGCTATGGCCCCCCGCGGCCGCGATCTCCAGAGCCCGTTTCGCATGGGGTTGCCCACGGACGTCCGAGATATCGGGCTGACCTGTTAGGTCCCGGGGGATCGGAGGCGTTGAATTGTGGGTGAGGGGAGCGTGCCCGGCAAGATGGCCGCAGACATCCAGAAGATGCCGCGCGGAGTGGACCGCCAATCCTTCGATCAAGGCGGCCTCGGCCTCGTTCTCCCTAGGAAGTATCAGACCTCTGCCGGCCCGCTGCACCGCGATGGCCATAGGCAGGACCCCCGTCACTGGACGCAGTTCACCGGAAAGGGCAAGTTCGCCGGCAAATTCGTAGTTTTCCAGGCTGGAGCCAGGGATTTGGTCTGAGGCGGCGAGTATCCCCAAGGCGATGGGCAGATCGAACCTTCCCCCATCCTTGGGTAGATCGGCAGGTGCCAAGTTAACGATGATGCGCCGGGCCGGAAACTGAAACCGGGAGTTCAGCAGAGCCCCCCGCACCCGGTCCTTGCTCTCTCGAACCGCGAGCTCGGGAAGCCCCACGATGGCGAGCCCGGGTAATCCGTTTGCCAGATGTACCTCTACGGTAACCAGAGGAGCGCACACTCCGCTGCGTGCGCGGCTGAATAATACGGCAAGTGACATCTTCACCTTCCTTGGTGGTCTTTGAGCCGGGTGTCCCGGCGCGTCCGTACAGCCGATGTCTAGGGCATCGATTGACCGGTCGTCAGGGACCTTCGCTGACCCGAGCTTCCAGTTCTCGTAACTGCTGCTCTAACCGCTCGACTTTCTCACGTGTGCGTGCCAACACCCCAGACTGCACATCGAATTCTTGACGGGTCACCAAGTCCATGCGGGATAGCCCCCGTTCGAATGCCGAACGAAATAGCTTCTGTATGTCCGCCTGAAATGCCTGTAAGCCGGCTGGGAGTCCTTCTGCCACCCGCTTGGAAAGGTCATCGAGGATCTTGGGATCGATCATGAGCGAACATTAGCGACAGTAGCGCTTCATGTCCAGTCTTAGTGACGCCCCTGGGGTTTATCGATGCACCCAAGTGGTGCGTCCCCCGAAGCAGATGTCCGGTGGGTGGGCGATTATGGTGCATCGATTCGAGCGCCTAGCACATTATCTAAGCTTAACTAATTGATTAAAAATGAATAAATCCTGATTGGCACAAGAGATGCTAAAAGCTGGATAGGTGGGGGCGGTCGACCGCTCCCCAGTTTATTGAAGCACTTTCCATTGCATCAGGGTGAGCCCCTGACAGGAGTTTTGAGCGATGAAATTGGTAACAGCGATCATCAAGCCGTTCAAGCTGGATGATGTCAGAGAGGCACTTTCGGACGTTGGTGCGTCCGGAATTACCGTGATCGAAGTCAAGGGGTTTGGCCGTCAAAAGGGACACACGGAACTCTATCGGGGGGCCGAGTACGTCGTGGATTTTTTGCCCAAGATCAAGATTGAGGTTGCGGTGGCGGCGGACCGGGTAGAACAGGTGATCGAGGCGATCAGCAACTCTGCCAAGACCGGCAAAATCGGGGATGGCAAGATTTTTGTCTCAAGTCTGGAACAGGTTATTCGAATACGCACGGGCGAAACCGGCGCGGATGCACTGTAAGGGGGGTGTTGAAGTGGAAAACCATATTTTTGAGTTGCAGTACGCGATTGACACCTTTTACTTTCTGGTGATGGGCGCGTTGGTCATGTGGATGGCGGCGGGTTTCGCCATGCTGGAAGCCGGGTTGGTGCGTGCCAAGAATACGACCGAGATCCTCACCAAGAACGTCACACTGTTTGCCATTGCCTGCACCGCTTACCTGGTGATTGGCTACGACATCATGTACGACGGGGGGATGTTCCTAAATGGACTGGCCTTGGACGGTGCCGACTCCGCCGAGGCTCTGACCGCATCGGTGCTCAAGGAATCGGCTGAAGCGGGATTCGACGGTGACTCGGTCTATGCCAATGCCGCTGATTTCTTTTTCCAGGTAGTATTCGTGGCGACCGCTATGTCGATTGTTTCCGGCGCTGTCGCGGAGCGGATGAAGTTGTGGGCGTTCATGCTGTTCGCCGCTGTGATGACCGCTGTCATCTATCCGATGGAGGGTTCGTGGACCTGGGGTGGCAAGAGCGTGTTCGGTATCTTTTCGTTAGGAGACGATTTTGGTTTCTCTGACTTTGCCGGATCCGGTATCGTGCACCTGGCGGGAGCTTCCGCGGCTTTGGCCGGAGTGTTGTTGCTGGGGCCCAGAAAGGGCAAGTACGGCCCCAATGGAGAGATCAAACCGATTCCGGGCGCTAATATGCCCTTGGCGGCGCTGGGTACTTTCATTCTGTGGCTGGGTTGGTTTGGTTTCAATGGCGGTTCAGTGCTCAAGCTCGGTGATGTGGTTAATGCCAATGCTGTGGCAATGGTATTTGTCAATACCAACGCCGCTGCCGCCGGAGGTGTGATCATGGCGGTTTTGGTGGCTCGGATGTTGTTTGGCAAGGCCGATCTGACCATGGCATGTAACGGCGCGCTCGCGGGCTTGGTGGCCATCACCGCGGAGCCTTCTACTCCCAGCCCATTGGCGGCGACGCTGATCGGGATGGCTGGAGGGGCGCTAGTGGTGTTTTCCATCATCACGCTCGACAAATTGAGGATAGACGACCCGGTCGGTGCCATCTCGGTGCATGGCGTGGTCGGCATGTGGGGACTGATGGCGGTTCCGCTGACCAACGGTGAAACCTCTTTCGGAGGCCAGTTGGCTGGATTGTTGACCATACTGGTATGGGTGTTCGTTACCAGCTTTGTCGCTTGGCTGCTTATCAAGTTGCTTATGGGCATACGTGTCAGCGAAGAAGAGGAATACGAGGGAGTGGATATCGGCGAGTGTGGCGTGGAGGCCTACCCGGAGTTCGTGGGCTCCAGGGGGTCGGGGCGCTGATACCCTATCTATTACCTTACTAACCAGCGGGCGCCTTTGGCGCCCGTTTTTCTTTTTGGGGTTTTCTCCGTAGAATCGGCCCATACAATGATGTGCGGAGCGGCCGCTTGCGAACATGGGTCCAGTGGATAAGGAAAAACCGTCATGCCCTGCCGGGGAGCCCGCATGTCCCCGGTTAGATGAGTTACTGGCGCTGCGAGCCGAGGCGGAGGAGCTGAACAGGCTGGTGCATAAGGACAGCCTCACCGGACTCTTTAATTTTCGTCATTTCCAACAATCCCTCGTGCAGGAGATGGAGCGCACCCGGCGCACCGGACAGCCGGTCTCGTTGATGATGATGGATCTTGATCACTTCAAGCAAATCAACGACCACTGGGGTCACGAAGTCGGCAATGCCGTGTTAAGACAGGTCGGAAAACTCATTACCGGTGAGATGCGCCAAATCGATATCCTTTGCCGTTATGGAGGGGAGGAGTTTGCGTTGTTACTGCCGGCGACCGATCTACCACGGGCCGTAGACGCCGCCAATCGGTTGCGGCAGGTGATCGGCGGCAATCCCTTGGATGTTGCGAGGGAAGGGATTGGGATAACTGCCAGCATCGGAGTAGACGTCTTTATGAAGGGTGATGGCATCGACCATGGAGAGCTGGTGAGGCGGACCGACGCCCTGTTGTATCAGGCCAAGGAGCAGGGTCGCAACCGGGTGTGTCACCGGAACTTCGATCTGCTCAGGACCGAGGGTCAAGTCAGCAGAGAAGAGAAAGACGAGCTGTTGCGGAAGTGAAAGTTGGGTGTGTGAGTCCGGCAGTAGCCCTTGCAGACCGGATCTGGTGGGTTGGGCGCACCGCCGTCGCGGGTAGGGAACAGCGGCATAGCTATCTTATCGAACAAGGCACGGATTCGCTGTTGTTGGATCCGGGTTGCCGCCAGGGCTTCGATGAAACACTGTCCAGGATAGAGCAGGTGTTGCCGCTTTCCCATGTTCGCTGGATCGTTTGTCACCATCAGGATCCGGATGCCACCAGCGCGCTGCCGTTGATCGATGCGCGGGGAACGCGGGTCGATCGGGCGATAGTCACCCACGGTGTGGCGGCAACCTCGCTCGCTGGGTACGATTTGCGCATGCCGTTCTGGTTGGTGGAGGAAAACGATTGGCAGCTCAAGCTGCCTGAACGCCTGCTGCGGTTCATCTTTACGCCCTACGCCCATTTCCCCGGTGCATTCTGCACCCTAGATACCGGATCCGAGATACTTTTTTCGGCAGAGCTTTTTGGCGGATCGGTGGGAGACACGGAACTGTTCGCCGACAGCGAAGCACACTTTGAGGCCATCCGGCCGTTTCACGAGCACTTTATTCCGAGCCGTGAGGTGCTTAATCATGCGGTAAGCCAGATCGAGCGTTATTCCATTTCGATGATCGCTCCACGTCATGGGCGCTTGATCCCCGGTCACTTGCTGGAGGATATGGTTCACAAGCTCAAGGGCCTGGAGTGTGGTCTCTATCTGATGGCGACCGGCAGCACCGATATTCGCCATCTCTCGCGGCTGAATGCGGCGCTGAAAGATATTACCTCGACCATGGTGGTTTCACGGGATTTTCGCGAGATTGCCGGCCGCCTACTGGAGATACTGAAGCGCGAATTACCGGCGGATTCGTTGGAGTTCTATGTACAACTGGATGACGATACTGTATTGCATCTCGCGCCCGAGAGCCGCTATCGGGGGGTTGCGGGTTCACCGCCAGCGGTGATATCCCGGTTGTTTGGAGTTGGCTGGAAGAACTGGCAAGTCCCCGGTGAACTTGGAGCCGGCCCGGTATTGGTCGACCGGGAAGATGGCCGGACCGGGAGGCGGCTGCTCGTGCTTCCCCTGTTCAAGGGGGATAATCCGTGGGTGTATGGCGTCGCTGTTATCGGACTCACTGACCCGGTGGAGGTGGACGATGATATCAGTCAGATCATGGAGCAGATGTCCGCCGCCCTCCAGGTGGCTGTAGAGCGGGAGACGATTTTCCGGGGTATCGAACTGGAACGGCAAAAGTTTTATGAACGTTCGATCAGGGATCCGTTGACCGGATTGTTCACCCGTTTCTACATGGAAGATACTTTACGGCGTTTGTTCGAGATTCACGACCGCTCGGGAGGAACGCCCGTGGCGTTAGCCATGCTGGATATCGACCATTTCAAACGGATCAACGATCAGTACGGCCATGTTCGCGGTGACGAGGTACTCTGCCGGGTCGCCCACATCATCCAGGCGGATGCTCGTGCGGGAGACTTGCCGGTACGCCTCGGTGGCGAAGAATTTGGCCTGATCGTGGTGGGCGCGCCGGCTGCTGAGATCCAGGCCATTGGTGAGCGCTTGCGTCAGAAAGTCGCGGCCATTCACTTCCATGGTACGTTTACCGGGTTACGGGTAACCATCAGCATTGGTACTGCGATTCGGCTGGTGGGGGAGTCGATTCCAGGATTTATCGAACGTGCCGATCTTGCACTTTATCAGGCCAAGAATATGGGACGTAACCGAGTCCGCTGCGCCGACAGTTCAGCCAGCTATTCGGGCCAGTGGTCGCTGCATTTCGACTGACGGCAGCTTCCACTGCTCCGATCTGAAGGTGCCGGCTGCTTGGGTTCTGTGGCGATTTGCTGCTGCTGATTATAGGGAGCTATTAAAATGAAAGATGCGGGCATGGCGCTTGGACTCGTTTTTTTACTGGCTTCCGGATTAGCCGGCGCCGACGTATATCGCTGGAAGGACGAAAACGGGCGCGTTCATTTTGGCGACAGGCCGGGTGCCGTGCGGGCCGACAAGATCGATGTACCAGACGGTGAGCGGGTGTTGGAGCAGGACGGCCAACAGCAATTAGACGCTGAACGTGCGGTGTCCCGTCAACGGTTGTTAGACGCTTACCGGGAAGAACGTGAGTCCAAGCAGCGGGAGCAGGAGGCCCGGGAAGCTCGGGAGCGGGAACGTGAAAGCCGCTGCATCTATGCCCGGGATATTCTCCGAGGGTACCAGGAAAGCGGGAGTATTTATCAGCCGCTCGCGAGCGGCGAAAGGCGCTATCTTTCCGCCACGGAACGCCGCGAGGAGATCGACAGAGCGCGCGCGGACGTGGCGCACTGGTGCGATGATTAAGCCGGTGGTGGGGTCTAACCGTCGGTATGCCAATAGCCCTGGTGTATCATCTCCGATACCTCTTGCGGGCTGATCGGGCGGCTATACACATAGCCTTGGATCTCGTCACAATGCTCCTTGCGCAGAAATTCCATCTGCTCATCGGTTTCCACACCCTCCGCAATAACGTTTAACTCCAGATTGTGGGCCATGGATATGATGGCACTGCAAATCGCGGCATCGTTCGGGTCGTTGGGTAGGTCATTGATAAAGGAACCATCGATCTTGATGCGGTTGATGGACAGCCGTTTCAGATAACTGAGAGAGGAGTAGCCGGTGCCAAAATCGTCGATCGATATGTTGAACCCCTGCACGGAAAGCATGTTGATTATATTTTCCATGAAGCCGGCGTTTTCCATGAGCGTGCTTTCCGTGATTTCGAGTTCGATGAGCTCCAGTGGTGCACCGGTTTCTGTAATGATTTCTTGCAGGCGTTGTGCGAAGTCACCTTGCTTGAGCTGTAACAGCGAGATATTCACGGACACTTTGAGTTGCTTGAAACCCTCCTGTTGCCAATGAGCGGCTTGCAGGCAGGCCAGGCGCATGATTCTTTCGCCCAGGCGATGAATCAAACCGGTTTCTTCGGCGACTTTTATGAAGACCTCTGGCGGGGTTTCCTCCAAGCCCTTGTGATGCCAGCGAGCCAATGCTTCGAGCCCGACGATATTTCCGGTACGTAGATCGAACTGTGGCTGGTACACAAGCGAGATGCCGTCCTGCTCGATCGCCCGGCGCAGAGCGTTCTCCATGGTTAGGTTCCAGCGGATGGGGTCGCTCATGTCGGAGGCAAAGAACTGGAAACCATTGCCGCCCAACTCTTTGGCACGATACATGGCGGTGTCCGCGAACTTCAGTAATTCCTCGGCGCTGTTGGCATCATCCGGGAACAAGGCTACGCCAATACTGGGGGTGAGAAAGAGTTCGTGGTCCTCCACCAGTATCGGGCTCTGAAACGCCCTGACCGTTTTCTCGGCCACCAATATGGAATTGTAGTCCTCGTTGAGGTCCTGAATGATAATCGTGAATTCATCTCCTCCGAGGCGCGCCAGGGTATCGGTCTGCCGAATACAGCGGCTCAGCCGCTCGGCGGTTAATTGCAGCACCTTGTCGCCAACGCTGTGGCCGAGGGTATCGTTGATATTCTTGAAGCGGTCCAAATCGATAAAAAAAAGCGCCAGCCGTGAGGAGTTTCTACGGGCATATTTCAGCGCTTGGTTTAAACGGTCACTGAACAGCTGGCGGTTAGGGAGATTAGTCAGCACATCGTAGTAAGCCAGTCTGCGCATTCTCTCCTGTACCTGCTTGTGGCGCGACACGTTGGAGTAGATGCCAAGATAGTGGGAAGGCTGTTGGTCGCGGTCGGATATGGCCGTGAGGCTGAGCCATTGGGGGAGGATTTCCCCATCCCGGTTGCGATTCCAAATCTCCCCTTCCCAGTGGCCGTTGAGCCTTAGCTGCCGCCAAATACTGGTGAAAAAATCGTTGCTGTGATGCACGGAAGTAAGTCGGCGGATCGATCCCCCGGTAATCTCGTTTGGATGAAATCCTGTCGATTCGAAAAATGCGGGATTGGCCGATAGGATGATGCCTCCGGGGTCGGTGATGATGATCCCTTCGGGTGAATGCGCGATGATCTTGTTGGCCAATGCCAATTTCTCCAACTCCAGCCGTTTTTCGCTCACCAGGGCGTTTACCATCAGCGCGGTGGCCGCCAGGACGGCGAGATACAGCTGTACAGCGGTTTCGGAGTGTTGGGAGGAGGCCAACGGGAACGGACTGTAGCCGAGGAGGTCGCCCAAGGTGACACAGGTCACCAGGGTTAGTAATACCAGGGATAGGGCACGGCCTTGAAATCGCAGCGCCGCCCAGACGATCACGGGAAAGGCGACATAATGACCGAAAGCGTCTTTGACGAGGATGGGTGCCCCCACGCCGAGCAGAACATATCCGACAGCCAAGGTGGTAACCGCCAGGCACAACCCCTCGAACCATCGCGCCTGTTCACGGGTGCCGGTATGGCCGAACCAAGCGAGCATCAAGGGGGTAACCACCAGGACCCCGACCGTATCACTTAGCCACCAGCCCGTGGCGCGGTCAAATAGCGATTCGACGGCAGGAATGCCTTTAACCAGGTCCAGGGCGAGCCAGGAAAGCGTAGTGAAAAGTGGGGTAACCAGGATCGCTGCCAGCAGCAGCAGGACAGCCCGTTTGCCCGCCAGCAGAATGTCATGGTAAGGGCCGGATAACTTCAGTAGATAGGACGCAACGACAACCCCCGCGGTTGAAAGTAAGGCCGCGATTCCTCCGGCTAGGGGAGCATGGCCGTTAAGATACCAGGCAGCGAAGCTGCCGATATAGATCCCCGGGAGTAACAAATTGCCGTGCAGCAGCAGCCCCGCCAATGTCAGGCCTGTGGCGATCCAGATCGGTGGATGGGCAACGCCCAAAGCCAGCGCGGCCCAGAGCGCGCCGTAGGTGCTGAGAAAGCTCAAGGCGCCATAACTAAGCCAAGCGGGAATACCGAGCGACCAAGGGGGTTTCATGCGCGGTCTAGGATCACCCCGTTATCGAAATCGGGCCCGGTAGCGAACGCCGCTCCCGAGTCCTAATGCGCTGGGGTGTTGTTGGCCTGATGGCTGGATACCGAGGGGCCTCACGATCATTCAGACCCGTTCCAGGATGTATCTGCGGTCAAATTAAATCCTCCTCTGATTTCAAGGTCTGCGCGCGTCATCAATGCGGCATGCACCCGCGGGCTTAGGTTGCCATGCATGCCTGGCCCGCCGATGGATGCTCAGGGAGCACTGAGGCTCACCTGAGCCGGTCCTTAGTATGGCAAGAATCGGTTCTGCTGTAACCCCGTCGGGTGATTTGGTAATGGGGTTCTTAGCCCCCGAGATCCGTTATCAGGGGGTCAATAGGGCTGTGGCCAGCCCGGTCAGTTCAGTCAGGGTGTGATCGGGCTCCCGGCCCCAGGGGTCAAATACCGCTTTGGGATTTCGTTTTAACCATGCGGTACGCATCCCGCAGGCCGCCGCCCCGAGCACGTCGAATGGGTTTCCCGAGATTAACCAGCAGGCGCCTGCCTCGGCACCGGAACGCGCTAGGAAATGCCGGTAAACGGCTGGGGCGGGTTTGAATGTCTGGACTTCGTCGACGCTGATGATATCCAGAAAGTAATCTAACAATCCGGCGTTATCCAACAGTGCTGTTACTTCGTTGGCAGGGCCATTTGAAAACGGATACATGCGGTGCCCTGCCGGCTGTAACAACGCCAATGCGGGTTTCACATCCGGGAAAGCCGGCAGCGTTCGGTAACTCTCCATGAGATCGTGTTTCTGGGCGGCTGTGAGTGGCAGTTCCAACTCCTCGCAAGTGAACTCCAAGGCGTCGCGGGTACACACCGGAAACGGTTGGTACTGGTCCATCAGGCCTCGCCGGAATGAGTATTCCAGCTGTTTTTCTCGCCAGCGGTTGGCGCACGCCTTAGCCCGGCTATCATCGAGCATGTTTGCCAGCAGGCGGTGAATACCAAAGGTATCGATGAGGGTTCCGTAGACGTCGAAGGCAAGGGTGGTGGCCATGTGCACCTCCGGTTGATGGGTTAATGCGGGGAAGATGACTATGTTGTGCTGTTTTCGGGGAGGAATCAATTAGGGTATGCTGAGGGGGTTTGCCTTTTCAGACTAACATAGATGAATTTGCCTCCCCCTCTGATCTTGGTTGATGGATCCTCCTACTTGTTTCGCGCCTACCATGCGCTGCCCAGCCTCACCAATTCTAAAGGTGAGGCCACTGGGGCCATCGTCGGGGTTGTGAATATGTTACGTAAGCTGATAGCTGAGTATCGGCCGGAGCGAATGGCGGTGGTCTTTGATGCCCCGGGCGGCAGCTTCCGCAATGAACTCTACGCCGAGTACAAGGCCAATCGTGAACAGATGCCCGACGACCTCCGGGAGCAAATCGCCCCGTTGCACGCCATCGTTAAGGCGATGGGTGTGCCGCTGTTGATGGTTTCGGGTGTTGAGGCCGACGATGTGATCGGTACCTTGGCCACCCAGGCCGCCACTCTGGGAATGGAGACGCTGATCTCAACTGGTGACAAGGACTTGGCGCAGCTGGTGAATGGGCAAGTCACGCTGATCAACACCATGAATGATGTGCGTACCGACCGGGAGGGGGTCCGGGAGCGCTTTGGGGTAGAGCCCGAGCAGGTCGTTGATTATTTGGCTTTGGTCGGTGATACGTCGGATAACATCCCCGGGGTTCCTAAATGTGGCCCGAAGACGGCAGCCCGCTGGTTATCGGACTATCAGACTCTGGATAACCTGATTGAGCGTGCAGATGAGATTCCTGGCAAGGTCGGGGAGAATCTACGGGGCTGCCTGGACCAATTGCCCCTGGCCCGGGAGCTTGCCACCATCAAACGTGACTTGGCGCTGGACCTGGGCCCTGCCGAGCTGACGCTGGGTGTGCCCCAGCAGGAGACCCTGCGGTCACTGTATTCCCACATAGAGTCTCGGCGCTTGTTGGACTCACTTGATTCCGGAGAAACGCCCGCCGTCAACCAGGCACAGGCGTTAGCGGGGGAGTACGAGACCCTGCTCGATTGGGAGCGCTTTTTGGTCTGGTTAGAGCGCCTACAGGATGCGGCACTCTTTGCCATCGATACCGAGACCACAAGCCTGGATTATATGGAGGCCGATATCGTCGGTGTCTCGTTTGCCGTTGAGCCTGGCCGGGCGGCCTATGTGCCCGTTGGTCACCGTTACCCCGGGGCTCCCCCTCAACTGGACCGAGACCGGGTGTTGAATGCGCTTAAGCCTTTGCTCGAGGACCCGGCAAGACAGAAGGTGGGGCAAAATAGCAAATATGACATGAGCGTTCTATCCCGCTACGGCATAAGTATTCGGGGAATTGCCTACGATACAATGCTCGAATCCTATGTGGTGGATTCCACCGGTACCCGTCACGACATGGATTCGCTTTCGCTCAAGTACCTCAATCACAAGACCATCCACTACGAAGACGTGGCCGGTAAGGGTGCCAAACAGGTGAGTTTTGACCAGGTGCCCGTGGAGCAAGCGGGGCCCTATGCCGCCGAAGACGCGGATATCACCTTGCGCCTCCACCATAAGCTCTGGCCGATGCTGGAGACCACACCGACATTGTCGCGGCTATTCCGGGAGATTGAAATGCCTTTGGTTCCCGTGCTTTCCCGCATGGAACGCACGGGGGTCAGAATCGATTGCCGAATGCTCGAGGCGCAGACCCGCGAGCTTGTTGAGCGTATGGGAGAGTTGGAGCAGCAGGCATTCGATCTCGCGGGACAGGCGTTCAATATGGGGTCGCCGAAGCAGATCGGTGAAATCTTCTTTGACAAGCTCGGGTTGCCGGTAATCGCCAAAACGCCCAAGGGAGCTCCCTCGACGGCGGAGTCGGTGTTGCAGGAGCTTGCGGATCGAGGGTATGAGCTGCCGGCCAAGATACTTTTGCACCGTGGTCTGGCGAAACTCAAGTCGACCTATACGGAAAAGTTACCGAAGATGGTGAATCCCACCAGCGGACGGGTGCACACGTCCTATCATCAGGCGGTGGCGGCGACCGGTAGGCTCAGTTCATCCGATCCCAACCTGCAGAACATCCCGGTGAGGAGTGAAGAGGGACGACGCATCCGGCAGGCCTTTGTTCCGGAGCCGGGATATCTGATGATGGCTGCCGACTATTCCCAGATTGAGTTACGGATCATGGCACATCTTTCGGGGGACACGGGGCTGTTGGCGTCGTTTGCACAGGGGCTGGATATTCATCGTGCCACGGCCGCCGAGGTATTTGGCGTACCTTTCCCCCAGGAGGTGAGCGACAATCAAAGGCGGGCGGCCAAGGCGATCAACTTCGGTTTGATCTACGGTATGTCCGCGTTCGGGTTGTCGAGGCAGCTTGGTATTGACCGTAACGATGCGCAATCTTACGTGAATCGCTACTTCGAGCGTTATCCTGGGGTACGGGATTTCATGGAACGCACCAAATCGGAGGCTCATGCCCAGGGATACGTAGAGACGCTGTTTGGCCGCCGCCTCTACCTTCCGGAAATCAACGCCAGGAATGGTCAGCGAAGAGCCGCCGCCGAGCGGACGGCGATAAATGCGCCGATGCAAGGCAGTGCCTCGGATATCATCAAGCTAGCTATGTTGTCGGTTGACCGCTGGATGGAAAGCGAGACCCCGCCCCTGCGCATGATAATGCAGGTACACGACGAATTGGTGTTCGAAGTGAGAGAGGATTTTACCGAAGCGGCGGGCGATAAGATCAGAGATTGCATGGAGGCCGCTGCTACACTTCAGGTTCCCCTGGTGGTGGACGTGGGTGTTGGAGAGAATTGGGAGCAGGCGCATTGAAAGAGTCCTCCGGGCTCGCTCTTAACCTGAGCTGATAAAATTGTGGTCAACCGATGGAACTAGTTGCCGATGGGCCTGTCGTAGGAATAGGCGCCCTATGGCGCGGAGTCGCTGATCCCCGAGTGACTCCTGCTTTGGCTGCAACAGCCAGGCAACCAGATCCCGGGTGCCTTTCTCCCCTTAGGCGCCGGGATCTTTTTTTTGCCCAAACAATAAATAAAAATATAAATTAATCAATTAATTATCCCTATTTATGGGATATGCTCAACACGCTGAATACGTCTGGGGATGACTCTTTACGCCGTATACCAAGGCTTTAGCTACCTACAACCGCGGAAGCAAGGGGTGGATGAATTACCGGCTTTTCTGGCTCGGCCTGTTTAGCGGGATATCAGTGGGAGGTGGCGGCCGGTTCGAGGCACGCGGTTTCAAGCCAGCGGTCCAATATCGCATGGGCTTCATCGATACCTTGACGGCGGGTAGCAGAAAATAGCTGCGTACTCGCCGGGCTGAGATGTCCCGTCAGCCGCCGGCGAGCCTGCAAAAGGACGTTGCCAGCCGCGCCCCGGCTCATTTTGTCCGCCTTGGTCAATAAGATGTGGAGCGGAACACCGATGTTAAGGCCCCAAGCCAAAACCTGCTCATCATAGTCAGTAAATGGGTGTCGAATATCCATTACCAGCATGATTCCCGCTAACGAGCGCCGCTTTTCGAGGTAGCTGGAGATCTCTTGTCGCCATTGTAAGCGGATCCGTTCGGGTACTTTGGCGTAGCCATAGCCTGGCAGGTCGACCAGACGCCGTTGGTCCTCGAGTCGAAAAAAATTTAACAGTTGGGTACGTCCAGGGGTCTTGCTAATGCGCGCAAGGCCGTTCTGTTGGCACAATGCATTGATAGCACTAGACTTTCCAGCATTAGATCTGCCGGCAAAGGCAATTTCTCGACCTTCATCAGGTGGCGCCTGGGAGAGGCGCGCGGCACTGCATAAAAAACTCGCACGATGGTAGATTGGGTTCACCGGAGTGCCCGCGCGCTAGTCAGCTTCTTGCCGAATCCAGCAGCCAGATTGCCCGCCCTCTTTCCTTTGCAGGCAGATATCTTCGATTACCATGCCGCGATCGGCTGCCTTGCACATGTCGTAGACCGTGAGTAGGGCGATTTGGACAGCGCACAGTGCTTCCATCTCTACTCCCGTCGGGCCCCGGGTCTCGACTCTGGTTTCGCAATGAATGCCTGGTAAGTCCTGGTCTGGAGTCAAATCGATACTGATATGGGTGAGGGCCAAAGGATGGCAAAGGGGTATAAGCTCCGACGTCCGTTTGGCGGCCATGATACCCGCCACCCGGGCGATACCCAGCACATCACCTTTCTGGTGGCCTCCTGCCTGGATCAATTCCAACGTTCTGGGGTTCATGCGGATGCGCCCTGCTCCAATAGCGATGCGATGCGTCGCCGCTTTGCCGCCCACATCTACCATATGGGCTTCACCATTGGTATTGAAATGGGTCAATTCCGAGTTATTCATCAGGAATAAGTCGCCTCGCGCTCAATGCTTTTGGGTATCTCGAAGACCTCAAACTCCATATTCTCCAGGTCGCCCAGAATATAGGTGGCCGGGTCGTTTCCCACCCCGCCTATGGTCCCGGGATTAACCACGTGAGTACTACCTCCCCGGATATTCGGTAACTTTTCGATCTTGATTTTATGGCTGTGGCCACAGCATACCAAGTCCCAGTTTCCCGTCGTCGCTAGGGCACGCGCGTAATGGGGGTAGTGGACGATGAATATGCGTCTGCCGGCCAGGGTCAGGCTGGCATCCATGCCGTGGTATCTGATGAGGTCTAATGAGCGGGTTGCAAGCTGGCCAAGCGAATAAAGATCGCCGGTATTGTTGCCGTGTATCACATGGATCGGCAGGGCGTGCTTAACCAGGCATTTTAGGGTGCTGGGGGCGACCACATCCCCACAGTGCAGTACTGCTTCGGCCCCCTGGCCTTTAGCCTCATCCACTGCGGCATCCAGTAGCGGAATGTGGTCGTGACTATCGGAAAGGATACATATTTTCATGCTATCAACCGGTCAGTGGGCGGTACTCGGGGGTCGGGAGTTGTTTACCCTGGGCAGGGACAATTTGCCATGCCGTAGACAATTGGGAATCAGGGGGCTCCGACGGCGAGTAAGGGGCTAGAAGTTCGGCTTTTCCGGGGCATCCTGATACATTTTGATGCTATTCATGATCTCCGCCTTGGCTTCATCGACTCCCTTCCAGCCTCCAACCCGAACCCATTTCCCCTCATCAAGATCTTTGTAGTGCTCGAAGAAGTGAGCAATCTGACTCAAGACGTGGGCGGGCAGATCTCGGAAGCTATTGACGTGGCGGTAGCCTTTGAAGAGTTCGTCCAGAGGGACTGCAAGCACCTTCGCATCGTCTCCCGATTCATCCGTCATGGTCAACACTCCCACCGGGCGGCAGGAGATCACGGACCCGGGGATTAGAGGGTAAGGGGTTAGCACCAGCACATCGACCGGATCTCCGTCCTTGGACAGTGTGTGGGGTACATAACCGTAGTTACAGGG
>JAGRGP010000045.1 GCA_020445415.1 Gammaproteobacteria bacterium | reverse complement strand
GAGGTTGGAGAGCCACAGGGTGAGGCAATCAACCAGCACACACTGACCGGGGGCGGACAGTTTTTCAATAACCCGCGCCAAATGGATCGGTTCCTCCACGGTACTCCAGCCACTGGGTCGTCGCTGCCGGTGATGGCGTATACGTGCCCGCATCTCCTCATCCACCGCGGTTGCGGTTGCCACGTAAACCACCCGCTCTCCAGATGACGCTGCCAAGTGCTCCGCCAGCGTACTTTTACCCGATCTCGCGCCGCCGAGAATCAACTGTTTCACAGCACCCTTCAAACCGTCAAAGATGGAGATTATAACGGCCTGGGCCCCGGGTTGTGCAGCTAATGTCTGGAAGATTCACCCTGAAGCTTGCAGCGGGATTAGGAATCCCGTGTATTTTCCGGCAGTCATACTATTATTGTCATTTATCATGTCTCATTCCTTACTTCTGCTGTGGTGCCCATGAAATGATCGTGTTGATCCTGCAAATCCCGGAAACGGTAACCCAAGAATCGCTATGCGCATTCGTCGAAACGGCATTGCGCCGAATCTGGATGTTGCCCGTATTCAAAAAGGGATTGTTGGAGAGTTGCGAGATTCGCAGAATTCTGGACCCGCACAGCGGCAGTGTCGAGTATCAGGCACTGCTGCACGTAGCTGACGACCGCACGGGAGAATCATTGATCAAGCAGCTGAACGGCAAGTCCCTGGAGGGTAGAGAGATTAGCGCGCGGATCTATCACCAGCGCTCGGTAAGAAAAGACCGGCGGGTTAACCTACCGGGCCCCTATGATATCGCGATCGTAGACCGTCGGCAGACGGACCGGAGGCGGCCGGACCTGAAGATCGAGACTACGGCCATGCGCAACGTGCTGTCCGCCACCGCACCCAGTTGTTGAACCCGGAACTGCCCCGAAACGCGGCCTTCTCCCACTTCGTCCTGGGCGCTTCCCTGGCCATTAAGGTTCCCGCTCCATCAGTGATAATGTGACTCGGTTCAAACTTTTCCGGACAACAGCAAGTAGTTGAGTCTATAATAAAATAGCAATGTGAGTTTACCCTCAAGGGGTCGGTTGGAGTGTGTTGGGGTGGAAGTATTCATACGTAGATTGCCCGAGTCGGTAACGCGGCTTGATTTAATTCATTTCGTGTCAAACGCCATTAGACCGCGTTGGAAAATCTTCCGGTCGGGAGCTGGCCTGTCAGCGGTCAACTGCGAGATCTATAAATTTACCAACGAAGACACGGGAGTCGTGGAGTTTCATGGTATCGCCCGTCTGAAGTCAGAGAGGGATGCCGTGGACGCCATTGAGCGCCTTGACGGAGCTTTTCTAAAGGGTAAATTCATGGAAGTTAGGCGTTTTATCCACCGCTCCTCCGCAGGCGACCGGCGCCGCGGATCCCGGACAGCACAACCATCCACCAGTTACCGGGATCGGCGTAGAGAAAACCGTCGACGCGGGCATCTCGTGATCGAAGAGTTACATGCTGGAGCAACCCGTGCGAATTTTCTAAACCAGGGCCCGGCGTCCAAACCGGACCAACCGGCATCCCGGAATACTCTGCGAGTCTAATTCCCTTTACCGCGGTCTACCTGTGGAT
The DNA here is from genome assembly GCA_020445415.1 of Gammaproteobacteria bacterium. GTDB lineage: Bacteria > Pseudomonadota > Gammaproteobacteria > Chromatiales > Chromatiaceae > HKST-UBA178. Next base: position 63,243 of record JAGRGP010000045.1, on the reverse strand, counting down.
GAGTCCGTACCGAACGTGGAGCGGACGGTATCTGCCATTTCCGAAAAGTAGCACCTCTCGGCGATACCCCCGTCGACACCGGGTTGATCCAGCATTCCACACACCGATTACCTGAAGGCTCCTAGGACAGCGGGTGCTCCCACACTATCCACTGGCGCCAATTTCAAGAACTCCCTTCGATCAGCCGATACCGCCGTTGAACAACGGCAAGTAGAATAGGTGGAGAACAGAATCAGATGGGCACCGCCAGCTGTCCGGATAACCGGGCCGGGATAAATAACCCGGCATACAAGGAGGTGCTCATCCTCGATAGCAACCCGGCCAGCCGAACAGCCCTGAACTCTGGCTTACAGCAACTGGGATATCGGGCCCGGCAATTTACGAATGTTGACCGGGCACTGACCGAGTTTCGGCGCGCTCGACCGGACACGGTTATCACCGACGACTGCCAACTTGCCCACCAAATCAGGGAAATCGACCCCGGTCAGTTTGTGCCCGTTGTTTTTCTCACGTCCATGCATAACGAGGATGCTCTCGATTCTTGCCTCAGTTCATGCATGGATGCCGGTATCGATGGTTTTCTGCATCGTCCCATCGACATGCTGTCCCTGAGGGCAACCCTGATCGCAATCGATCGGATCAGATCGCTGCAAGCGCGCTTTAGTAGCCTCTACCGGCGAATGAAGAAGGATGAGGAAACCGCCGAGAGCGTATTCAGCGGCGCGGTGCTGGCTCCCAATGTTGCCATGCACCAGATCAGAACCCTGCTGAATTCGGCTGATGTATTCAGTGGCGACGTGCTGCTTAGCGCCTATACCCCTGCGGGTGATCTCAACGTCATTTTGGGAGACTTTACCGGCCACGGGTTAGCCGCGGCTATTGGCGCACTACCCGCCTCGGAGGTATTCCGAGCAATGACCAACAAAGGATTTTCACCCCAACAGATCCTTGCGGGTATCAATCGTAAACTCCACCGGCTCCTACCTACCAGCATGTTCTTTGCGGTGCAGTTCGTGTCCGTCAGCAACTCCCTCAAACATGTAACGGTCTGCAATTGCGGGATGCCGGATGTTCTCTTGGTAGATGGAAAACGCAACGCTATCAAACACCGTTTCCTTTCCCGCTGCCTGCCGCTTAGCATTCTGCCCGATATCGACTTCCAAGAGGCCACGGAGCATTTTGTCATCAAGCCGGGTGATCAAATCCTGCTGATGAGCGACGGCGTATTGGAAGCCCGCAACCCTGATCAAGACTATTTCGGCCAATCCCGGTTGGACCGCGCCCTGCGCGAAACCGCAGATCCCACCCGATTATTGGATGGAATCAGCGAGTCCCTAGCCCGGTTTCGTCAGGATGCCCCCCAAGACGATGATATCAGCCTGGCCCTCATCCCCTGTATCCCCTCAGTATTCAACCGGCACCCTGAACGGGATAGATCACTGGACTCTGACCCGGACCCAACTTTGACTGAGCACCTGGCGGTGCAAGATACCACCGAGTTTTCGTTGACGCTGTCGGGCAGTAGACTGCGAGAGAGCGATCCAATCCCACTGATCATTAGCCATTTACAGGAAATCGCCGGCCTCGGGCGCCAACGCCGGGTCCTCTACACCGTCTTAACCGAGCTCTATGTAAATGCCCTTGACCATGGGGTGCTCGGCCTGAGTTCAGAAAAGAAACAGGACGCTGGAGGTTTCGCAGGCTACCTCAAGGAGCGGGAAAAGCGGCTGCTGGCGCTCAAGGACGGATTCATCAAACTGCGCATATTCACCCGTCCGCGCCCTGGAGGGGGAAGCGTGGAGGTATCTGTGGAAGACAGCGGTGATGGCTTTAATTTCCAGGAATGGGATCATGTATCCCATAAACTCGATAAGAATATTCTGTCGGGAAGAGGCATTCATCTGGTCCGTGAGCTCTGTGAATCGGTCAGTTATCTGGCTCCGGGTAACCAGGTCAAAGCCGTGTTTTCCTGGACCGACTGACCCTTCACTCCGATCGGTTTTCCGTCTAGAATAGAACCTGAATAGAACAAAGGTAACTCGCTCGATGGATTCAACTCTCACCCGCAGGCAGCAGGAAATATACGATTATTTACGGGATCACGGTGAGGTATTTACCCATCCCCCCACCCTCGACGAGTTATGCGCGGCGTTGGGACTGAGCTCGAAAGGCTCATTGCACAAACAGATCCAGGCCCTCATCAAGGCTGGATTGATCGAACCGATGAACAATCATCGCCGTGGCATAAGGCTGGTCCAGCGGCAGGACGAAAACCGACTACCCCTACTAGGCTACATCGCCGCGGGAAAACCCATCGAGGCCGTAGACCGGGACGAAAACATCGAGGTTCCCGCCTTCTTGCGCACCCCCCGCCCCTGTTTCGTGCTCCAAGTAAAGGGCGATTCGATGATCGATGACGGTATCCATGATGGTGACCATATTGTCGTTGAGGAACGGACGCAGGCTAGAAATGGCGATATCGTGGTGGCGCTGGTAGACGGTAGCGAGGCCACGCTCAAGCGTATTGAACAGCGTCCGGGGATGGTGGTTCTGCATCCCGCCAATGCCTCCCTGCGACCCATGAAATTCGCACCCGAACGTATCGCCATTCAAGGGGTTCTTGTTGGACAGATGCGCCGCTACCACTGATTGCCCGCCCTTGGAACTCTCCGCTGGAATCCCGGTCACACGAGGAAGATAATTCACGCATCGTCACACCTGTCAGACCGAAGTAACTGGATGTAAATCGGACACGATCCTGGAAGATGTCAGCACAGCAGCAACTTAAGCAATTAGAACAACACATCGGCCGGCAGATAGTCGGTCAAAAAAGACTGATCAACCGGTTATTGGTGGCATTGCTGGCAGATGGGCATCTGTTGGTCGAGGGTCCCCCCGGTTTGGCCAAGACCCGGGCGATAAAGGTGTTGGGGGATGGCGTCGCGGGCGATTTTCACCGCATACAATTCACCCCCGACCTGTTACCCGCGGATCTCACCGGTACCGAAGTCTTCCATCCCCAAGAGGGTAGCTTCCATTTCCAGCACGGGCCCCTGTTTCATAACCTGATCCTGGCCGACGAGGTCAACCGGGCGCCGGCCAAGGTTCAATCCGCGTTGCTTGAAGCCATGGCGGAGCGCCAAATTACCATTGGTTCTACTTCGTATCCGCTACCCCCGCTATTTTTAGTGATGGCCACGCAAAACCCTATCGAGCAGGAGGGTACCTATCCCCTCCCCGAGGCGCAGCTAGACCGCTTCCTGATGCATGTGCGGGTTAGCTACCCCGCGTTGAGTGAAGAGAAAGAGATACTCGTCTTGGCCCGACGGGAGGGTCGTCACGGGGCGGGAGCACCGGTCCCCGAGGTAAGGCTGAAGCAGGAAGTGCTATTCGAAGCCAGGGACCAAGTTTTGGATATCCATATGGCGGAGGGCCTGGAGGACTACCTGCTGCACTTAGTGCAAGCTACCCGCAGCCCAGGTCCATACGGTGATGAGCTCGACGCCTGGGTGGAATACGGAGCCAGCCCCCGGGCCAGTATCGCTCTGGATCGGTGTGCCCGGGCCCATGCCTGGCTGGACGGTCGTGACTTCGTAACCCCCACGGACATTCAGTCGTTGGCCCACGACGTGCTGCGTCACCGAGTTCTGCTAAGTTACGAAGCCGAGGCCGAGGGAGTCACACCCGACCGCTTCATTCAGGAAATCATCACACGGGTCCCCGTGCCCTGAGTGCCAAGGTGTTTCCCGGCAAGCGACAGGTAGATTCCGCTGTAGGGCTTGATGGAGACGGCCTGGCATGGGTGAGTCGCGCAACGCTGATCGCGCTGAAAAACAGCGGCAACAGGCTACCATTGAAGGCGGCAAAAATCCGTAGCCAACAAGGGGGGAGTTATCTTTCCCGATTTCGCGGGCGGGGCATGGAGTTCGACGAGGCACGCCCCTACCAACCCGGAGATGAGATACGCCATCTCGACTGGCGAGTCACCGCCCGGACCGGGCGTGCCCATACCAAGCTATTTCGTGAGGAACGGGAACGAGCGGTAATTCTCTGGGTGGATTACCGGGCGCCGATGTTCTTTGCCACGCGGGGAAGTTTCAAGTCCGTACTGGCCAGTCAAGCCGCTGCCATGATTGCCTGGGGGGCCTGCAACCAGGGTGACCGACTGGGAGCGCTCATTTTTTCCGAACAAAAACACCAGGAACTTCGGCCCGCTAATGGTGACCGTGCGGTACTGAATCTGATTGGGCGGCTGGCCGAATCGTCTTCCCTGCCACCGCGCGCCAGCGCGCCGGAGAAGCGCCGGGAGGCCCTACTCCATGCACTGGCGCGAGTACGCCGGGTCACCCGGCCGGGGGCTCTCCTGTTCTTATTAAGCGATTTCCGGGATCTGGACAAATCGGCTGAGATCCACCTATCCGCCCTGGCTCGCCACAATGAGTTGGTACTGTTACGTATCCACGATCGTCTGGAGGCCGAACTTCCAACCTCCGGTCAGTATCCCGTCAGTGACGGATACCAACGACTCTCACTCCAGGGTGCGGACCGGAAGCTACACCAGCGATACTCACAGCAGAACCTCGACCGTCAGGATTATCTCGGACAACTCTGTCAACGGTATCGTATGCATCTACTCCATTGCAGTACCGACTGTGATCTGGGTGAGACACTGGCTCAAGGCTTGGGTAGGCGGGTGAGATGAACGCCGAGCAGTTGCCGCTCAGGGACATCCATCTTCCCGACCCGGTGAGCTGGTGGCCACCGGCACCGGGTTGGTGGTGGCTGGGCGGGCTCACGCTCCTTCTGCTGTTGGCTGCTTGGTTAACCGTAATGCTTCGAAACCGTGGCCGGTTGAGACGCGAAGCCCTAAGCGCCCTGGCCGAGATCAGCCAAAGACATACCGGCAGCGGCGATGGCCACGAACTCTGCCAGTCCCTCTCCACGCTGCTCCGGCGGGTCAGCCTAAGCCTGTACCCCCGTTCTCAGGTCGCCTCACTGACGGGTCAGGAATGGCTGGAATTTCTGCAAGGGAACCTTCCCGATGATCCAGCGCAATCGTTTATTAGGGGCCCCGGCCGGGTCCTCGCCGAAGCACCTTACAACCCCGGTGCGGAGGTGGATGCCCATCGACTCCTGGAGATTTGCCGGCGCTGGATTACCGCCAATACTCAGCAGAGAGCAGCCTTGTGATCGACTTCGCGTGGCCATGGATATTTTTACTGCTTCCGCTGCCAGTACTGGTCAGGGTTGTTCTACCTCCGGCTGAACGTCCGGTGGAAGCGGCATTGCATATGCCTTTTCTGGAGGACCTACGGGGCGGCTCCCAGGGTTTGCTCGATGGGGCGTCCAAACACCGCTGGTTCCGCTGGGCCGCTCTCTCCGCCTGGATACTCCTGGTGACCTCCGGCGCACGACCCCAATGGCTCGGCGAAGCGGTGGACCTCCCCATGTCGGGGCGGGATCTAATGCTGGCGGTAGATTTGTCCGGGAGCATGCAGGAGCGAGACTTCGTCGTTGAAGGCCGAACCGTCAACCGACTTGCCGCAACCAAGCGGGTGGTGGGAGATTTTATCGAACGGCGCCGCGGCGACCGGGTTGGATTAATTCTCTTCGGTGACCGGGCCTATCTCCAGGCACCCCTGACGTTTGATCTGGAAACCGTACGCACATTGCTTGACGAGGCGGTAATCGGATTGGCCGGAAAGCAAACTGCCATCGGCGACGCCATTGGCTTGGCTATCAAACGCCTGCGGGAACGCCCAGCTGGTAACCGGATACTGATTCTGTTGACCGATGGGGCCAACACAGCGGGAGAAATTCGCCCTGAAAAAGCAGCACAACTCGCCGCCCAAAGTGGTTTGAAGATCTACACCATTGGGGTCGGAGCCGATCGGATGACGGTTAACTCGTTATTCGGTCCCCAGGAAATCAACCCATCCCGGGATCTTAACGAGGCTGCCTTGCGAGCTATCGCGGAAGCCACCGGTGGCCGTTACTTCCGGGCTAAGGAAACCGGTGAACTTACACGGATCTATCGCCTCCTCGACGAAATGGAGCCTGTGGAACAAGACCCCCGACGCTTCAGGCCGGTAGTTGCGTTGTATCCCTGGCCGTTGGGATTAGCCTTGCTGCTTGCCGGCCTGCTATTGGCTGCCAGCCTCCGGGAGGACGGAACTTGAGTCACTTCCATCTCTTGAGACCTGAGTGGCTGGTCGCCTTGCTACCGCTGGCGCTACTGTTGTGGTGGAAATACCGTCAAAGACCCCGGGCAGGCGACTGGAGCGCCGTGTGCGACTCCGCATTGCTTCCGTTTGTACTGACAGCCGGGCATCGAACCGGCCGTAAATTAGCGCTCTCGCTGCTGGGCATTGGTGGAATACTGGCCGTTCTCGCACTCGCCGGGCCCACCTGGCGACAACTCGAACAACCCGTATTTCAGCCGCGTTCATCGCTGGTAATCCTGCTTGACCTATCCCGCTCCATGGATGCAAACGACCTCGCACCGAGTCGACTCACCCGGGCGAGGTATAAACTGCTCGATATCCTGCAACGACGCCGGGAAGGGGAAACCGGACTGATTGTCTATGCGGCGCAACCATTCGTGGTCTCCCCCCTCACCGAAGATACCGGCACGATCGCCGCACTGGTCCAAAGCCTGACCAGTGACATCGTACCCAGCCAGGGGAGCCGAGCGGATCTGGCTCTGGAACAAGGCTTTCGGTTGCTCTCCGCGGCCAATGCGGTGGATGGTCACCTACTCATCATCACCGATGGCATCGCGCCCGGCCTAACGGATAGGGTACTGGCAAACCGCCCCGCCAATTTCTCAGTCAGTATCCTGGCGGTAGGAACCCCGGAAGGTGCTCCGATCCCACTGCCCGGGGGAGGATTCCTCAAGAGCGATGCCGGCGAGATTGTTATCTCCTCACTGGGATCCGAAGAACTGCGCCGTATTGCCGCCAACGGCCGGGGCGTCTACACCGAACTGGCCGCAAATGACCGGGATTTGGACCTCCTCTTCCCGGTTTTTGCCACTGCTCCGCTGACAGGTGCCGAGAAGTCAGCGGGGCTACACAGTGATCGCTGGCATGAGGAAGGTCCTTGGTTGATCCTACCACTCTTGCCGTTGGCGGCGTTCGCATTTCGCAGGGGGTATCTGCTGCTTGCCCTGTGCCTGGTCTTGCCAATTGCAGAACCGGTCTCGGCTTCGCAGTGGGATCAACTTTGGCAACGACCCGATCAGTTAGGATTTGCACAGCTCACGGACGGCGATCCGGCTGGCGCGGCAACGTACTTCGAGGACCCTGAGTGGCGCTCAGCCGCCCATTACCGTGCTGGAGAGTATCAGCAAAGCCTGGACGCCCTGGCGGGGGTGAATACTCCCCGGGCCGACTACAATCGGGGTAACGCGCTGGCTCGGCTGGGCAGACTAAATGAAGCGTTGCGAGCCTATGACCGAGCCTTGGAAAAAATCCCGGGTGACTCCGACGCATTGTTCAATCGGCAGTTGGTTGAGAAACTACTCCAAGAACAGGAACACACCGCCGGCCAGGACTCTAAGCCACACCAAGAATCGGGATTGGCCAACAATCAGCCGCGCCAGGAACCGACTCCGCGGGAAGCGGGACAACCGTCCCAAGAAAACCCTGCCCAAGAGGGGATGCAAGGGGACCAGGATTTGCCATCGGACGGGCCCGAGAAACCCCAGCCGTCCCCAATAGATGAGAATGGCGAGCAACAGCTTGAGGCACACGCGCCGTCCGGCCCTTCCGAAAATCAGCCAGCGGAAGAGACGCAAAATAAGTCGGCCGCAGGACAAGCTGACCCCAACGGACAACAAAACGGTACCGAACCGCTGCCCTCGGATACCCTGCCCACGCCGGACAATCCACTGGAGCCAGAGGCCCGGTACTGGCTGCAGCGTATCCCCGACGATCCCGGTGGACTGCTTCGGCGCAAGTTCCGCTATCAGTATCAACAACAGTATCAAGGCCACTCGGAGCCATATCCCTGGTGATCCCAATCAAGGCCCGGAGATTGATCATGAATTCCAGCTTGCAATGGACCGCGTACCGGCTTTTTGGACTGACGGTTCTGGTCTTCTTACCGCTCCTTCCCACAACTGTCCACGCTGCGGAGATAACGGCCCGACTGTCTCGCAACCCCGTCACCCTCGGTGAGTCGTTTCAGTTGACGTTCGAGGCGCCTCAAGCCCCGGACGGTGAGCCCGACCTTAGTCCGCTCGAGCAGGACTTTGAAATCCTCAGCCGCAGCCAGAGTCAGCGTTTGCAGATGGTCAACGGAGAACTCACCAGGGCCCATTCGTGGAACCTGGCACTGATGGCAAAACGCCGCGGCACGCTGACTATTCCCCCTATTCCATTCGGCCGGGACCGCAGTCGGGAACTGGCGATCGAGGTGGTGCAACCCGCCCCGGCGGCGAGGGTTTCCGATAGAGACATCATAGTGCAGGTCGAAACCGACCACGACAAAGTGTACCGAGGCCAACAGATCATACTAACGGTGAAGCTCTACCGTGGCGTGAATACCGATAATGCCAGTCTCTCCGATCCCCAAGCCGACGACCCGGATCTGATCGTCGTGAAGCTGGGGGAAGACGAACAGTACGAGAAACGCCTCGAGGGCCGCTACTACACGGTCGTAGAACGGCGTTACGCCCTGTTCCCCCAGCGGGATGGCCCATTAACCCTAGCACCGATCGTGTTTCAGGCCGAGACAACGCCGGCCGGATCTGGTAGCAACCGATTTTTTGGGTCACCATTTGGCGCATTTCGCCAGCCGGGACAGATACGCCGCGTACAGTCTGAATCCCTGGGGGTCGAGGTCTCGGCACCGCCGGCCGGAGCCCCTGTACCCTGGTTGCCGACCAAGGATCTGCAGCTTCAGGACAGCTGGGAAGGTGCCGTGCCCGAACTTCGGGTGGGTGAGCCGGTAACCCGTACCCTGCTGATGCTAGCCGATGGGCTCAGTGCCAACCAACTCCCAGAATTCACCGATACCGGTCAGGACGGAATTAAGCAGTACCCCGATAAACCGGCGCTAGAGGACAAACAAGAGCGGGATGGCATCGTTGGCATCCGCCAGTTAAAGGTTGCCATCGTACCGGGTCGGCCCGGCCGGTTCACACTGCCGGCAATCGAGATTCCCTGGTGGAACACCGTTAAAAACCACATCGAAGTCAGCCGCATCCCGGAGCGAACGTTGCAAGTGCAGGGCACCGTGGCCGCGAACCCTACCGATACCCGGGGAGAACCCCTTGTATCGGCCGAGAAAGCCCCGAGTGCGGCGGCCTCTCCAACCCATCGGGAGGACAGCCCTCCGCTCCATTCCGGCGACACCCCTTGGCTCAGCATGTTATTGGGAATTGGCTGGCTGGCTACCCTGGGCGCCTGGTGGTGGAGCAAGCACCGGGATGCGCGCTCCCCCGCCGTTACCCGCCCGGTATCAGCAACAACCCTTGCAAGCCGTAAAATACCGCGTATACAGGCTGCCTGTGAGCGCAATAACGCTCAAGCCACCGCCCAGGCACTGCTGGATTGGGCCAGCTCACGTTGGCCCGATGTCCCACCTCGTTCCCTTGGCGCGTTGTCCGGGCGGCTAAATGACCACGGATTTACCACTGAGATCGCGATCCTTGAGCAGTTCTTGTATGGGGATGGCGCTCCGGACTGGCGGGGTTCCGGCCTTTGGCAATCCTTTTCCCAGGTCATCGAAAGCGGTGATAGACCCAAGGCGGGACCCACAAGCCCGATGGCCCCACTCTACCCAAGCTAAGCTATTGGCCGCTGGGCTGTTGGGGCCCGCATCTCACCGGGGAGTTAGAAGCTCTCCGGAACCCTGTCCCTCCGCAGCCATCTTCAGTGACTGCGGTCTTCCCAACCGCCATTAAGGCAGGTGTCGATTTGACGAATAAACCCCAGCACCGTGGCGGCCTCCTCCGTCATGCCCCGCTCTGCGAACCATACCTCCGCAAGTGGCAAAATATCCGAGCCCGTGGGCAATGTCTGACGCCTTACCAGCATCCCTCTGATCCGGACAATAAACACCCACTGCAGCCACTCATCAAACTGGAGGCTGTCGTAGCAGAATGGCATCGGACTCGCGAGAGCGGTGTCGGAGGGCGAAGTTTGACCCCAACACCCAAGATTTCGCAAAGCTTGTTCCAGCCCATCCACCAACTCCGCCATTCCCTCGCCCCTGCTATCCACCATTCTGTCAAGCCTCCCCGGTCTTAGAATCGTCATATCCGTGGTCAGATCCTAGCATTCGGCGGCTAATGATTGAAAAACCCGCCGCAACCGGCACCCCACGGAGACCCGAATTTGCTAAGCTTAGGCTTTACCCCTTCAGGAACAATCAATGAGCGGTATGGAGCTCTACAGCTACTTTCGATCCTCCGCGGCCTACCGGGTACGCATCGCCTTGCATCTCAAGGGGCTGGACTACCGTTACCGGAGCGTTAACCTGCTTCAGGAAGAAGAGGCAAGCGCCGAATACCTAGCCGTGAATCCCCAGGGGCTGGTTCCAGCGTTAAACCACGATGATCGGCTTATTGTGCAATCCATGGCCATTTGCGAGTATCTGGAAGAGATTCACCCCAATCCTCCGTTGTTGCCTCGTGAGCCCCTGGCACGTGCCTGGGTAAGAGGGCTGGCGCAAACCGTGGCCTGTGAGATACACCCTCTGAACAATACCCGGGTACTCAAATACCTGGTATCCGAGTTGGGATGTTCGGAACAACAGAAGCTCGATTGGTATCGGCATTGGGTAGAATCAGGCTTGGAGATATTCGAAAGGATGCTGGCGGAGCAGGACTGGCAAGGTCCCTGCTGCCATGGCAACACGCCAACGCTGGCGGATGTCTTCCTGATTCCGCAACTGTACAATGCTCGCCGCTTTGATGCCGACCTGTCGCGGATGCCGTTGATCACCAGCATCGAGGCGCACTGTCTTTCCCTAGAGGCGTTCGTCCAAGCCGGGCCCCAGGCCCAAGCCGATGCCACGGATCCTTGAACACCATCGCAACCGTATCCAGGAGACTGCATGCCAACGGAAATTGTGGAGATAGATTTCCCCGGTGGAAAACGAGTGAACGCCCAGGTAGGTCCATTCCTCGTGACTACCGACCAACCGGAAAAGTATGGAGGCGAGGCATCCGCACCCGCACCCTTCGATCTGTTTCTCGCCTCCCTGGCAAGTTGCGCCGGCATCTATGCCCTGAGCTTCTGTCAGGCACGCAAACTCGCCACGGAGGGACTGGATCTGAAGATGGTTTGTGAGAGCGATGATAGAAGTAAGATGATCACCCACATCTCTTTGCAACTCACCCTGCCTCGGGAGTTTCCCGATAAGTATCGGGATGGGATGATCCGGGCCATGGAGCAATGCACCGTAAAAAAACATATCCATAATGCACCAGAGTTCGAGATTTCGCTCCACCCGGCCGCCGGATGACCTGCGCGATTCGGGTGGAGCCTGGTTACTCCGCGCTAAAAACGCCGACCCATGGGCATCATCGAGTCAGCCAGCTTTTGCTGCTCGGGCGTCAAGGCCGCGTAAAAGGTGTCGACGGCATCTGCCATGGCACTCATCTGCTCCGCATGCTGCCGCATGCGGTTCGTCCTTTCGGTGACCGGTAGCTGCATTCCCCGCTGCTGGAACCGTTCCGCCATCAGTTCCGTCTTTGCATTCATCGTCTGCCGAAATGCCTCCCAAGCCGGTTCCTGATCCGACGTAATCTGTAATCGCTGTTTCAGATAATCCATACGCTGCTCCATCATTGAGCCGGGTACCCCACCCATCATGCCTTTACCGTGCCACCCTCCGTGCCCTGGGTAAGTTCCCGGTCCCGCCTGCCCGAACTGACTCCAGTCGGCTTGGCAGTTTCTTCCCCAGCCACCCGCCGAAACCCAGGAGAACCCAACGGCGGTGATGCCGACCACGGCCAGGGTAGTAATCAATATTTTGCTTGAGCGTTTCATCTGTCTTTCCTCATTGGTTGCCCGGCAGACAATCTGCCTCTCGACAATAGGTAAACACGACAATGTAAGCCCCATGTGTCTTGAATCCGCTAATTTGTAACTCAACGTAACAGCAGCCGTGCAGCAACATTGAGTTACAAAAAAAGAAACCTATGGAAGTGGTTGTGGGTTATAAAAGGACCATGGAAACGATGCCCCGGATATTGGTGGTGGATGATGATCCGGAGATCAGGCGGCTATTGCTGGCCTATCTGGAGAAGAACGGTTACCGGGCCTCTGCGGTGGCGGATGGAAGGGAGATGTGGAGGTTTCTTGAAGTATCCAACCCGGACTTGATCGTACTCGACCTAATGCTGCCCGGAGACGATGGACTGGAACTCTGCCGCAATCTGCGGGCGAAATCGAGGATACCGGTTATTATGTTAACCGCCAGGGGTGATGAAATGGACCGCATCCTAGGTCTGGAAATGGGTGCCGATGATTACCTTCCAAAACCTTTCAACCCAAGGGAGTTGTTGGCCCGAATCAAGGTGGTCTTGCGCCGCAGCCAGGCTCCACCCTATTCAAAAGCGACAACGACAGCCACCGCCTTGCATTTCTCCGGTTGGCGCCTGGACCTGTTGTCTCGCCATCTAACCGATGCCCAAGGTGGGGTGGTGCCGTTGAGCGGTGCTGAATATCGGTTGTTGTGCACATTTCTCGAGCACCCAAATCGAATCTTGAACCGGGATCAGCTCTTGGACCTCACCCAGGGGCGAGAATCGGATCCATTCGACCGCAGCATCGACGTGTTGGTCAGCCGATTACGGCGGCGGCTCCGGGAAGACCCCAGGTCGCCTGAGATCATCAAAACGGTCCGCGGCGAAGGGTACGTGCTCTCGGTGCCGGTCGACGCCTACACTTCCCCTCCATGAGACTGTTACCGGGATCACTATTCGGGCGCCTGGTGCTGATCCTGATCTCGGGCCTCATCCTGGCCCAGATCATCGGTGCGCTGATTTTCATGAAAGACAGAGACGACCATCTTCGGCGAGGATTCGGGCTCAATCTGGTGCAGAAGATTACTGCCATCGTCGTACTCGTGGAAGAGTCCACGCCTGACCGGCGCCAACGCATTCTAGATGCCTTCAACAGCCCCGCCTTCCGGGTCTACATCGCCCCCGAACCGGCGTCCCCAACGGAGGGCTCGGTACCCGTGGACTATCTGGCGATGCTGTTGCACCAGCAGCTTCCCGAACACCGCCAGTACCAGATTACCGTAACCCCGGCGTTTCAGCGTCCCCTGCACCGACATGGCCCCTCAGCCAACCTTGATGCTCCCATGCCCTTCCGGTCATGGCGCGGTATCCAGGGTATGGGACCACTCGTTGGGTTTCAAGCAAACATCCAGCTGTTCGACGGAAGTTGGATCATCTTTCAAAACACCCTACCCGAAGACATACGTGCCTGGCCAATCCGGGTTCTGGCGTACCTCGGTGTGCTGTTGATATCCATCCTCCTGATCTCGCTGTTTACGGTACGTGTGGTGACCCGTCCTCTGGACCGGCTCGCCAAAGCGGCGGAACGCCTGGGCACCGATATCAAGAGTCCACCACTTCCGGAAACTGGACCTACTGAAGTCCGCCAGGCTGCCGCCGCCTTCAACCGAATGCAAACACGATTGCGCCGTTTCATCGAAGACCGAGGTGAAATCTTGGCCGCGGTCTCCCATGATCTAAAGACTCCTATCACCCGCATGCGCCTTAGAACCGCACTACTGGACGAGGGTGAACTCAAGGAGCGGCTGGAGAATGACTTACGCGAGATGGAACAAATGGTGCAAGCCTCCCTGGATTTTATGCGCGGAACTGAGAGCAGCGAACAAACAGTGCCCGTGGATATGCGAGCGCTACTGGAATCGTTGCAAGATGACGTGCAAGAGCTGGGGAATGACATGGAGATCGAGCCGACATCCGAAATCGCCCCTTTTCCGGGTAAGCCGTTGGCACTAAAGCGATGCATCGGCAACCTGGTGGAAAATGGAGTTCGTTATGGAAGACGCGTCCGCGTGCGGTTAACCGAGTCAACCGGAATAGTGACCGTCACCATCGCCGATGAGGGACCGGGTATACCGGAAGGGGAGTTGGAAACGTTGTTTCGTCCGTTTCAGCGCCGCGAAGGATCCCGCAGCAAAGCAACCGGAGGAACCGGGCTCGGTTTGGGAATCGCCCGCAACATTGCCCGGGGGCACGGGGGTGATGTGACCCTGAGAAACGGTATTGGGGGGGGCCTGGAGGCCGTGGTCACCCTGCCCCGCTCCCCCTAGTCCATTCAGTCTATCTGCCCATTAAATCCGTCAGTGGACGGTACCGGAATATCTACCTGGATGAAGGATTCGACCGGGATGGCATGGGCGTGGAGTTGTCGACACAACTCCAGCATCAGCAGATTACTCGGAAACACAAACCCCCGTAATGTGCTAATACCGTTGCAGCGGGCCGATTCGAGCAAACGTTCTAGCAATGCCCGTCCAATTCCCTGTTTTTGATACTCATCGATTACGGTCACCGCAAACTCCGCGCATGCCCCCTCCCCCGGGAGCCTAACGTAACGCGAGACGCCAATTCCCTGATAACTGTCTCCGCTACGGATTAGCGCGCACCAAGCCACTCGATCCTTGCCATCCACATCGGTAAGGTAGTCAAGCTGATCTTCCGAAAGCTGATTCACCCCAGAGGCAAACCGTTGCCAGCGCGATTTGGCGGACAATCTCGCCAAGCCCTTGCGGATCTCCTGCTTCCAGCGTTCGGGAGTGAACGAGAGATCCGGGTCCAGGCAGGAATGAATCTCATAAGCCAAGCCATTTCTCATGAACAACGGACGAGAACCCGACTTATTCATTAGCGATCCGAGAACAACCGAAAGATGAGCCCACCCATTCCCAAAAACTATCACCGGCTCTCCGGTGAGGCACTGCGCGTCGATCCACCCGAAGTAATGGCTATCCATCACCGGCCACCCGTTGCCGGTATTTACCCCGCACCCTCACCGGATTCGGCCAAATGACCCTCCCCGGCGGGAAGCAGGTGCCCAGCCATTGCCTGGCACAGATCACGGCTAAATTGTTTAACGCCTGGTGCCGATACTAAGGATAGTCGTTCCCATAGTGGAGAAAAACCCGATGCTCCTCAAAGCCAGCCGTATCTGGTGGTACATGGTAGTAGTTTCCTGGCTGGTCAGTATGCCATCGCTCCAGGCGGCACAGCTCTTCCGGACACCGGTAGCGGCCACGCCGCTGCCCCAGGAACTCGCCTGGGATTGTTTTCGATTGGAGCAAGAAATTGCCGCCCTCATCCCGCTGACGTACAGCTACAAACCGTCATTTTACGATAATCCGTACCAAGGAGGCGCAATCCTGCTTGGAACCACGGTTTCGCCGCTGGCTTTTGCCTACCCGGTGTACGACTACTACCTGGATTACCGTGAGGCCAGCCGCGTAATACCCGCACAAGACCGCATCCAGCAGTTGCAGCGTCTCAAAGCAGACCGTCATTGCTTCGAAAGCTAGGCTGCCATCAACTATTAATGGGCGCACAGTGATCGCCCAAGGGCTTGGGTCGGCCTGCTCAAGCATCAACTCTCGCCGATCAAACAGGGACCACTTCCACTCGGAACGCAACGCAAGGGTCGATGGCGCCAACCCAGAGCTCAGCCAGCTGCTGCAGCTTGTCGTTATCCTCCGCTGGTAAGCGTTTTAGTCCTTCAACAACGACGCCCCGCGGATGAAAATTCCATTCGGTAGGCGCCACTATCTGGTACTGCGACACTCGCCCATGAGCAACCTCAACCCGGTGAATCAGCCGCCCACGGGACGTCTCGACCTGGGATAACCCTATCCCTTCGGACGGCTTCCCGCCACCAAGGCCCGAAACCTGGGGATGCTCCAATGCCTCCCCTCCCCGCCTGAGCCCCTCCATCAATGTAGCCAACTCCAATAGCCGGGCCGCCAGGTGAGGTAGCAGACCGTTGCCAAACCAACCGATCAGGGAGGACATCAGCGGATGTCCGGCTTGCCGGGGAAGCGCGCCGGTCTCCCAAGCTTTGCCACACCATGACGGATAGGCTACGAATTCCTCCCCTGAGGCCTGTAACCGCCGCTCGAGCACCTCGGGTTCCAGTGCCGGAAGGCCCGCTACCGGATTGCTCCCGATTGCGGAAAGTCCCGCCGCATGGATCGAGCACAGCATGCGGGCCGCAACTGAATCGCCTCGTTTCGTCCAATCATCGAGCTCCTGCCAAGTGGACAGCTGAAGCCATCTCTCGGGAGCACAATGATATATCCGCTCCGCCAAAGCCTGCGCGATGCCCTCCAGCAACGCCTCGAACTCGCAACTGACCGGTTGAGGCTCCGGTACCTTGGGTAGGAAGGGATTCACCTCCCCAAACAGCATCTGACGAACGTTCTGAGCCGCCTTGGAGACCAGCGCGATCAGGTCAGGACGCGGAGCTGTTCCCAGATACCCTGCCCAATCCAGCTCAACACGCCACAGATGCTCACGCAGGGACTCGAAACAAACCAATAAACGCCGCGCGCTATTTACCCGCCGCGACCCGGGAATGCCCAGTGCCTGTTCCAGCGCCAGAGCGGCGGCGCACCCTTGAGCGACCCCACAAACACTGTAGAGCAGTGGCAACAAGGAGATCAGTTCGTCCGGACGTTTTCCCACGAATATCTGGGGCATCATCAGCGGCCGGCTGGATTTGACGGTAACCGAGGCCACAAGGCGGCGATGCGTGCCGATGAAGATTGCTAGGCTGCCTTCAGCTCCTGCCCCAGGATTGGCCTCTATCACTGAGAATCCGGTGATGGACCGGAAATCCGGCTGCTGGTACGGAGTAAACAAAGTACCGAACGCACGTGCCAGAGCAACGGGTCAGCCTCTTCCGCCAGGAGGCCTGTCCGGCGCAGACAAATCTGAAAAAAAGTCTTCAAGGTTGGTTGGTCCGGCACCGGCCATCAACGTTTCCAATGCGTCCAGGGCGTTATTCAGCCGTTCAGCATCCTCGGCGGAAAGCACCTCTCTGGCCACGCCCAAGAACTCCAGGACCCAAGTTCCCTCCGCCTGCGGACCTATTAGCAGGGTTTCAACAGCCTTTTCGCCATTACGTCCCCGGCAAAGGGCAGAAAACTCCCGTTGCGCGATGACCTGCATCGGAATCCCCATGCACATCAGGATTATTCTATAAATTATTCAGCATAATTGTTCAGTATCAATAAGAATACCGAACGGGTCAATGATCCAGAACATTGTTGGACGGGGCTCTAGGGTATGAACTACTATTTCATTCGCCAGATCGGCACTATCAATGATCTAAGACACTCCGATCACCATGACAGAAGAACCCAAAAACGGTACACGCCGGGTGCTGAACGGCAAAGAATGCATCTACTTCGACGGTTATTGGATCCGCTTCTACCCGATTCCAGACGATACTCTGGCTACCCGTAAGCTGCTTATCGACCATCTCTCCAAACGTACCTTCCATCATACCGAAGGAGGAATCAATACCCCCGGAGAGCGACTGGAAGACGCCAGGCAGGCCTACCAAACGGAACAGGACCCGATGCGCAAACGGGTCAACGCCGCCATGTTGGCTGGGGCTCTGTTCAATCGGGCAACCGACATCTTTACTGCCGTGGTGGAACTGGAATCCAAGGGCATTAAGATCAATAGAGATAATGAGCTCATGAAGCAGTGCGCCGACTGCTTCAAAGAGGCTCTTGAGTTAGGCCGGAACGTCAAACACTATAGTGGCGAGGAGGGAATCGACGAGCTGTGGGGTGAACCTTTCAAGGCGTTTACCCAACCGATTACCCAGATCTTCGAATCCCGCTACCGGAAGATTGCGCTGACCATGCGGGATATCGACAACATTGAACAGAATATTGTCCGGGTGTTTGAGGATGACCGGTTGTTTCAGCCCGTACTGGCGCCATTCGCTCGGCTCGTCGAATCGGCCAAGCTGCAACTAGAAACGATGAAAAGCGACATCGTTTTTTTTAAAGTCTGGCCCCAATTTGTCGCCAATCGTGAGGTGGTGGAGGAATTCTTGCCCGAATCCAGTGGCTACGGTTACAAACAACAACCGAGAGTCGCGGAAGGGCTGAAACTGATCAACACCGGCACCGAGCTGATCACCTATTTGTCGGAGGTTAGGGTTCCCATGCCACGGAGCACGAAACTGTTTCTGGCTAAATGCGAGGCCTACAAACGGGAGAGACAGAAATCGACATACTCACCAGAACAACTATCGGCAAGTGCCACATCCGGAAGCTCCTAGGACGTGGTGCGACCAGCTCGGTCTATCTGGCTGAAGACCCCTTTACAGGCCAGGAAGTCGCAGTCAAAGTTGCCCACCATAACCTGTTCAACAATCCGGAAACGGGCGCACGCTTCCGGCGCATGTTCATCACCGAGGCCAGTCTGGCGGGCAAGCTTCGCCATCCCCATATCGTCAAGGTTTTCGATGCTGGAAGCGAGGGGGATATGCACTATATCGTCATGGAGTACGTTTCCGGGCAAACCTTGAAGCAATTCTGCGATCCCAGCCATTTGTTGCCCATCGACGATGTAGTGGAGATTTTCTTCAAGTGCAGCGATGCATTTGGTTACGCCTTCCGCCAGGGGCTGGTGCATCGGGACGTAAAGCCCGCCAACCTGCTGCTGGGTGCAGGCACCGACATCAAGATCAGCGACTTCGGCGCGGCATTGATGACCGACTCTGAATTGTCCCAAGTCATGGACGCCGTGGGGACCCCGAGCTATATGTCGCCGGAGCAGATTTCCGGCCGCAAGCTGAATCACCAAACCGATATCTATTCACTGGGGGTCGTGATCTACCAACTGCTTACCGGCCGGTTGCCCTTCACGGGGAGCAATCAATTCGAACTCTGCCAAATGATCAATCAGCATCCCGTACCACCTCTGGAACGACTCCGATCGAATATTCCCGTTGCACTTCGAAAGATTGTGCATCGTTGTCTGGAAAAACGTCCCGAAGACCGCTTTCCCAGTTGGTCCGCGTTAACCAAGGAGCTGGGCCTGGTCCACGAACGTCTAGAGGTTCCGGGGCAGAGCGTATCCGATACGATGAAATTCAGTATCCTGAAGCGGCTCCACTTCTTTAGGAATTTCACTGATGTCGAGCTATGGGAGGTGCTAGGTATCAGCAAATGGCACCGGTTTGACGAAGGAACGACCTTATTGCAAGAAGGTAAGATCGGCGGCTCGTTCTTTATTCTGGCCTCCGGACAAGCCCGGATAAACAAGGGTGGATCGGTGGTGGGAGAACTGACCGACGGGCAATGCTTTGGTGAAATGGCCTACATTCACGGCACCGAACGACCCCGAAGCGCCAGTGTCGTCAGCCATTCAAAGGTTCTGGTGATCAAGATCCTGGCGAGCGCCCTGCATGACGCCCCGGATCATTTACAGGCACGGTTCAATCAGGAACTTCTCCGCACGCTCGCGGAACGACTTGAAAAAACCACCTTGTTGGTATCCGCACTCTAAGATATCGAGCAACTAGGTATTGTTCTCGTAGCCCATCTGGCGGGTTTATAGATAGCTTTTGAGCCGCTCGGCAAGTGCCCGGGGGGTGATACCATGGGCGAACTTGGTAATGAAGCGCCCATCCGGACCGATTAGGAACAGGCTGGCGGTATGGTCCATCAGATACATCGCCGGATCCTCTCCTTGCACCTTCTCATACCTGACCCGATAGCGGGCCGCGATACGCGATATCATCTCGGGACTACCGGTTAATCCAATTAAATTTTTATTGAAATAGCGAACATATCTATTTATTTTAGATACACTATCTCTCTCAGGATCGACAGTAATAAACCAAGGTTGTATCTTCTCCGACTCGCTGCCAAGCAATTCTAGCGCCGCTGACATCACCTGAAGCGAAGTCGGACAAACGTCAGGGCAAAAAGTGTACCCGAAATAAAGCAGATTATATCGGCCCAGAAATTTCGCCTCACTGACTACTCCGCCCAAATGGTCGGAAAGCAAAAAGCTGCCACCGATCCCGTAGGATGAGACCACCGGCCTCTCCTCCTCCGGGGGGAGTATCGGCTGCTTCTCAATACCCTGTCCGACACAATCTTTGATGACTTGAGCGGTATGTTCCATGAGTTGGGGATAAAGCGCCGCCCCAGCCTTCAAGCCGCTACCCAAACTATCGAGTTCTCCGACAGCGGTCTCCAACCCCGCCGTTAACAGCGCAAGTTGGGGAGCGGGTATCCCTCGTTCAACAAGAATGCAACGGACTTCCCCTCCGGTGATGTGGCTGCGGGCGGACAGAAGCGTCTCCGCGCTCATCGGCCGGACATCAGGGGGGGAAAGGACTTCCTGAAAACGCAAGGCATAAGCCTGTTCGAAATACTGCAGGCTATCGTGATAGATGAGGGCACTTCCTGTGAGCCCGCGATAGCCGTATTCGAAACGGCGATCCAATTCAGCAATCTGACTCTGCAATTCCGCCCGATTCCGTAGATAAAGGTGTGTCCTCACCGGATCGAGGTCAATCAACACCCGCGCCAGTTCATCAATCAAGATCAACGCATTACGGGTATCCATCCAGAAAAACGGATCACGGCGGTCGTTGTTCCAGCGGCTTGGAAGTATCTTCAGGGCCGGATGATCAAGCAGTTCCAAACTTTTGTCAGAATCCTCCAACTCCGCCGCGGGACCGACGAGGAAGGGTTCCAATTCGGGCCCGGTCCAGATCAGCAGATCCGCTTTTGAAAGGTTGCTTCGCTGTGCCTCCGATAGCTGATACCCAAAAGGCAGCTCTCCTTCCGCGACAACCAGTTCGGGTGGGTCTCCCCCCTGCATGAGAGCCGATACCAAGGAATGGATGGGCTTGATGCTCACCATCACTCGCAATCCATCCGCAGATAGCGCTGACCCACTTTGCATCAACAGCACCAGGATCAACACCCAACCGAACAGGTGATTCCAATAAGCCTTCATCATCAGTTTCACGGGTGTCTTGCTACCCTCTCTTTTCATCGGTCCAATCAAGCCTAACCTAACATGTACAGCATGTTTCTTTTTAATTATCTTTTATAATATATATAGTTAAAAGCTATCTTTAAGTAATTGGATTGCTTTTTTGACCTCACTAGCAAACGTACTTTCTCGGGGACAGTCCTCGGCACGCTTAATAAAATCGAGGTAGGATTCGTTAGTTAACCGATCAAAGGCCAATCCCAACTCCCGGCGCTTCGGAAGATTATCGATAAGTGCTTGCTTCATGCGCCTCATCTCTTCCAGGTAACCGCAGTGCAGGGCGACACCATTTAGCCGGCCAAGCGCATTGATACGGTCATACTGCTCGGTGGTAATCGCGACAGCTAGCGGAGCGTACACCGCTGCCAACCCCCAATACACCACCAAAATTGATACGATATATCTCATTGATAATTAAATATATTTGGTATCTATCGATGCCGGTCGACGAGTGATTTCGGCGCGCTAGTAACAGTACCCGAGCACCCGATTCGCTGGATTCATGCCCCACAGCGGCCCACGTAAACTGGCGACCCGCGACATCTTACCCCATCCTGAGTGTTTCGGTGCCACTGATATCCTTTCAAAGCCTGCACCTCGTTTAGTAGTCGGCAGCAGCTTCGTCAGCGGAAATCAGCGTTGATTGCACTGAAATAACTTAATCGTGATACGGCTATTTACCTTCTGCCCAGTGAGTATTGTGCGTATGTACTAGAACCTATCTCAAAATTGCCGCACGCCACCGATACGGCGTTGAGACCTGCATCAACTGCTCATTTACTCCGTGTAAACTGCGCGTTTTCGGCCGGTTTTGCCGGGTCTCGAAGTCGTTCGGTAATTTTGAGATAGATTCTAAAAACTTCCGAAGAAAGCTGATGTTATACCCTTTTAATTCAACAGACTATACTCGAATCAGGAAGTATATTCTTTTAAATATTCACGGGAGTGGGGGAAACTTCATGAGCGACTCGGAGATTACATGTTTGGGGGATTATCCACTGAATGCCACACCAGATGTTCCAGACTTTCGGGATTTCATCTACCAACCAGCGCTCATCCAATTACAACCAAGCCTCGATCGCCCCAAGGATCTTACGATTCTCGATCAGGGCAGCGAAGGGGCTTGCACGGGATTTGGCCTAGCGGCGGTCATCAACATGCTCAATCAGCGGCGTGGTCGTGGGTACACCGTCAGTTCACGCATGCTCTATGAAATGGCAAAGCGTCATGACGAGTGGCCTGGAGAGAGGTATGCCGGATCCAGTTGCCGGGGCGCAATCAAGGGCTGGTACGCAATGGGCGTATGCCGTGATGAGCACTGGCGGTATCTTCCGAATCCCGGAGAATTGACCATCCTGCGTGCCAAGAGGGCGCGGGAGAACACCTTGGGAGCCTACTTCCGTTTACCAAACCGCATCTCTGACTTTCATACCGCACTCAACGAGGTTGGCGCTATCTACGTGTCGGCCATGGTCCACGAAGGCTGGGACAAACACCGTGTCAAGAACGGCAAGATCCTGA
Organism: Gammaproteobacteria bacterium; assembly: GCA_020445415.1. Classification (GTDB taxonomy): domain Bacteria; phylum Pseudomonadota; class Gammaproteobacteria; order Chromatiales; family Chromatiaceae; genus HKST-UBA178. The sequence continues at coordinate 40,661 of JAGRGP010000045.1, read as the reverse complement.
TGCAACCGACAGCCATCGGGGGACACGCCTTTGCCATTGTGGGATACAACGACAAAGGTTTTCTGGTGCAAAACTCTTGGGGAGAACAGTGGGGCGATGATGGAGTGGCTCTATGGACCTATGAAGACTGGCAACAAAATATTCGCGATGCCTGGGTGTTTCAATTGGCGTTGCCAACACCGCAGATCTGGCATAACGCCCCGAATCAATATTCCGTAATACACGACGGCAGAAAGCAGTCTGGGCGCTCCCCCACCCGCGCGGAAATTGCCGGCCATTTCGTGCATATCGATGACGGTGAGTTCCATCAGCGGGGCCGCTACTGGAGTACCGCCTACGATACCCGCCAAACTGCCAGGTTGATCGCCAAGAGCGACAAATATGACCACTTGTTACTCTACGCTCATGGCGGCCTCAATTCTCCCCGGGATTCCGCCACCCGCATCAGCGCCATGCGGGATACCTTCAAGCTCAATCGCATCTATCCCTATCATATTATGTACGATACCGGGCTACTCGAAGAGCTTAAGGATGTGGTCCTCGGCAGAGAAGAAGAGGCCGAGCAGCGAGCCGGGGGACTCACAGACTGGACAGACAAGATTCTTGAACAGAGTACTCGAATACCCGGCCGCGCGTTATGGCGGGAAATGAAGAGCGGAGCTCGGTGTCCTTTCAGTGACGGCAGAGCGGGGATCTCGGTTATCGAGTCTTTCGTCAAGGCATTCAAGCGGCGCGGACGCCTACTCAATATTCATCTGGTTGGCCACAGTACCGGAGCCATTCTCCTCGCTTATTTAACGGCGGCATTGAAATCGCTTGCACCTGACTTAAGGGTGAGAAGTTGCAGCCTGATGGCTCCCGCGGCTTCCATAGACCTCTTCAAGAGCCACTATCTACCGCTGCTGCAAACTGACCGGGGGTTCGCTATCGACAAGATGACGATCTACAATTTGAACGGTCGGCTGGAAAAAGATGACAATGTAGCGAAGATTTACCGGAAGTCGCTGTTGTATCTGGTATCCAACGCCTTTGAGGAGCAGGTGCCCGAGGCCATTCTCGGCATGGAAATCTACAACAAGGGCTTGAAAGCACTCGCCGGAGAGCGGCTTGAATTCGTGTACAGCCAGGGGCCTGGAGCCGGTATCAAAGGCCGCAGCCACGCCACCAGCCACGGTGGATTTGATAACGACACGGCGACCATGAACGACATCTTGCGCGGCATACTCGGCACCCCCCCTGAGCACCCGTTCATCGATGCCGATTTAGGATACTGAGATACCGCCCCCCCGCAGGCAGGCATAGGATTCCCCGGAAGCGGGTTTCCTGCCTCCCAGGATACGGATGATCGCCGCCCACTAACCTATCGCCGGCCCGGAGCCGGGATGGGCGCAGTAAGAATCAAAGCCACAGGCTAAGTGGAGCTGGCGGTCGCGTTCCTGGCGGTTGAGAAGTCGCATTAGTTCCCGCTGCCCGACTTCTCCAATTTCCGCCCGATGGTTTTGCAGTAAACCCAGTGCCCAGGGTTCCCGTCCAACCTTCAAATGTCCTCTGACAACAGACAGCAGATCAGCTCCCTTAAGGAGTGGGTCCCGGTAGACTGCCGAGAGCAGCGGCAATAACATTGCCAGCGATAGCAGATCCCTCCGGTTGTGCTGACACACCCCCTCCAGTGCCTTCCATTTCTGCCTTTGAATCCAGTCTATCCAGGCTTGTGGAGCCTGTGAACCCGGCAGATCCCGATAGCGCCGATAACCCAACAATTGCCGTTCCACCGTTGCCAGGCGACAGTCGTCCCAGCACTTTGAAAACGCGCGCCGGGTAAAATGCAGCAGATCGACATGTAGGATGGCCGGAAACAGCGCCGGCAGCCCGTTGATTCGGCAACGGCCCGTCAGCAGAGGCAGATCAAAACCACTGCCGTTGTAGGTAACCGCGGTAATTCCTTCCGTCAACCAGAACCGGGCCTGCTCCAACATTGGCCTCTCGCCGCAGTAGCGGCTTAATAACAACTGGCGCACCTTCAGTTCCAGTGGCCCGATGCGCGCCATGCCCAACAGGAATGCAAGAGTCCCACTCCCGCCGGACAAACCCGTTGTCTCGGTATCCAAAAAAACTATCTGGTGGGGAAGCAGTTCATGGTCCGTTGGCAGGTCTTCCGGTAATTGATTGAGCAGGGAAAGCGGATGGGAACCATGGTTGGCGGATAGGTCAAACCGCCTCTCGATCAATAACAGGCCCGGTGCGATAACCTGCCCTCCCAGCGCGGCAGCGAGACAAGTGTCTCGATCCTTCCCCTCCATTAACCGGGAACGCCTCAGGCGCTCGACGCGAGCCGTAAATCCAGTTGCTTCTGGCCGTACCTGGGGGCATTGATCCCGCAACAAACGAAGGCGTTCTCCGACGCTAGTCACCAGGCGCTTCCCGGAACATCTGCAAGATCTGGAGGGCCGCGTCCTTAGCCGAGTACCCGCGAACTTCGTCCGACACGAGTATCGGACCGACGCAAGCGGGGCAACCAAAGCGGCAGTCACACTGACTGACCAGACGCAAGGTCTGCTCGATCACCGAGTTCCGCTGATCGTACAACGGTGCCGACAACCCCACGCCCCCTGGGTAGTTGTCGTAAAGGAACAACGTTGGACGAAAACAGCGAGATGACTCCAGCGGTATCTCTTCCCACTCCGAGCCGCGCAGGGAACCCCGCCCCTCGTTTCCGACAGTGGCAACCCAGCCCTCCTCGCTGTCCCCCACCGCCCGTCCGAGATCCGAAACTTCGGCCATCATGCGCAAAGCCGCCACATGGTGCATGCCATAAGCCGCTCCGAGAAAGCCATCGAGGGCCTGCTGGCGATTGGGAAACGACTCATCCAGGAGCCGGGGCGGAATTTGCCACCAGACGGCAGTAGTATGCATCTCCTGATCCGGTAGACCAATCTTTCCAAAGCCCACGTTTTCATGAGTGTAGTAACGTATTTTTTTGTAACCCGCCACCCGCCTTACCAGATGCACCTCGCCGTGCAGGACGGCGCCTTGACCAACCGTCGTGTGCTCGAAACACTCCAGGATCTTGAGCCGACTGTAGTCAATGGCATCCGTGTAATAGTCCGCTCGGGTACGGCGCACGAAGGCTTTTCGCCCCTCCCAATCCAGCCGTTCCACCTGGTAGGGATCGGACTGGATCATGTAAATCGCTCCCGGATAGAGGGTCAGCGGTGCCCCGCTGAAATCGACTTCGGCAATGATCTTCTGGCCGCCCCCGCCAATATCAATCACCACAAAATTACCCTCCGCCACCGAGCGCAGTGAGACGGCCCCGGCAGGATAGCTGTCGGCCATCCAATGCCACCTGTCACCTTCCTGGTGTAACACTCCTTGCTGTTCCAGATACCCAAGGATCTCGGCGAGGGGTTCGGCGCCAAACGACTCACTCCGGTCGAAGGGCAGTTCAAATGCGGCGCAACGAACATGATCGAGAAGGATAAGAAGTTGGTCAGGCGCGATGTGCGCAGCTTCAGGAGAGGCTCCTAAGAAAAAATCAGGGTTGCGAACCAGATACTGATCCAGCGGCTGACTGCTGGCTACCAACACCCCGAGGGTGGATCGGTTCCGCCTGCCCGCACGCCCCAGTCGCTGCCACGTTCCTGCAATGGAACCGGGATAGCCGTTCAAGATCGAGATATCCAGCGAACCGATGTCCACGCCCAACTCCAGGGCAGAAGTACTGATAACACAATCGACGCTGCCCTCCCGCAGACGGACCTCCGCGGCACGCCGTTCGGTGGGCAGATAACCGCCCCGGTAAGCAAGGATACGGGGCGGTCTGCGTGGGTCCTGGTCAAATCTGTCTTTGAGGTATTTGGTCAACACCTCCACCATCAGCCGACTGCGGGCAAAGATAATACTCTTAAATCCCTTTTCTATTGCCAGCCGGGCGATGGACAGGGTCTGGGAGCGAGCTGATGCGCGAATGCCCAAATCCTTGTCAACGACCGGGGGATTCCAAAGCAGTAAACGCTTCTCACCCTGTGGCGCCCCGCTCTGAGTAACCGCCGTTACCGGTGCGTCGACCAACTGCTCAGCCAGCTCGCGGGGGTTGGCAATGGTGGCGCTTGCCATTACGAAGCGGGGCTGGGAGCCGTAAAATCGGCAGATCCGTGCTAGGCGCCGCAATACATTTGCCATGTGGGAACCGAACACTCCCCGGTAACTGTGCAGCTCATCGATGACGACATAGCGCAACGACTCGAAAAATTGGGCCCACTTGGTGTGATGGGGCAGGATCCCCTGATGCAACATATCCGGATTCGAGACCACGATATCACCCCGGAGTCTAACCGCCTTACGAGCATCGCCCGGTGTATCGCCATCGAACGTGAAGGCCCTTACCCCCAGTCCACCCGCGCGATTGATCGCCGCAAGTTCCGCCAGTTGATCCTGGGAAAGGGCTTTGGTGGGAAAAAGATAAAGCGCCTTGGCTTGATGGGTGATGATTTGATTTAGCACCGGCAGGTTGTAGCATAGGGTTTTACCAGAAGCCGTAGGGGTCACCACCACCGTATGCTCACCTCGCTCCAGCGCCTGCCAGACAAGGGATTGGTGTCGATACAGCCGGCTGATGCCCCGGGCCGTCAGCGCCTGACGCAATCGTGAATCCAGCCCTGAGGGTAGATCATCAAAGCAGCCTGCGCGCGCCGGGATATGAAGTTCACCGGTAATCCGTTCGCCATACCGGTTCTTGAGCCTACCGACCCACTCATCGATGCCGGGTTCAACCGGAATCGGCCGCTGTACGCTCATGCTCTCCATCCACCCCGAACCTGCCATCCTTACCAAGATAGCGAGAGACTAGCAGGATGGCAGGCTCAAACGATGAGTCCGCCATTCCAATCAAGCGGCTATTCGGACAGGTAAACTTCAGTATCCGGATGAAAGGCCACCCAGGCAAACCAGAATGATATGATAGCGGCAACCTCCTGTTGCCCGTCGAACACACGGGCCGTTTCTCCTTCTTGGCTATAAACCACTTCCAAGCGCTTTCCAGCAAAATTATCGAAATGGCTGCCCGGCTTTCGGCTCAACTCAGAAAACGGGTACGCCTTATATCTGCCGCCGATCTCCACACCGAGCACCCGCTCTTTCGGGTGGTATCGGGAATCTCGGTTAGCCACCGGAAACCAGATTCCCGTGGAGTCGATATAGCCACTGTAGGGATCCCGGTCGTAGTCCCGCTGGTATCCCGTGCTTCTCGACAACACCTGGGTGTCTGGATGCTCGTTTCGCCACTCTCCCCAAGTGGTATGCACCAGTGGCAGTAGGTTCAGCCGCTTGCCCCGCATGGGACCGGAAATCGCAAGGGATAGCATTTGCGACCAGAGCGAGCCGCTTTGCCGGTCATAGAGTAGAACATCACTGTTGTAGAGAAGCCCGGAAACCCCCAGGGTCAGTTCCGTCTCCCCAATCTGGGCGGCAAAGGCCATCCCGCTACCACATAGGGGACAGTAGGTGATCACAACCGGTGATCCGGAGAAACGATCGTTGACGATCTCGTGCCAGTTCATGATTGCCACGGGATAGGCCTTGGCGATGCCACGGTGGAATAGCCCCAATACCCGGTCGGTGGGTTTCAAATCCTGGGTGTCGAGGGGCCCCAGAAATACCGGGGCGTCGATGGCGGGGATACCGTCTCTGGGAGGTCCACCGGAGTGGATTGCGTCGATAGGTACCAGCGTATCGCCATCGATTTCGAACCCGTTCATTTCCGCTGCCCATGGATACGCACCGAAAGCAGCGAGCCACAACAGCATCTGAATCTTCATTAACTTGCTGCGCATAAGGCACCACCGGTCCTGCCGTTAGGGCAATCAAGCCCTGCCCTTCTACACGGGTCGTCAATAGTGACCCGGCCAGGCATAGGAATATTTCGCCGGTCTCCCACGCCACGTTCAAGTTATCTCCACAGCAGCCGAATCTTAGGACATGGGATGGTTACTCTCGAAACCGAAGCACCCCCTGACACCCCAGGAACAGCTGGATAGTCTGCAACGATCAAAAAAATTTCTCGGCGTACAGGTGGCTAACTGCGGATGCCGGAGCGGTTCCCGGCTAGTCGGTATCTTTTACTCATTCAAGAAGGCACCACGCCTACCGGCCCCGGGCTGTGAGGCTGAGCATTGCACCTGCCAGTACCGAGGCATAACGGATCGCCGGAATGGATTGGAGCGGCGTGTATCCCGGTGGTCTCCACACAAAGCCGATAAGCGCACGGTGGAACGCCGCAAAGGTTCCGACATCTGGAAATGCTATGACCTCTGAGTAGCGCACGATGCGCTATTGGAGATTTTCGGACAGTTACCCACCGAGTGTTCGGGTGGGAATGCCAAACAATCTAGCTCAGAGCAAACTCAGTTGGCCGCCCGAGGCGCATGGCCTGGAAAACGCACTGCAATCCAGCACTTCCATCTCCCTGAACCCCAAACGCTTCCTCGCCAATTGAAACCGTTGGGCGATCATTTCGGCATAGGGACCCTCTCCGCTCATCCGCTGCCCAAACTGAGATCGGTAAAGTGCCCCACCCTGAGTGTCCCTAATCCGTTTCAGTATGCGCGCCGCCTGCTGTGGGACATGGGTTTCCAGCCACTCGGAGAATAAACCAGCAACTTCACGGGGGAGCCGCAATAAAATGTAGCGAGCGTTGACGGCGCCCGCATTCCGTGCCGCAGTCATTATCCGCTCGAGCTCTGGATCGGTTAGGACCGGGATCACCGGAGCCACCAACACACCTACAGGAATGCCTGCCCGGCTGAGCCGAGCGATTGTTTGCAGGCGGCGTTGTGGCGCCGCCGCCCGAGGTTCTAGACGGCGGGCCAAGTCGCGTTCCAACGTAGTGATCGAAATCATCACTTGCGCCTGTCGACGCGACGCCAGCTTGGTCAGTAAATCGATGTCCCGCTCCACTAGCGCGGATTTTGTCAACAGCGTAGTCGGCTGCCCACAATCAACCAGTAACTGCAAGATACCCCGCATCAACTTCAGCCGCTTCTCCACCGGCTGGTACGCATCCGTCACGCCTCCGATCGCCAGCGGTTTACAACGGTATCCCTGTTTACCCAACTCCCTCCGCAAACTCTCCGCAGCGTCTGTCTTGTAGTAGAGCAGGCTCTCGAAATCCAATCCCGGACTGTGGCCAAGCCAGGCATGGGTAGGCCGGGCGTAACAATAGATACATCCGTGCTCGCACCCACGATAAGGATTGATTGATTGGTCGAACGGGACGTCTGGTGAATCGTTACGGCTGATCATCGAACGATTGGAATCCGGCCGCAGCACCGTCGTCAGTGGTGCCGGGACGTTTTCCCCTGTGCTCCACCCGTCATCGAACGCCTCGTGACTATGTGATGAGAAGCGGTTGTCAGGGTTGGTGAGCGCGCCACGCCCGCGGGACATCTCTCTATGGTTTCGATTCAAGGCAAGCTATCCAGTTTGCGGGGAACAAGCCCATAGTAGCAGTTTCAGCCCCGGTGGATAGTGCTGACAACCACAGGAGATGAGCGATTGGTCGTACCCGCCAGTGGCTTCATCCCCAGCATGGCGGGTATGCAAATCGCTCGAACATGTGCTACGAGTGCTGCCGGTATCTCGCCAAAGCCTGCTTCCGGCTTTCTGAAAGATCCACGATGGGCGGGCGTTGAGATATGCCACCCAACCACTTACGGATATAGGCTCGCTCGGGATCGAAACGCTTGGCTTGGGTGTCTGGATTAAAGATTCGGTAATACGGAGCGGCATCCACACCGCAGCCCGCGATCCATTGCCATCCTAGGCTATTGTTTGCCAAATCCGCATCTACCAGCGTGTCCCAAAACCATTCGGCACCAGCTCGCCAGTGCAGCCCCAGATTTTTGGTAAGGAACGACCCGACAATCATCCGTACTCGATTATGCATCCAACCCGTTTCCCAGAGCTCCTTCATGCCGGCGTCAACCAAGGCAACACCGGTGTTGCCCAACTGCCATGCACGCAACTCCGCGTTGTTCCGGCGCCAGAAAGCGTCCGCGAACTTAGGGTTCATGGATTGACGGCTGGAGTCGGGAAAATGCCAAAGCAAATGGTGAGAAAATTCCCGCCAACCCAGCTCGGAAAGGAAACATTCAATCGACTTCCTTGTCTCTGCATTCGCAGAGGTTACTCGGGACAGCAATATACGGACGACCTGCCGAGTCGTAATTTCCCCAAAATGGAAATGTGGTGAGAGCCTAGAGCTGCCGGTTATGGCGGGATAATCCCGCCGTTTCTGATAGTCACTCAGCCCGTTTTCCAAAAACCTTTGTAGTTGCCGGTGGGCGTTTTCCTCCCCCGGACACCAGTGATCATGTAACTTGTTATGCCATGGATTGATGTCAAGAAGCCCTAGCGATTCGACACTGGAATCTGTGTCCGTGTCTCCTGCCGAAGCAGACAGTAGCCGCCCTTTAGGCAAGGTCGACACCGCAACGGGTGGTTCAACTTCCAACAGCGCCCGAGCCTTGCGCCAAAACGCGGTGAATACCCGATAGGGCTTATCCTGTTGGTTGTTCAGTGTCCCGGGCGTGAACAAGAGTTCCGAATCAAAAAACCGGATATCGATCCCCTGACCGGAGAGTGCTTTTTCCAATGCCCGATCCCGTTGTTCCAAATGTGGATCGTGCAAACGGTTAGCCACCAGGGTACAGGCCTTGGCATCTTCGGCCAGTGTTTTTAGAATCTGGATCGAATCTCCCCGATAACAGCTGAGCCGCAAACCCCGCGCTCTGAGCCCCTTACTCAGAGCTGCCAAGCTATGGTGCAGCCACCAGCGGGATGCCGCCCCTGGAACCCACGGCTCCTCTTCTTTGGGCGCATAGAGGTATACGGGAATGATACCGGCCCGTTGTTTTACCGCCCAAGCAAACGCCGGATTATCCGCTAACCGTAGATCTCGGCGAAACCAAAGGATTAGGTTGCGCATATAAATGGCTATCTGCCGACATGCGGATTCGGTCCCATGGGTGTCAGGAGCCTGCCACTATCAGCGTAATTAAGTTTGCTGCTTAAGGGGGCCGCGCGCCTAGAGAGACGACGCGGCCCGGGAGGCTTGATCGTACAACCCGGAAATACTCCGCAACACGAGAGAGAGCCGATGAACCTCCTCGAAGTTTCTATCGGTCGCACGAGCTGCTTCGATCAGGCAAGATTCTCGAACTTCTCCATATGCCCGGCATACCTCCACTCCCTTTTTGGTCGTCGAGTAGAATACCTCCTTTCCAACCTTCCTGCCTTGCACAAGTCCCGCTTTAACAAGTTTCTTCAAAGAATAATTCACGGTGTGAGTGTCATCAATATTGAGCATGAAACCAATGTCGACCAACCGTTTCTCCCGGGTACGATGATTGACGTTATGCAGAACAAGAATATCGAGCGGATTAAAATCTTTGTAGCCAATTGAGGCCATACAATGGACCATCCAGCGGCTGAATGCGTTATAGGCCATTGTCATCGCATATTCTAGTTCGCTGAGTTGCCACCCATTATCCGATGCAAGGTGGGCAGACGAAACAATCGGCGGTGTATTCTTTCCCGGTTTCACGTTTAGCTTTCCATTTTGTTCCGGCATGGTCCAACCCTCCAAAGCTTTGGTACAGCAGCAATGCCAACACGTTGCCAGTATACCCGCTAAACAGATCCCACCGGATTAGCAAGCAAACTGACGGCGGCCAGCCTATGACCTCGCCGTTCCCATCAACACCGCCTCGCTACATGCGATTGGGCAGATAGGTGACTATCTCGGGTATGGCTACAATGGCCACCAACGCGGCCAGCATTAACAAAAAGAATGGTAACGCTGCTTTAGCGACTACCAGAATGTTACGACCGGTCAGTGCTTGTAAAACAAACAGATTAAATCCAACAGGTGGCGTGATTTGGGACATCTCGACCACGATGACAACGTAAATCCCGAACCACAATGGGTCGATTCCCGCCTGTTGCACCATCGGCATGATCACCGAGGTTGTGAGCACGACGACGGAAATCCCATCCAGAAAACACCCGAGTACCACAAAGAACAGTGTCAGGGCGGCCAATAGCGCGTAGCTCGACAAGCCTAGCGAACCAATCCACTGGGCCAATAGCCTGGGAATGCCGGTAAAGCCCATGGCCACGGTGAGAAAAGCGGCACCCGCGAGAATGAAGGCAATCATGCAGGATGTTTTGGTCGCACCCATCAACCCGGCGACAAAGCTCTCCCGATTAAGCGAGCCCGACTGCCAAGATAAAACCAATGCGAACATCACGCCAACAGCCGCGGCATCCGTTGGCGAGGCAATGCCCGTGTAGATGGACCCAACAACACCGGCGATCAGCAATACAACCGGAATGAGGCGGCGTGAACGGTAAAGTTTTTCCCTCCAGCCAACCTGCTCGTGTTCATCCGGCAACTCACTCTTGTTTACTACCGACCAGATAACGACAAAACCGACAAAGAGGAAGATCAGCAGAATGCCCGGAAAGACTCCGGCGACAAACAATCGGGCGATCGACTGCTCGGTAGCAACACCGTAGACAATCAGGATGATCGACGGCGGAATGAGCAATCCGAGCGTCGCCGAGCCCGCCAAGGTACCGATCATCATCCGCTCCGGATAACGGCGCTTGGCGAGTTCGGGTATGGAAAGCTTACCGATCGTCGCCGCGGTGGCTGCCGAAGATCCCGAAACGGCAGCGAATATCCCGCAGCCAAAAATGTTGACATGCAACAGGCGCCCCGGTAGCCGATTCATCCAGGGCGACAAGCCGACAAACATATCCTCGGATAACTTCGAGCGAAACAGTATTTCTCCCATCCAGATAAACAGTGGCAGCGCGGCCAGCGCCCAGGAATTACTATGTCCCCAAAAAGTTGTGGCTAAAACTTGCCCGATTGGCGCGCCGGAGAACAGGTGCATCCCAACCATACCTACCGCTATCAGGGAAAACGCAACCCAGACTCCGGTTCCCAGCAGGGCGAATAGGACCAAGAGTAGAAAGGAGGCTAACAGAACCTCGGACATCACTTGTCTCCCGGCGAACCAAGCAAATTCTCCTGCTGGCCTTCATAGGATGGTGCCCTGCCCCGAGTAACAGAGACAAACTCGTCGAGCAGCGCAATGGTCAATACGGCCAGTCCAAACGCTACCGCCAACTGCGGTATCCACAGCGGGACTGCGATCATTCCCGAAGAGAGGTCGTTGTAGCGGTACGACTCGCGAGTAAGGGCCAAAGCATACCAGGTAGCATAGGCAGTCAAGGCCATGGCCAGGCCAATGCTCCATAGCTCGAACAGCCGGCGGACACGGCAAGAAAGCACGCCGGTAATGATCGTTACCCGAATATGGCCTCCGCTGCGCAGTGTATAGGCCAGCCCAAGGAAGGTCGCGGCGGCAAGAAAGAAACCGGTAAAATCGGCATAGGAGGGAATGGTAAGGCCGATGGCTTGACCCGATACCATCCCGGCAAGACGGTCAACAAGGTTGAAAGTGACTTGAATTATAACAACTAGACAGATGGAAAGTATGAAAAGAGCGGCAAGCGCACCGCTTACCCGATAGAGCCCGTCCAGCAAGCAGCGCATGGATATCTCCCCCCTGTAGACCAGCCGGTGGGCTCGGGGCATCGGCACCCTAGCCCCGGCCCGGGTTTCCGTTTATTTATTGTATGCTCGTAGTAAAGCCGCGCCATCGTCACCGGCGGACACTTGCCAGTCTTCTAATATCTTGGCGCCAATCTCCCGTAACCCTGTCATCAGTTCATCCGAAGGCTGCACAACCACAATACCGTTGTCCTTAAGAACCTGGACCTTGGCTTCGGTTTCGTCACGACTCATCTGCCAGCCCCGTTGTTCCGCCAATTTCGCCGCCTCGAGAACCTTTGACTGCTCCGCCTCGCCAAGCCGACGGAATGCCCGCTTGTTGACAACTACGATATTCTTCGGGATCCAGGCTTGGATATCCGTATAGTGAGTCAAGAAATCCCAGGCCTTGGAGTTGGCACCGGTGGACGGGGAGGTAATCATGGCTTCGACGCGGCCCGTCGAAAAAGCCTGAGGTATGTCCGGCACCTCGACCTGTGTCGGAGCTGCACCCGCCAGGTTAGCGAATTTCTCTAAGGTGGCGTTGTAAGTACGGAATTTGAGGCCCTTTAAGTCATCGACCGTATTGATCGCCTTGTTGGTGTAGAGTCCCTGCGGCGGCCAAGGCACCGAGAACAGCACCTTCATTCCTTGCTTGTCGAGCAGCCTATCGACAATCGGTTTTTGCGCATCCCACAAACGTTTAGCAGCGTCGAAGTCAGTTGCCAAAAATGGGAGTGAATCTGCGCCAAAGACTGGGTTTTCGTTATTCAACAACGACAGAAAGAATTCACCGATTGGCACCTGACCGCTACGCACCGCCTTGCTGATTTCCGGGTGCTTGAACAACGAGCCCGCGGAGTGGATCTTGATTTCTAGCTTACCGCCGGTCGCCGCGCTTACCTCCTTGGCGAATTCCGTGATATTGACAGTGTGAAAGGTCGCATCTGGATAGGGTGTAGGCATATCCCAGGATGCCGCCTGAATCTGCAGGCTAAAACCAAGTGTTAGGGCACTCAAGGCACTCACAACTTTCAGGGTCTTCATGGATATCTCCCAAAGTGAAGCAGTTTAGCAAGGACTGTGTTTAAAACGTTACCATATCATTGACAATTTGTAAACGTTATGTCAGCATTGGCCCAAGATTGCTATCTCACCGGTGGCGGGCATTCGCAATCCGATCAAGCCGTATATTGTTGTTTGAAGAGCCGAAAACCACCGGAGCGACGCACTTTTCGCAGTAGGCATTATTCCAATACAGATTGAAACGCTAGATGACACCCACCACTAATCACGAAACGAGTTGGCAGTTTTGGGTCGACCGCGGAGGCACGTTTACTGACATCGTGGCGCGCACGCCAAATGGCAAGCTCCTTATCCACAAACTACTGTCCGAGAATCCTGAGTGCTATGAGGATGCGGCCGTTTACGGGATTCGAGAGCTGCTCGGTCTCGGCGCTCAAGATAACATCGCCTCCGGAATGATCGGTGCGATAAAAATGGGCACCACGGTTGCAACCAACGCCCTTTTGGAACGAAAAGGTGATCCCACGTTGTTGATGATCACCGCCGGGTTTGGAGATCTACTACGAATCGGGTACCAAAACCGGCCACGAATCTTCGATCTCGATATCCGCCTGCCAACACAACTCTATGAGATGGTGGTCGAAGTGCCTGAGCGGATGGCGGCCGACGGAACTATCGCTCTTCCCCTTGACGAGGCGGCCGCGCGTGCCGGCTTGGCCGCGGCTAGCGCCCAGGGGATACGCTCGGTGGCAATCGCCTTGATGCACGGGTACAAATTCCCCGGGCATGAAAAACGGGTGGCGGAGCTGGCGCGGGAAGCGGGATTTACGCAGATCTCCGTTAGCCACCAGGTAAGTCCGTTGATAAAGCTGGTCTCCCGTGGGGACACAACCGTTGTTGACGCCTATCTGTCCCCTATTCTGTCACGTTATGTAAAGCGACTCAGTCGCGCGCTTGACGCCGGACAGGGAGGCTGCCGTTCACTCCAGTTTATGCAGTCAAACGGCGGCTTGACCGACGCCGGTCTTTTTCAGGGGAAGGATGCCATTCTGTCTGGCCCCGCGGGGGGCGTGGTGGGTATGACCCGAACGGCGGAAGCCGCCGGGTTTCATCGGCTTATCGGGTTCGATATGGGAGGCACATCAACCGATGTGTGCCACTATGCTGGAGAGTATGAGCGAACCTTTGAAACCGAGATCGCGGGCGTGCGCATGCGTGCTCCCATGATGAGCATTCATACTGTCGCCGCCGGTGGCGGTTCAATCGTTGTTTATCAAGACCGGCGTTTCCAAGTTGGTCCCGAAAGCGCCGGTGCCAATCCGGGGCCCGCTGCTTATCGCCGTGGCGGCCCATTAACCGTAACCGACTGCAATGTACTGCTCGGCAAGATTCAACCAGAGCACTTTCCCAATGTCTTTGGCACTAGCGGAAACGAGCCCCTCGATATTGAAACTGTCCGGAAAAAATTCACCGAACTCTCTCAAGAGATTTCCCGCGATACACGAGAAGCACCCTTAGCCATCGAGGACATCGCCGAGGGCTTTTTACGTATCGCGGTAGAGAACATGGCAAATGCTATCAAAAAGATATCTGTTCAGAGAGGCTATGACGTCACTGCTTATACACTCAACTGTTTCGGTGGTGCAGGTGGTCAACACGCCTGTCTGGTCGCCGATGCGCTTGGTATGGAAAAAATATTTATCCATCCCTTTGCCGGTGTTCTCTCGGCGTTTGGCATGGGGCTAGCCGATATCCGCGCTTTGCGTGAGCGTCAATTCGAGAAGCCGCTCAAACATGTCGACGCTGCGGAGGCGGTATTGAATGCACTTGATGGTGAAGTCTTTGCGGAGGTCCTGAGCCAAGGAATTGAACCTGGCGATATATCTATCGAACGGCGCGCGCATCTACGTTACGCGGGGTCTCATCGGTCATTGCCGGTCTTGTTTGGAACACCCAGTGAAATGCATCAAGCCTTCGAGTTGGCACACAAGGCGCGTTATGGTTTCGTCCCCAAGTACGGCCAGCTGATCATCGAGCTTCTTTCGAGCGAGGCGATCGGCACCACCACAGAACGCCAAAGCGGCCAAACGCCCGTTGTAAGGCGTGGAAGTGCCCGCTCCAACCAGCAACGCCAACGCATGTACAGCGGCGGACAATGGCTTGACGTGCTGTTGGTCGATCGCGAAGTACTGGTTCCTTTTGAGCAAATCGACGGTCCGGCTATCATCACTGAGCGGACCGGCACTAATGTCGTAGAGCCCGGTTGGCGAGCCGAATCCGATGCCACCGGCAATCTGATCATGAGCCGCGTGGTCCCCCGGGATAAACGGGAAGCTATCGGCACCGATGTCGATCCCGTCATGCTTGAGGTCTTCAACAACCTTTTCATGTCGGTTGCCGAGCAGATGGGGGCAACCCTCGCCAATACCGCTTATTCTGTAAATATCAAAGAGCGGCTGGATTTCTCTTGCGCCTTATTCGATCCCCAAGGGGGACTCGTCGCCAATGCACCCCATGTCCCGGTGCACCTGGGTTCGATGGGAGAGAGCGTACGCACTATCCTGAAACTGAATGAGGGCGCCATTTGCCCCGGGGATGTGTTCATGATGAACAACCCTTTTAATGGCGGCACCCATCTGCCGGATGTTACGGTAATCACACCGGTATTCGATGAATCTGGCTTACGAATCGACTTTGTAGTGGCATCGCGGGGGCATCATGCGGATATCGGCGGCAAGACACCGGGCTCATCACCCCCGGACAGCTGCCACATCGAAGAGGAAGGGATCGTCATCGACAACTTCAAGCTGGTCGCGGCCGGTGTATTGCAGGAAGACTCTGCCCGCAGACTGCTCGGGTCGGGGCGCTATCCCTGCCGAAATATCGATCAGAACATGGCCGATCTCACCGCCCAGATTGCCGCTAACGAAACCGGAGCCCGCGAGTTAAGAAAGATGATCCGCCATTTTGGACGCCCGGTGGTAGCGGCCTATATGGGTCACGTTCAGGATAATGCCGAAGCCTCGGTGCGTCGTGTCATCGGTGTGCTTCAAGACGGCCATTTTAGTTACTCGTTGGACAATGGCGCAAAAATAGAGGTCACAATCCGTATCGACCACCCAGGGCGCGAAGCCGAGATCGACTTTTCGGGCACCTCACCTCAGGACCCGGGGAACTACAATGCCCCCCTTGCCGTCTGCCGCGCCGCCGTGCTTTATGTCTTTCGCACCCTGGTTGGTAACGATATTCCAATGAATGAAGGATGCTTAAAGCCGATACGGTTGATCATACCAGAGGGCACGCTGATTAATCCCAGCTACCCGGCGGCCGTTATTGCCGGCAATACCGAAGTCAGCCAAGCGATTACCGATGCGCTTTACGGTGCACTCGGAGTGCTTGCCGGCTCCCAGGGGACGATGAACAATCTGGTTTACGGCAACGATCGCTACCAGAATTACGAAACCATCTGCGGCGGTGCCGGCGCTGGGAGTTCGTTCCATGGCGCCAGCGCCGTTCATACCCATATGACCAATACCCGCATGACCGACCCTGAAGTATTGGAATCCCGCTTTCCGGTGCGTGTCGATGCCTTCGCTATTCGCCACGATTCCGGCGGTGCTGGAACCTTCCACGGTGGCGACGGGGTGGTCCGCCGGTTACGTTTTCTGGAACCGGCAACGATGACGGTATTGTCATCCCACCGCTGCACCCGGCCTTTCGGTGTAGGGAGTGGCGCACCTGGTAAAGCCGGGATCAACCGCGTTATCAGGACTAATGGAACGGTCGAGAACTTGCGCGGCAACGACTCCCGCGAAATGAGTCCGGGTGATGTTTTTCTGATGAAGACTCCCGGCGGCGGCGGCTTCGGGCTAGCTTGAGAGCCGGACGCAAGTATTAAGCAAGGCTAGCTTACCTTCTGATCAGATCAATTCCTAACCGCAGAACGTAAGACGCGACCCGTTAATCTGTCAGGTTGACGGATAGAAGTTATATGGATCACCACGGCATAAAGGTGTTGATAAAGGACATGGGCCGCGAAACATTATGGTTAATGCTGGACATGTCATTCTGCATATTATAAGTGGAATAGGTCATTGCCTTGATGGCTCGATCCATGGAGTCCATGGATTGGTCCATCGAATCAATGGTGGTCAGCATAGGTTCCAATGTACCGATCTTGCTGTTCATCTCATCCATATCGGTTGCCATGGTTCGCACAGTGGCGGTCATGTGGCTCATATTGTCCGCAACTGATTGGAAATTGCTGGCCATCACCGTCATATTGGTATCCACGCTTATCGCGAGATAGTGAATGTCCCGGGTCAGACTGTAAATCAGAAAGAACCCGTATCCAGCCAGTAATATGAAACCGAACAAGGACGGGTAGACGATCAATTCCCAACGCCTTGCGCTGGTCTCAAAGGCCTCTGAAAGACGTTCGAAGGAATTATCCATCGTCTCTTTCTGTTGATCTGCCGAGGCACCCTGATGATCCATAGGAGTTTTATCGATCATAATTGGATAACCTAAAGTCTTTATCCTGGTGAATTGAAACCAAGCATACCATAGTTCATGATCTCAACAACTCAATAATAATTCTACAATAGTCATATATCTAATTGTTTTTTATTTAATTATCTGGATAACTTCGGCTCTCTCAATTAACGATTTTGAAGTAATAAACCCAAAAGTGGGGTGGCGGACATTGCGTAACCCCGCAGATAAAACGTAGAACAATCGGGGAGCAGGCAGTATAAACCTGCCGTCGCGACCCCTTCTGAATAAAGATCAGAAATCGCCTGCTGCACCGCGCTCCATGATGTCCAGGATTATTTCCTTCACCTTGATTGCCTCCTCCTTGAGCTCCGTAGGCAGCGGTTTGCCACCATAGATCATCAGGTCCATGTTGAGGGTATAAAGCCACAAGCGCCCCTCTTTGTCCTCGACCATGGTTATACGGCAAGGAAGATAGGCGGAAAAGGCATCATTGTAGTCCAGCATCTGTTGCGCCGTCAGTGAATTGCAAAACATGTAGATCTTTACAAACCGGTACGGAACACCTGTCTTGGCCTCGACATCCTTGTAAAGCGGGAGTTCACCGACATTGGCAATGTTATGCTCGTTGGCGACAAACTTCATGGTCTCTTCGACCTCTTCCGGGGACAATCCTTCCTGCACCTGCCGCTTCCAAACAGTGGCATCAGCCCCACTCCCCGTATCGATCACCTGACTGGCCATCTCCCAATAAGCCTTACCCGCCCCGGGATCAAACTGGGATAATACCTCCCTGTTAGCGCCTAGAAACATCCCTACAGCAACAAGACAGAGCAAACCCACCAACGCCAATAAGTTTCTAACTAGAGCCATTACCTAAGTCCTCTCAAATAATCCATGTGTTGTTATTCTCAGCCTACCAGTTCTGGATAGAGCTTGGCGCAAAGTGCGTTAAACTCGACTGTGCCCTTTGACTTCGCGCTGAGTTCAAATACCGCCAAGCCTTCGCTGAATGACCGCCTAAAGATGGTACGCTGGGAGAGGCGCGGCTTTAAGAACCGGATACCTTGAAGGGACACTAGCGCGGCGGCAGCTTCGTCAGTCTCCCGCACCGCATGGTGGGTATCGCCCCGGTTGATGAACCCCAGTATCTCGACTCGGTTTTCCGTCTCCAACGAGCTGACAAACTGGATAAAACGCTGGGTAGACCAAATATCAGCCTGGGACGGAGGCACGGGAACAATGATCCGATGGGCGATGCCGATTGCCTGTTTCATCATTTCAAGATCGGCGGTTCCAACATCGATCAGTACTTCGTCGGCTCCCTCCAGTTTCGCCTTGTCGAGAAACTTCTTGCCCTTGACCGAGATGAAAGGTCGATACCCCTCCTCCTGCCTCACCTCAGCGACATCCCGCAACGTTGCCTGGGGATCAAGATCGATAACCCTCAGATCTTTTTCCGCCATAGTCAGCCACACTGCCAAATTGAATGTGACCGTGCTTTTCCCTGACCCCCCCTTCAAACTGCCAATCACCGTAATCATGTCATCACCCTACCGGCTGATCTTGCTCCGAAATATAATGACCCCGTCGAAAATCTATCCCAGCCAAGATATATAGCCCCTGGCCGAGAAACAACGCGGCCTTCCCATCCTCTCCAATCAGGTCCCCACCCATGGATCCAAAGGTGGTGCACCCGCGCCGACTCTCGCCCGGCTTCTGTAGCGACCGAGAGGATAGCGCGTCAAGTTTTTTCCATGATAATTGGACCCATGGCGGTCTCAAGGAAAAGTATTGACCCATCGGAAACCCGTATCCGTTGCGACGGGAGTTTGGAAAAAAACTGTGGACCCGATAGCGCGACACGTCCCGCCGCGACGCTAATACATCGTCCCATTGACTGGCGCGCCATTTTCTAAATCCAGGCTTGCCGTTGATCCTCGGGACAGGCGTTGGACTCGACAAAGCGGACACTTGGCCCCTTAGTAGTTGTCCGGCACCGGAGGAGTGGCGCTTCATGGGACGGGAGTTCAAATCTGTTAAGGCTGGGTTCAAAACAGCGCTGAACGCCGCTCCGCTTAAACGTGGATCACCCCCGCTCGGCCGCCCGCGGTATCGAAATCCAGCCTGCGACAGGTCGGTGCCTTCACGGTCTGACCGGAACAATTGAGCCGCTGGCCGGGTTCTCCCGACTGGATATTGGCGCGCGTGGTATCCAGCGCCATTAGGCACCAACACACCGGCTGTTTGGGATGGCCACCGCTCGAGCCCAAGGGGTCGAAAACGCCATCTCCGATCACCCCGTTGGAAAAAATGTGGCAAGTAACCCGCAACAGAGCGGTGTGGAAAATAATGGCCCCGGGTAGCGGCAGGTTGCGCCGGAGGGTAATAAGTAACCATCCCTTTCCGATACGACTCCGGCATGGCATTCACCTTAACCCAAGTAGGAGGGCGATAGTGCATCGGCACCATCGCAACGAATGGTGGGGTGGGAACAGGGTATCGCATCACCGGCAAACGGCCCCCCCAGCCCCCCTGGGGCTGGCCAAATTGACCCATTCGATAACCCCCAAGCCCATAGCCAAAACGGGGAAAAAACATGGGCCGGTGAGAAAACCGGGACCACGCCAACCGCGGTGGGATAGGTCTGAAACGAAAGCGGGCCTGCGAACTACCGGCGGTACTCTGCTGAACCGCTGCGGCGGGTAACCGCGGCATCCAGTAACCAGATCTTTGGAAAGGTGATTCGGTTATTACGCTACCCCACCCCACACTCGCCGTTATAAGAAGGATCAACGTAACGGCGAGGCGGCTGATCGCTGAGTACATATTGTGCCCATCCTGTTTGTTTACGATGACGTCCCCTGGGAGAGGCATTGTTTAGGGCAACGGCCGAAAAATCGGTGCCGGTAGATAACCGTATACGCCCTGCTCGCCCCAATTGCCTGTCCCGTAGGAGGACCGCTTGGGAGTCGTACCGGATGGCTTACCTAGGTTCGCTCCATTGCTGAATCCGCCTTCTCGCTTCGGATATTCGCCTGTTTCGCGAAACACCGGTGCGGGTGACATTGCCCCCTCGCCAGCCCCCCAGCTATATGGGGAGCGGCCTTTCATGGTCTCCGGGCGAAACTTTGGAAATTCATCCCCAGCGGATGGATGCTTAGAGATTTCTCGAAAACGGTATCCTTGAGAAAACTGGCCTTGCTGGGGATGATGATCATATGGGGATCCGAAGTGTCCCTTGTCTTCCAACGCTGAAAACGCGGAATCAGGAACCGAGCCACCGCTCATCCTGAAGCGCCCGGGCGTTAATCCAGCCGCCCCCCGCGGGTACCCGTAGCCGTAGCCTCCCGAATCAGGTGTGGAATATCCCGGATACCCGGAACCAGTGTTTGGATCCCATCCGAAACATCGATAAACAACAGCGGTCAATCCAAGGAGGGTAACAATTATTGCTCTCGATAATTTTAAGCGCCGCATCAAACCGCCTGTCTCGGGAATCGATCTGGTTCCAGCCAAAACGGTATTTCCCGACAATTATTCAATACCGTCACTGTCACTGATTCTCAGCCTGATACCACGGCGCCCATTTCTCTTGGCCGTATTGGTACCACTCGAACCTGAATCCACAGGGGTCACGCTAGTGGGCTCAGGAGATACCCTAGTCCTCACTTCGTCTTGCTTACTGGCGGACACCTTTCTCCCCGAAACCTTCTTGACTACCTTCTTGGCAGACCTTTTTCGGACAGGTGCCTTTCTGGGGCCAAGAGACTTCTTCCGGGTTGTCGCCGACGCCGTGCCTTCGGCTTTAGCTTTGGCTTTTATGGACGCCGTCTCTGGCGCTTTGTCTTGTGCCTTAGTTACTGGGGCGCTTGGTATCGGCGGCTCCGCTACGGAAGGCACCGGAGTGGGTGTCTGGTTAGCCGCTATTGTGGGCTTATCAGGCCCATTGGTATCTGCCGGATCCACAACCGAGGCGCTATCGGTGGTTCTGGTCGTGATAACTTTTTCGACGTCCTGCTCAACCACTGGGGTGGCCGGAGACTCCACGTCAGAAACCGTCACCTGCCCCTGAGTTTCAGCAGTTGCAGACGCCGCTGCGGTCGTCTCGTTTCCGCCCGGCCCCGCAACAGGTCCTACACCCCCGGTCGTAGCGGGGGAGGATACCGGTGGTACAGTTCCCCCTCCGGGAGTCGGAGGAGGTGGTTGCGCAGCCGGTTTTCGTTTGAACAATTGCCCCAGCAACAGGAAGATGCCTCTCACCAGGTAAAACAGCATCAACAGCGCATTGGCTACCCAACCCCAAATGGTCAGCAACAGAGGTGTCTTGGGAACAGGAGGGGTCTTCACGGCTTCTGTATGAGCTGGGGACTCCGGAATACTTGCAGCCCCTGCCCCCCCCACACCAATTGCGGCAACCTCCAATAGCGCCTTACTCGACTTGATGCAGCCCAAGGGAATAACGATCAGGGTCAGAATGGTCGATACCATTACACCGGACGCCAGTGAAATGGCCATGCCCTGAAAGATCGGATCGGTAAAGATCACGCTGGAGCCACAAACCAGTGCCAGTGCCGTAATCATGATTGGTCTAGTTCTGGTCTTGCAGGCCCTAATCACCGCTTCGGCAACGGGTATCCCCCGTTGCACTTCGTGCACGGAGAAGTCTACTAACAGGATGGAGTTGCGTACGATGATGCCGGCCAGTGCTATCCAACCGATCATGGAGGTCGCGGTAAATTCCGCATCCATGATCGCATGCATCGGAATGATGCCCAACAATGTCAACGGAATGGGCGCCATGATCAACGCGGGGATCTTGAAATTGCCGAACTCCCATACCACCAGCATATAAATCAGTACCAAGGCCACCATGAAGGCGCCACCCATATCCCGAAACGTTTCAAAGGTAACCGTCCACTCTCCGGTCCATTCGATACTGGAAACCAGGTCGTTTGAGGGAGGACCAAACCAGAAAGCATCAACCTCCACGCCATCGGGTGCTTTGTATTCCGCCAACAAGTCCTGAACCTGAAACATTCCGTAAACCGGTGCCGCCAGTTCTCCCCCCACATCCGCGACGACATACTCAACGGACCGCAAATCCTTGTGGTAAATAATCGGTTCTTCGGGAACCTGTTCGAATCGCCCAAGCTCTCGCAACGGAACAATCGCCCCGGTATCGGACTGAATCGGGAGATCACCTAACCGGTTAATCTGAGAGCGTTCCGCTAGCGGTACCTGGATAATGATATGGACCGGTTCATGGCCGGCCCGCTGCTTGACGTCACCCAACACCATGCCACCCAGGGCCATGGCAAGGTTTCGATTGACCGCATCGACTGAGATACCCCGGCGTACCGCCTTTTCCGTATCGACGACAAAACGCCAATAAAGATACGAATCTCGCATGTAGTTATCTACATCGCGAAGACTTTCCGCCTGCTCAAAGATCTCGGTCAGGTCGCGCGTGAACTGATGCCGCACATCCGTGTTGGGGCCATGGACCTCTGCAACAACCGACTGTAATACAGGCGGACCCGGTGGCATTTCAACCACTGAAAACCGGGCACCGGATCCTTTCAGCAACTCGGTAAGATCCTTGCGGGCCTGCACCGCTATGTCATGACTGCTACGGTCGCGTTGCGTCTTATGCAACAACTGCACCTGCACCTCGCCTTGCCAAGGATCTTGCCGCAGGTAATAGTGCCTTACCATACCGTTGAAATCGAATGGTCGGGCCGTACCTGCGTATACCTGAACCGCCGTTACCTCCGGCATCTTGCGCACGGTTTGGGCAATACGGTGCGCGGTATTCGCCGTCACCGGAAGCGCCGTGCCCTCGGGCATATCCAACACCACCGAGAATTCCGGCTTATTGTCCAGGGGCAACATCTTCACCGCCACCCACTTGGTATAAAACATCGAGCACGCGAACATGAAACAGCCCCAGAGGAGGATGCGAAACAGGTACCGCTTTCGTGGGTGCTCGATCAGCGGGGTAAGAATGTTCCGGTAAAGTCCCTCCAGCCACTCGGCTTCCCGATGCTCCCGCTTTTCCGCCTTTTCCAGATACGCCATGGTGGGTCTGAGCCACTTTGATATAGAGAGCCACGGGGTAAAAACGAATGCCGCAAACAAGGAGATCAGCATGGCCGCCGAACCCAGAGCGGGTATCGGCTCCATGTAGGGTCCCATCATCCCGCTCACGAATCCCATCGGAAGCAGTGCCGCGATAACCGTGAATGTGGCAAGGATCGTTGGGTTACCCACCTCGGCAACCGCATCTACCGCGGTATCCACATCCGTCTTCCCCTCTTCCAGCCAGCGGCGGTAGATGTTCTCCACCACCACGATAGCGTCGTCGACGAGGATGCCGATTGAAAATATGAGGGCGAATAAACTCACTCGGTCGATCGTGTATCCGGTTACAAAGGCAAAAAAGATGGTCATCAACAACACTACCGGAATAACCAACACCACCACGATGGCGGGACGCAAGGCACGAAATGCCAGCAGCACCAGCAAGAATACGAAACCGGTGGCGACAAATAACTTGAAGATCAGCTCGTTGACTTTGTCGTTGGCCGTTTCACCGTAGTCACGGGTAATGCTGACCTCGACATTGTCGGGGATTCGCGTACCACGCAAATCGTTCACACGATTGATAACATTATTGGCGACCGTAACGCCGTTCACCCCTTCTTTCTTGGCCACGGCAATCGTGACCGCCGGCGCACTGACCGCCTGGAGATCCGGATCACCCGCTGGACCGGTGTAAAATGCGACAAGCTGAGTAGCATCGCCCGGTCCTTGGGTAACACGGGCGACATCGTGGACATAGACCGGGACATCGTTGTGGGTCCCTACGATCAGCCGATTGATATCGTCCAACGTCTTGAGAAAAGATCCGGTGATGACGTTGAAGTGCGTATTGCCGGATTCCACCCCACCCGCCTGCTGCTCGCTATTTGCCGTGCGTATGGTATTCGCGACCTGATCGAGGCTGATGCCATAACCGGAGAGACGCTCGGGAAACACCTCTATAGTCATTTGCTCGGATCTGCCCCCCACGACAAATCCGTTTCCGGTATCGGGTATTTCCTTGACGCTTTGCAACACATCTTGGGCGAGCATTCGCAGCTGGCCATCGTCTACATCTGCTATACCATCCTTATTCAGGTCCTTGGCCCACAGCGTGATATTGACCACCGGCACATCATCGATGCCTTTCGATTTTACCAACGGCGGTGAGACACCCGGCGGCATCAGATCCATGTTCGTGGCAATTTTGTCATTTACCTTGACCAACGAGGGACCCATCTGTTCACCGACATCGAACTCGATAGTCACCATCCCCATACCGCGTTGGGTCGCCGAATAAACGTGCTTAACCCCGGGTATCTCGCTCATGATCCGCTCCAGAGGCTCAATCGCGAGATTCGCCACCTGGTCGGCTGAAGCGCCACTGTACTGCACGAAGATGTCGACCATCGGCACAGAGATCTGGGGATCTTCCTGTCTGGGCGTTAACACCAAACCCAGAAGCCCCATTAGCATCATGGCAATGAACAACAACGGAGACAGGGGAGAACTGATGAAGAAGCGTGCAGTGCGCCCAGCCAATCCTAACTGTTCATCGGTGAGCTGGGAGGTGTTTTGCGAATCGGCTGATTTGGGATCTTCCTGGTTCATCTCACTGTTGACTGTATAGTTATTATCGAATGCAGGTCAGCGCTATCAGAGCCACAGACTTAGACTTGCCACGCCAGTGCTTGAGCAGAGCTCCTAAACGTGGCGTGGTGCCAAAGAAATCAGCGTACGCCTCCCGCCGAAGGTGAGGCCCACGCGGATGAAACTCCGCCCCCAGGGTTTCTCAGCACGCGCTCCCCCTCACTCAATCCAGAAAGCACGCTAGTAAATCCTCCGTCCAAATGTTCGCCTACCCGGATCAGCCGCAACGATGGTTTTCCCTCGGCATCCAGTACATACACCCCCGGCAGACTGCCGTTATAACGTATTGCCGTGGAGGGGATAACCGGAAAATTCCGAGCAGGTGCAGTAAAATCTGGCACCAAAACCTTAGCGTACATACCCGGCGCCGATACACCCTGTGGTAGGTCGAACTTCACCTTTACCGTGTGCCGCTGAGCATCAGCCATGGGAAAGATCTGGGCCACCCTGACCGGTACCACCTGATTTCCTACATCTAGCTGGGCCTGCAGCATCATCCCTTCGTTCAGGCCTGGTCGTAAGCGAGCGGGAACATCCACCAGGATTTGCAGATATTCCACATCGGCAAACACCAGCAGAGGCTGTCCCGGCTGCATGGTATCGCCCTCTTCTACAAACTTTCTCATGATAACCCCATCAAACGGAGCAAGGCTCTTAGCGTCCCGTAGCTTGGCGTCTATCGCCTCGATCTGGGAACGAGCCGCCATGATGGAATTGCGTGCTTGATTGATCTGAATCTCCGAACTGTATAAATCGGCTCGGCGTTCAACTCCCCGGTGGCGGGTCCCGGAGAAGCTCTCCATGGGTTGGGTAAACATCTGATCAAACAGATTGGGTACCCCCATACCCCCAGGGGCTTGTTCCGATTGTGGAGACCAGAGTTCCCGGTCAAATTTTATGCCCGCCGCCCGAAATTGAGCATCGGCGTTCGCCAACTGCGCCAGCGCGGAATTACGCTTTGCGAGCAATTCGGAATCGTCCAATGCCACCAGCAGGGTACCCTCTTGAAAGGCATCACCTTCGATACCCGCAAGGAACTTAACTCGACCCGGTAGTTGAGCGGCCAAGGTAACCTCTTTGTAGGGGATTACCGTTCCGCCCAGGGAGACCGTCGGAGCTCCCCTTGCTTGCTGCACGGTAAAGAAGTCAGCCCCCCCCGACTGCGACCAGTCCTGGGCGAAAAGGGATGAGGCAATAGCTAGGCCCGCTGCCACTACGACTGCCTGGATTTTTGTGCCCATCACGAATAAACCTACCGATTTTCTCTTGAAGCCAGTCGTAAAACTGAGCTTCGCGCAAAGGTTACAGTTCACCCGTAGCGCGAAGCTCAGAATCCCGGTAATCAAACCCTTCCCATTACCGAGAAGGTCTTGATAAAGGGTCCCGCCATACGGGGATCTTTCAGCATTGCGCCGTAGTCACCAATCTTGAACTTCATCTTTCCGGAGGTGAAGGCCAAGCCCAACCCCATCATTCCAGGAGGTTTGCCAATCCACTTTTCCCACTGCGCCGGGGAGCAGCGGATATCCCAATTCAAGGACTCCCCATTATAAGTTCCTGCACTTATTGCCTGACCATTTTGCACGGTAATCACGCCACGGGGCTTATCCTCTCCATCAAACCCATAGCCAATCGCGCTGCTGAATCCAATCTGACCGAGGGAACTACTGAGTTCCGGATCGGCATTCCACTGCTCCAAATACCCCTTCATCCATTCGTCAGAAAAAAGTTCGGCCATATTCAACCTCCAAGATTTAGTTTGTTATCAAGTGCCAGAGACGAGGTCCCAGGGCTGATTTCGGCGTTTTTTCACAAAGCGATAAGTGCTTAATAAAGCCTCTGCAGTATCCCTTAACCCCCCCCCTATTGCAACAAAGGCCCAGTCCGTTTACGCTTATATATTAGTTATTTAATATTTGCCCAAATTAGCTACTTCCTTATAAATACTGGCCTCCAGAGGCGCCGCCCCCTCAGCAGAGGCGAAAAATTTTTTTTTGTTTTTTTTCAGATTTTCTTTTTCTCTGTCCGCAACAACGTCGGGCAGGTTAGAATTCCAGTCTATTCACCGTTCCAGAACGGGCCGTTATACAAAAATTCTCTATAATTCAGCGGCGAAAGCCGGTACTAAAACCAGACTCAGGGGCAACCACAGATGACTACCGCAGGCAACTCAATCGAAGCGCGACTCCAACACTTGGAGACTCACCTGGAGCAGGAAAACCCCATCCTCCTCAGCACGGTAAGAAGCTTTAGATCACTGGACCGCGTTGCCCGGAAAATCGGGTTGTTGGGGACCGACGAATCTTACGCTACGCAGATCCCTTGGTGGCCCCTGATATCGGTGTTAGGGACCTTCTCGTCGGGTAAATCAACGTTCATCAACCACTATCTAGGTTATAAACTCCAGCGCACCGGGAACCAAGCGGTTGACGATCGTTTTAGCGTCATCTGTTATAGTGGCGAAAAAGAGGCACACACCCTCCCCGGGGTGGCGTTGGATGCCGATCCCCGGTTTCCTTTCTACCAGATGAGCGATGAAATCGAACTGGTTGCCAAAGGTGAAGGCCGACGCATCGATGCTTATCTGCAGTTAAAGACCTGCCCAAGTGAAAGGCTTAAGGGAAAGATTCTGATCGACTCCCCGGGCTTTGATGCCGATGCCCAGCGCACCTCCACGCTACGCATTACCGACCATATCATTGACCTCTCCGATCTGGTGCTCGTGCTCTTCGACGCCCGGCACCCGGAGCCTGGAGCAATGCAGGATACCCTTGACCACCTGGTCAGCCGCACGATCAACCGGCCTGATACCGGTAAGTTCCTATTCATACTCAACCAAATAGACACCACGGCCCGGGAGGATAACCCCGAGGAAGTGGTGGCGGCATGGCAACGGGCGATGGGTGACAGAGGACTGACGGCAGGCCGCTTTTACACCATCTATAATCCGGATTTTGACTTGCCGATCGAAGATCAAAGCCTCAAGGAGAGATTCGAGCGAAAACGGGATGCCGATCTCACCGAGATCCATGAGCGCATGCAACAGGTCGAGGTAGAGCGTGCATACCGGATTGTCGGTGCCCTGGAGAAGACGTCGCGCGATATCGAGGACAAAGCGGTCCCTGCCCTGTCTTCGGCAATCCAAAGCTGGAAAAAGCGGGTTATCTGGGGGGATGCCTTAGTACTGGGTGCCATCATTGTCGCCGCCACCCTTTCCAGCGCTAACACCGGCACGGCCAGCGGGGAGGGTTGGTTCTCGTCAATTACCGAGCTATTCGCATCCAGTCCATGGCTTGCCGCCACCGGCGTGGTTGTTTTATTGGTAGTCATTGCGGCGCTGCACTTCGTGGTACGTGCGGTGACTGCCGGGTGGGTTGCTAAAAATCTGAAAAAATATGCCGCGGAATTGGCAATACGCGGGGATATCACAAAGGCATTTCTTCGCAGCGCCCGACCCTGGAGAAGCATCTTCATGAAGAACCCTGCGGGATGGGGACGGGGTGCCCGCAAGCGCCTCCACCAAGTTACTCAGGATGCCGATGCTTATGTTCAACGGCTGAATGACAGCTTTACCGCTCCCTCTGGGCAACCGAATCCTGAAACCCCGGGAACCAAAGAAGACTAACGGTAAGGGGTATCAAGCCGGCCGGGACAGTTTCTCGTTGTCCCGGCCATGCATTCGCCAAAACCATGGCGGCTTGGTTTTTCAATCGGCAGCCGGCCTCAGTTAACTGTCGGTTCGGTCCAAACCATTTCCCTGCATATCTTGGGTGAAAAACAGCCGGCAGTTTCGGCCCTGATCCTTGCAGGTGTACATCGCCATGTCGGCTTCCCGATAGATCTTATTCAACAGCCCGGTAAGACTCCCTTGGGAATCACCGGGGAGAAACGTCATTCCGATACTGGCGGTCAGTTTCAGGCCATGCATAGTGCCGCCCAGATCGATCCTACTGACCTCATCCTGGATCCGACCCGCAATCATGTCGGCGGGCACCGGCCCGGTGTTCGGCAGCATCAGGACAAACTCTTCGCCGCCCAGCCGTGCGATCATATCGCCGATTCTTAACTGCTTCCGTAATACCCCGGCTATAAGCTTCAATACCCGGTCGCCGGTCGCATGACCCCACTTGTCGTTTATCCGTTTAAAGTGATCGACATCAATCATTAACAAACTGGTAATGGATTTCTCGCGCAGCGCCCTGGCCAGCATAACTTCGCCTTCGGTAAAGAAATAGCGGCGGTTGTGCAGTCCCGTGAGTTCATCCAAAGTCGATAACCGCTGATACTGCCGGCGCAAGTCCTCTGATTCGGAAAGGGCATGTTGAAGCTCCGATGTCCGCTCGTCGATGGTCTGTTCCAGACTTTTCAAGCGGCGATGTACGTGCAGGAAACGCCCCAGGCAATTGGCGAAAAGTATTAAAAAGTGTTGATGCCAGGACCTGAAGAAGTGCGGCAAGGGGTGAGAGACATTAAGGACCCCCAGAACCGATTCACCGGACTTGACCGGAACGCAAATCAAGGAGCCAATCTCCATCCCTCCACCGGCGGATTGAAAGGGTTTGAAACAGGGATCCCGGAAGCAGTCTTCACTAGCCTGGATCTCCCCCGCCTCAAAGGCGCGGCCTACAATCCCCTCGCCGATTGCGAAACTCATGCTGTCCGGGGGGTGCATCTGCACCACTGTCCGCGAATACTGGAGATACTGG
The DNA here is from genome assembly GCA_020445415.1 of Gammaproteobacteria bacterium. GTDB lineage: Bacteria > Pseudomonadota > Gammaproteobacteria > Chromatiales > Chromatiaceae > HKST-UBA178. The sequence goes on along the minus strand of JAGRGP010000045.1, from coordinate 11,081 downwards.
TCCATCCCGCTCCCCGCAGCACACACCAAGCGATCGTTGCGCAGCATGAAGAGCGAGCAGTTCTCCAAGTCCTGATGGCTCACCAACGCATTCAACGCGGCTTCCAGAAGCAATGTTTCCGAGGAGCTGCCCAGGTCCAGTTCCGATAGCTGTCGGATAGCCGAGAGCGCGTCTATCAGCGCCAGATAGCCATCCGCCAGTTCCATATCGGCCATGGCATTCACCCGCTGATCAGGCCAGCACCCTGGCCAAATCGCGCAACGCTTCTCGCTGATCCAGAAACTGTTCTTGGATCAAGGACAACGCCCGTCGATCGAGGCCGGGAATCGAAATCAACCGTCGATTCTCCATCAGTGCCGGGGGAGCCTCGTGGGTATCCCCGGAGATCCAGCTTCTCGCCGATCGAACCACTTCGAGGTCTACCCGATAGCGTCCCTGATAATCCATCAGTTCGAGGGATCCAATTACCTCGATCACCCCATCGGGAAGGTGCCAACGCCTCATCAGTAGCTCTCCAGCCTGCACTTGGTCGATACCCACGTATTCCCGTTCCATCTCGTACGGGTTGCTTGCCGGCGCCTCCTCGACAGCCTCCAATGCTTTTGAAAATTCATCTGGAAAAACATGGGCTAACAGTAGTTCCCCTAGATTGTGGAGCAACCCGCAAAGATAGACGCTTTCAGTGTCGCTCTGTACTTCCGGAGAAATCCGCTGGGCAATCAACCGGGCGAGCATCGCACCGCCCAGGGCCCGATACCAGTAATCTTCCAGGATAAAGGCCTTGCAAAGGCGAGGGTTGAACACCCCCGCCATGCTGATACTGATGGCCAGACTTTTTACCATATTCAGGCCGAGTACCCGGATAATTGCCTCTCTTACCGTGGCAATGGCACGGATCTGGCCAAAATAGGCTGAATTGGCAAGACCGAGGATGCGTGCAGTCAATGCCGGATCCTGATTGATGATCTCCGCCATCTGATCAACATCAACATCGGGATTCCCGACCACGTCAAGAATACGGCTCGCTGTTCGCGAGAGTGGCGGAAAACTCATTAATCGGGTAAGTTTTCCCCTGGCTCCGGCAGTACTCGCCTGTAGCATCGAATCTAAGCACCCCTGTTCGTTGAGAATGTAATGAATTGCTTCATCCGGGTCCGTAGCGTCCCGTGTCAACTTCCCCCACAGACCGCGCACCTAGTTAGTAGCGTCTGGTGCTTTTAGTTCTTTAATCCCCGAGGCCGCCGTAAATGACTGATTTTCACCCAAACTCAATCCCCTCAGGTACTCAGGTCGAGGTGCCCCCACATCCGGTTTGGCCAGAACTCACTCCCGGTGAACGCGAGAAACTAAAGGTGCGGATAAAGCGATTGCTGGCCGAGCGAGATGCGGTTCTGGTTGCTCACTACTATACCGACTCGGGGCTCCAGGAGCTTGCCGAGGAGAGTGGTGGCTGTGTTGCCGACTCGTTGGAAATGGCTCGTTTCGGTGCGGCCCAGACCGCAAGTACTTTGGTAGTTTGTGGGGTTCGCTTTATGGGCGAAACCGCCAAGATCCTAAATCCCGAGAAGCGTATTCTCATGCCGGACCTCAAGGCCACATGCTCTCTGGACGAAGGTTGTCCGGCGACGGCCTTCGGCCAATTCTGTGACCAGCATCCGGATCACACGGTGGTCGTTTACGCCAACACCAGCGCCGAAGTGAAAGCACGATCGGACTGGGTGGTCACATCCGGGATCGCCTTGCCAATCGTCAAGCATCTCCATGCTCAGGGAGAAAAGATTCTCTGGGCACCCGACAAACACCTGGGACGTTATGTCCAGAAGGTCACCGGAGCAGACATGCTGTTGTGGCAGGGCTCCTGCGTAGTCCACGAAGAATTCAAATCAGTCGCCCTGGCGCGTATTCGCAAGCTGCATCCAAAGGCGGCGGTTCTGGTGCACCCGGAATCACCGGAACAGGTCATTGATCAGGCCGATGTGGTTGGCTCAACCACCGCACTCATCAAGGCGGTTCACGAAATGGACAACCCCGAGTTTATCGTTGCCACCGATGGGGGCATTTTCCACAAAATGAAACAGCTCGCGCCCGGTAAGATCTTGATTGAAGCGCCGACCGCCGGTGAAGGTGCAACCTGCCAAAGCTGTGCGCACTGCCCATGGATGGGCATGAATGCCCTACAAAATCTGGAGCAGGTTTTGATGCGATGCGACAATGAGATCGTCATCGCCCCTGAGATCAGAGAAAAGGCGGTACTCCCGATACAGCGCATGCTCGATTTCGCCAAAGCCCACCAATTGGCCATGAAGGATCAAGGCAACGCCTAAACAGATACTCCGGCTGCACGGCCGGCGGGCTCCAATCAGCTCCAGATGTGGTGAAAGTATTTCAGATTCACTTCTCGCTGCCGCTCTATATTAAACCAGGTTTCCGCTACCCACCGGATACGGGTTACGCCCAGCCGGTCTCGTCGATGAGGAAAAAAACAATGCGTATGCTCCGCGGCTACAAGTTCGGATATCGTTTATGGCTATTGATCTTACTTGCAGTTATGGGGATCGTTTCAATTGCAACCTTCGCGCTGATGACCCAAAAATCAGCATTAATGAACGAAAAGGCGCTGCAGACGCGCAAGTTGGTTGAGGTTGCCTACAGTACAATCGCTGCCTACCATGCCCGAGTCACCGCAGGCGAACTGAGTACCGAGCAGGCCAAGACTATGGTCTTGTCGCTGCTGGAGAAAACGCGCTACGACGGTGACAACTACTTCTGGATCAATGATATGCAGGGGGTGATAATCATGCATCCCATCAAGCCTGCATTGAACGGCAAGAACCTGATCGACCTGAAAGATGCCAACGGCACTCGCATGTTTGCCGAGTTCGTGGAGACCGCCAAGCGCTTCGAGGCTGGAATCGTCCACTACCTCTGGCCCAAACCGGGAGGCGAGGAACCAGTCGCCAAAGTGTCGTACGTGCAGAGCTTTAAGCCCTGGGGCTGGGTGATCGGCACCGGGATATATGTCGATGACGTGGAAGCTGGGTTTTGGCAAAGTGCCGGAGTCCTGGCCGCTATCGTGGGTTTAGTATTGGCATTGCTGTTGGTAATGGCATTCTTCATCACCGCCAGTATCGTCAAGCCGCTTGGACAGACGACGACCGCGCTCAACGATATCGCCGAGGGTGCTGGTGATCTGACACGCCGACTAAACGAGGATGGCAGGGATGAGGTGGCCAGCCTCTCCCAAGCGTTTAACAAGTTTGTCAGCAAAATACAGCAGATAATGGTGCGCATCGAACAGGCAAGCGTGGAGCTTACCGAAGCGGCAAAGGCCTTAACCGCTTCCAGCTCGCGTAGCGATGCCGATATGGCCCAGCAGCGTAGTGAAACTCACCAAGTCGCCACGGCAATTACCGAGATGGCTGCCACTGTCCAAGAGATTGCCAGGAGCGCGGAATCTGCGGCCGTTTCTACCGTCGAGGCAAACCACAGCGCTGAGTCTGGGAAACAGGTAATGAGCGAAACTTCTGGAGCGGTCAATTCGCTCGCCGGCGAGGTACAACAGGCGTCATCGGTGATCAATCGCCTGGAAACCGAGAGCGAGGCCATCGGATCAGTCTTGGACGTGATCCGCGGGATTGCCGAACAAACCAATTTACTCGCGCTAAATGCTGCCATCGAAGCTGCCCGCGCCGGCGAGCAGGGTCGGGGGTTCGCGGTGGTTGCCGATGAAGTACGCACTCTCGCCAGCCGGACGCAGCAATCAACGGAAGAAATTCAGCAGATGATTGAACGCTTGCAACAGGGTACCCGGGAAGCTGTTCAAGTTATGGAGCGAGGCCAGTCAACCGCCCAGGTCACTGTGAACAAGGCTCAAGCGGCGGCGGATGCCTTGAACAGTATCGTGGGATTCATCGGCACCGTGACCGAAATGACCACGCAAATTGCCAGTGCGGCGGAAGAACAGTCAGCTGTTGCCAAGCAAATCGATACCAGCATCGTGCATATTTCCGGCTTGGCCGCGCAGGCAGCCGAGGGAACCGGCGAGTTAGCCAACTCCAGCCACCGTTTGTCGGATCTGGGGGGACGCCTCCAGGAGCTAATCGGCCAATTCCGGATACATTGATTCAATCCTTGACCGGCCCTAAGCTTTGCCCGCAAACGCCAGCCGACTGGGCCTGTTCCCTCAAACCGGCGGGATCCAATATTTCAATATGCCCCCCCCTCACCTTCACTAGCCCTTGGCTGGTGAAGGTGTGGAGGATCCGGGAGAAGGTCTCGGGTTTTACCGAAAGACGGGAAGCCAAAACCCCTTTGGGCGTATCCAGATCAAACTCCACTCTGTCCTGCCCACTGTACACATAACGTCCGCAAAGATACCCGGCAACTCTCCCGGTGGCACTCTGCAGCGTGAGATCATCAATCTCCTTGATCAACTGCCGGAGCCGCTGACTCATATCCCCCATTACCCGAAAGCAGGTATCCGTTGATTCGCGTAACAAACCCAGGAAAGATTTGTTGTCAAACGAATAAAGATTGGTATCGCCAATGGCCACTGCCCTGACTGGATAATGTGGACTATCGAGAAACATCAGTGCCTCGGCAAACGTATAGCCTTGAGATACCACCTCGATCACCTTCTCGTTGCCGTCGAGGGAAAGCCTTGATAACTTGATCTGACCGTCTCTCACCATAAAAAAGCGCCGCGCCTCATCTCCCGCTTCAAACAGGGTACGGCCATCCTCGAGATGAATGGCTTGACTGAACGACTTCAGTCTGGCGAGTTGCTCGCCATCGAGTTGAGAGAAAAGATAGGTGTCGCGAAGAGTCGTCATCATCATTAAGTCTCGTGACTGCCTGGAATTCTTTACCCGCTGCCATGAGAAGCGCTAGCAACGCTTTATTGTCCCGATAGCCAATACCCGCCAGTCTCAGGTAGAACGCCGCCTTTGGGAAGGTCTCGGCAATTCGCTATTCTAAGGGCCTGCCCCCTAGCTTAGGCAGGCCATCGATAATTACTATTTTATACTGAGGAACCGAGAACGAAAACCATAGTGCGTCAATAGGTTTTAGCGTATCCCGACAGACGCGGCAGACATTTCGGAGAGCTGCCTGTAGGCGGAACGAAAGCGGTAGACCGCCCGCACGAGGTTGATTATCAGCAGTAGATTGGTCGAGATCAACATCAGAGCCGCAGGCCTTACTAGCCAGCCAGGATTCCACACTGCCAGCAACGCTAGCAGCAGAGTAACCAAATAGCTATAGAATTGCCCCCGGCTAGCCCGGTCAGATACAAACTCCTTCATATGGGGAATATTAACCGTCAGGCACATTAGCGCTAGCTGCCTATTCTGCAGATGAAACCACGACAGGAAGGGGACGATTTTATACAGCATGCCATTTACCAGAGGGTATCCGATACCAAAGATCAGCCCGACCCCCAGCACCATTGAAAACTCCGGGGAATCAGCAAGAAACGGTACAAAATATCCGGTGGCCCAAAACAGCGCCAATAGGGGCATGCTTACCATTCCTACCCACCAAAACATTAGCGTGGAATCAACGATCCGGCGCTTACGACGCCGCAATAACATCAACGTGAACAGGGAAAACGTTACCAAGAGGACAGCGATAACACCGATTATCAGGGTGGAAGCCAAGCGCTCCGGGGTATTTGGAACCGATAAACCGTAGACCAACCAGAGTATCATCGCGAGGAAGACTCCCCGGGGCAACCACCAGGTTAACCACCTAGGATACTCCGCCGTTACCTGAAACATGGGTATCAGCTGGAATGACACGCTCATCAGGAGCAACCCCACCCAGCCCATCAGACCCCATACGAGGTGGACATCGGCAAGAAACCGCAACGTCCCAGTACCTCCGATGCCGGTATAGGAGGCTGCCGCCATGCTACCCAGGGCCACGGTCATCACTAACGCGGCAACCGCAAGCTTCATCCCCGCGGTAGCGGCATGGGCCTGTGCCACTCGGTAAAGCGCAACCCCCGTTGCGACCACAAATACCGCGAAACCAAGCCCCAGACAACCGATGGCACCCAGCAGAATTGCTGAACTTCCAGTGAGAAATCCTCCCGCCAGCAACGCGGTTCCCAGGCTAAGCAATGCATGTACAACCGAGCCGACCAATTTCACCCTAGGTACCGGTGAGCCAGCCATAACCGGTAGCATCTGCAACATCGCGCCACACATCACCATGGCCAGAAAACCAACCGTCAACAGATGGGTGGCGGCAAGTGTTGATGGAAGCCAGCGGGAAACCAAACTCACATCTCCGTACGCCAGCAGTAAAACCCCCGCCGCCAAGCCGAATAGTGGCGCAGTGAGAAAAAACCGTAAGGGGATGGATATTGGCGGCGCCTGCTGAAGGGAGAGACCCGCGGTATTCAGCATAGGCCGTCAGTTAAACTGGAGACTTCTGCCTCAGCCGCCAGGTCTGTGTGCCGCCATATGTATATTTCATAGTTTCCGGGGCTACCCGCCCTAGTCAACCACCCAAACCCAGCTTGCTCGAGGAGTGGGTACAATGGAAGGGGATCCCTGCGATGCAGCACTCTCAAAAAATCCCCCTCCCCCAGGTCCGCTACCGCACTCAAGGTTTGCTGTAAAGGTTCGCAAGGCTCGAGTTGACTGACATCAAGAAGCCGTTCCATCTCCGTCAGGTACTGGCAACTCTTTCCAATAGCTGATTGGCATCAGCACCAATTACTTGATCCATCATCGGATAAAGCATCTGCTCTTCCTTCATGTTGTGCTGTTGGATAATCATCATCAGTGTCTCGGATAACCCCAGATAGCGCTTTTTGTCCCGATTGGCTATTGCCTGCTGCATATCCTCAAACAGATGCCGCATCTGGATGTGCTCCATTCGCATGACCTGGGTCGGTCCCATTGTGTGCCCGGTTTGTTGCTCAAAGCGGGGAAACAACAACTCCTCTTCTGTCGCGAAATGGCGCTCCGTGCTATCTCTGAACCCGGCAAACGCCTGTTGCCCCCCGGACCAGTCACCATCAGCCACGAGTTGCTCGGTCTGACTGAAGTCTTCATCACATCGCCGGTGGTCGCGTGACATGATCTCTAAGATTGTCGACATGCTTATTCTCGATCCCTAGTAACATTTTCCGATTCCCTACGGATAGGGAAACTACCATTCGTCAAGTCTTAGTGAATTGACGTTCATCAATATCACCCTGCCGGGAACTTAGCAATCCCACCGGTAACAGGACTAATAGGGGCCAACTTGGGAACAGTTGATCTGAATCAATGCCCGGAATGAATAAATCCTTATCGTTAGTCTTTGAAAAAAAGACACAAACAAATTAAGTCTGCCATTCCGACCTTCAAGTAATCGGCTGTTCGATGAACTGACGGGGTCCCCCTAATCAGGTCCACATATCTGCCGGTAGGCTCGTGGAAGGCGTGGCAATTTTAGGGTAAGCAACAACTATTTAAGTACTAACAAGAAATTTAAGGAGAGGTGATGTGAGAATCTACGGAATATTATCTACTCTTGTGTGTGGCACATTGTTAGCGGCCAGCACTTTGGTGGGGGCAGAAGCTCAGACAAAAAAACTGAGTGACGATCAAATGGCACACAAGGATTGCCTAGGTTGTCACATCAATATCACTCCCGGAATTGTGAAACAGCATTTAGACAGTCCCCACGCCAACACCAAGCGGGCTGAAGAAGAGGTCCGATGCCATGACTGCCATGGCCAGGAACACACGACCATGGAAGACTTCGCCAAGGCAGCCATGCCGACGGCGGAGACCTGCGGGGAATGCCACAAGAAGCAGATGAAGCAGCACAAGTCCGGTAAGCACAACCTGGGCTGGATGGTAATGAAATCCCAGATCGCCTGGCACGGTCAGCCTGGCTCGATTACGGAGCAAGGTTATCGGGGGTGTTCCGGCTGTCACAAGATCGGTGAAAAAGGCCTGCTGGGTGTCACCGATGGAAACATGGGGGAGATAACCCATGACGGCGGCAAGGAGGCATCTTATTATCGATACGGAAATGCTCAATGTGATGCTTGCCACACCCGTCACAGCTTCAAAAAGTCCGAAGCCAAGGACCCCCGTGCCTGCTCCAACTGCCACATGGGCTTCGACCACCCACAGTGGGAAATGTATACCTCCGCCAAACACGGTGTCGTTTGGGGAATCGAGGGTCACGAAGAAGATTCACGTGCGCCGACTTGCCAGTCTTGCCATCTGATGGAAGGCGATCATGAGGTCAGGACCCCCTGGGGATTCCTAGGACTGCGGATCCCGACTAAGGAGAATGTATTGGCGTTGATCGATGTGGCTCCGAGCCTAAAGGACCCATTAACCAAGCTCGCCGCGGCCCTGCCAACAGGCAATTATATGGACGTCGATGATGATCCTCAGTGGACCTTTGACCGAGCGCTAATCCTTCAGGCGGCCGGGGTTCTCGATGCATCGCTTCAGCCAACCGAGCGATTTGTGGAAATCGTAGTGCAAGCCCAGGCGGCGCGTGGTCCCGAAGAGTTCAACACCATCCGTACGCAAATGAAAGCCAACTGCAACAAGTGCCATTCAAAGGGATTTGTCGATTCCCATTTCAAGGCTTCCGATGAAATCATCAAGGCAGCAGACCACGAGTTCGCAAAAGCGATCCAAGCAGTTCAGGGACTGTACCGGGATGGTATCCTGAGGGTTCCAGAAGGCTGGAAATATGCCCCAGACCTATTGCAATACTATGATGCCAAAACCAAGATTGAGCAGGAACTCTATCTGATCATGTTGGAATATCGCCAGCGTACTTTCCAGGGCGCTTTCCATGCCAGTAACGACTACATGCATTGGTATGGTTGGGCACCCTTGAAGACCGCGGTGAATACGATTCTGGAAGAAGAAAAGAAATTACGGGCCGAGCATCAAGCGAAAAAATAGTAGTCTTCAGCGATCCATCAAGGTCCCTTAAATTCAGCACAAATTCAGGGGTACGGCGTAAGCCGTACCCCTTATTTTATGTTCCAGTCGAGGTTACAACTGACGTTATCGCGTGCTCACTGGGCGAGCTCCCAAAGCGTCTGTGTTCTCACAGATAAACGTATATAACCAAAACAACAACGAGTGCTCGCTAGGGAGTTTTCCGATACCGATCCAATTGCCAGCTGACGTCTCCCACTCTGCACGCCGGGAACATGGTAACCAGAAAAAGCATGAGGTGAGCTAGCCTGAAAAATCCGGCTCGAGGATGGATAGGATTCCGTTAAAAAAATTAAAGTGGACTAACGGGCGAGAGTGCAAGGGAAAACGCAAAAGCACCAACAGCCTGACTCCGCGCTACCCAATGTCGCGCGATAAAAGCTAGGCCAGATACGACTGATATTTTTTATCGATTCCGTTAATGTGGTTGATAAGCCAATCGCTTAGGTATGTGGCAACGCCCTCCAACGCTTCATGCCCCCGCGATTCGTATTCCTTTAAAAATTTTTCCACTTCCATCACCATATCCCGGTGCAATTTTTTATGGGCCTCAAGGTCTGGATATTCACGCTCTGCCATCATCCGTTCCTCGCGCTCGAAGTGATACTTCGTATAATTCACCAGTTCATTCAACGCGTGGCGCTCATATTCTTCACCGGTGTGATACTTGTAAGCTATCTGAAACTGATTAAGCAATTCGATAAGTTTCTTGTGATCCTCGTCCAAAGAACTTACGCCGACACTGTACGAGTCTTTCCATTTAACTTGGTGCTTGGTGGAAACATGGCGATAGACCAAAATGATGATGACCAAGACTGCGATAAGAATCCATGGAACAGGGTTGGCTGGGCCGAATAGAAATCCTAGCCCAATAGCAACAATGAGCAAGCCCAGGATAGACGCCAATATCAAGGCGCTGAAATTTCTCTTCATGTCTGTTTCCAGATTGCCATGAGTTTATTGAGTTGTTATGCGGTCTTTATATCATTTTCCCATATTTTTTTCGCCGTGCCTAAACAATTGGACTCAAGCGTTACCGGTGCCTTGGCCTATTGCGCAACCAACCCAGCCCATCGATCGGTCTTTGATCCAGATCAATAAAACATAGTTTTTTATCGTCGCTATAGCATGCCTGGACCAGGTTCAAATCAGGGAAGCAAGGAGCGAAAACAGACCTTCAACCGAAAAATCGACTTGATAGATTGCATAATCTTGAATAGTTTTCGCTCCGGGGGTAATGCTTACCTTTAAACCCGATCTCCGCCACTTTATTTAGTTACAAAAAACAGATCAATCCGTAGCGGTAGAGAGAGGCTACTTTGATGTAGGTCAAAGATCTTTTTCGCCACCTATATAATTGTAACAACTCCGGTAAATAACCGTCACAACGGACTTTTACCCTTGCTTCTTCCTAGAAACAGCCATTGATTTGGGGATTGTCTTGATGAAAAAAATGAATTTCGGTCTATCGGCATTGGGAGTGGCCATCGGGTTTGCGGCTTCGGGTATCGCCCTGAATGTCTCAGCCGCTGGACCCACGCTCTCTGAAGCTGATTTTGAAAATGCAAAAACCATTTATTTCCAACGCTGCGCAGGTTGCCACGGTACACTGCGCAAAGGTGCCACGGGTAAAAACCTGGAGCCGGTAAATACTCAGAAGCTGGGCCAGGAACGCCTTGAAAAAATCATCACCTTCGGTACCGAAGGTGGCATGAATAACTTCGACGACATCATGACGCCGGAAGAAATCAAGCTTATGGCTACCTACGTCCAGATGGAGCCCCCGGTCCCGCCTGAGATGTCCCTGGCACTGATGAAAGAGCGTCATCACGTATTCGTGGACCCCAAGGACTATCCAGACAAACCCCTACACGGGCGTAACTGGGAGAATTTCTTCCTGGTCATCGAGCGGGATGTCGGTAAGGTAGCGGTAATCGATGGCGATACCAAAGAGGTAGTTGCTCATATACCCACCGGATATGCGGTTCATGTCCTCAAGGCTGCTGAGCACCACAAAACCCTCCACGCCAAAAATCCGGGCCGTTTCTGGTATACCCAGGGTCGGGACGGAAAGTTAACCAAAATAGATCTATGGCAAAACCCGGACAA